>CAYJOS010000124.1:0-6498 GCA_964371875.1 uncultured Oscillospiraceae bacterium | reverse complement strand
GTTGTGGGACGAAACTATGTTACATCACCTTAAATATGAAACTGTGTGGTATGTGGCTGGACTTACATTAAAAAGAATAAGAGCATTAGCAGAAGAAATGCTGTAAATAATGAAGTAGTTTAGGCGTTATGTTGTACAAAGTTTCTTAACATTTTATTTTTATTCTATACATCACTTTTATTTTTAATGTGGTATTATAATATCAAGCAGAAGAGTTCTGCTAAACATACAAGATACTCCTACACTACTCTCCTTTTTCTTTATTGATTTATCGTCAACCGTTTAGCAGTGCGGTTGGCGATATTTCTTTGTCAAACACCAGATGAAATTTAATTTAAAGTAGAGGAACGATTATGGATTTTAAAGATAAGGGCTTAACCGCATGGGAGAAAAATGCAGAATTTTGGGACGAGCAAATGGGCGACGAGTCCAACTTTTTTCATTGTGATATTGTAAGACCAAATGTGGAAAAGTTGCTCCAAATAAACGAAACTGACCTTGTGCTTGATATTGCCTGTGGAAACGGAAATTTCTCTCAAAGAATGGCAGAGCGTGGTGCGAGGGTAATTGCTTTCGATTATAGCCCTAAAATGATTGAACTTGCGATTAAACGCAGAGTTGATGTTTTGGATAAGGTGAGTTTTCATGTTTGTGATGCAACGAATTATGAAATGCTTATAAATTTAAAAAGTGGTAAGTCTTTTACAAAAGCTGTCGCCAACATGGCGATTATGGACATATCTGAAATAACTCCATTATTTAAGGCTGTTTATGACATGCTTGACAAAAATGGGATATTTGTTTTCGCAACACATCACCCTTGTTTTACCTATGAGAACGAGGACTATTTTACAAGCTGTATAAATAAAGGTGTAGCGATTGAGGGTCAACCCATGCTACAAAACTATTATCACCGCTCGATTAGCGATATTTTTAATGTAGCATTTGAAGCAGGTTTTGTGCTTGATGGCTTTTACGAAGTGCCTTTTGAGGGAGAAAATGTTCCAATTATTATGACGGTAAGATTGCGTAAGAAAAGTTAAAATAACTCAAAAAACCTCCAACGTGCTGTATAAAAATACGCATGTTGGAGGTTTAATTATTAGTAAAAATAAACTATTAAGTTATCTGTGCTAAATTAAACAAGAAGAGCTTTAGCGTCACGAGCGATGACTAGTTCTTCGTTTGTTGGGATAACGATAACTGTAAGACCGCTGTCTGCTGTGCTTACAATCATTTCTTTACCACGTTTGCCGTTTGCTTCTTTATCAAGTTTGCAACCCATAAATCCTAGGTATTCGCAAATTGCTTCACGAGTTTCTGGTGAGTTTTCGCCTAGTCCAGCTGTGAAGATGATAGCATCAACGCCGTTCATTGCTGCGATGTATGCACCGACAGTTTTTGCGCCATTGTATGCGAAAATGTCAAGAGCAAGTTGAGCACGAGTGTTGCCCTCGGCAGCAGCGTTTTCGATGTCACGGAAGTCACTTGAAACGCCTGAAATTCCAAGAACACCTGATTTTTTGTTTAGAATGTTGAGCATTTCGTCGATATTCATGTTATACTTATTCATAAGGAATTGAAGAACACCATTATCTAGGTCACCGCAACGTGTTCCCATAGGCATACCAGCAAGAGGAGTGAAGCCCATAGTTGTGTCGAAGCTTTTTCCGCCTTTAACAGCGCAGAAAGATGTTCCGTTACCCATGTGGCAAGAAACAAGTTTTAGGTCCTCAGCTTTTTTGCCTAGGATATCAGCCGCACGCTCTGAAACAAAGCGGTGGCTTGTGCCGTGGAAGCCGTAACGACGAACTTTGTCGTTTTCATAGTATTCATAAGGAACTGCGTATGTGAAGGCTTTTGCAGGCATAGCTTGGTGGAAAGATGTGTCGAAAACAGCAACGTGTTTAACATCGCCCATAACTGCCTTACAAGCATTAATTCCGATGATGTTTGCAGGGTTGTGTAGAGGTGCTAGTGGAACGCATTTTTCGATTGCTTCCATAGCTGCATCGTCGATGATGACAGAAGTTGTAAATTCTTCACCGCCGTGAACAACACGGTGTCCGACAGCGTCGATTTCTGACATTGAAGCAACAACGCCATATTCAGAGCTTGTTAGTTTGTCAAGAACTGCTGCAATAGCTTCAGCGTGAGTTGGCATAGCAACTTCAGCTTTAAACTCGGGTTTGTCGCCTACACAAGGAGTGTAACGGAGAAAACCGTCAATTCCAATACGCTCGCAAAGTCCTTTTGCAAGAACAGCCTCGTTTGCCATGTCGAATAGTTGGTACTTTAGTGATGAACTTCCTGCATTAATTACCAGAATTTTCATTGATTCATTTCCTTCCATGTTGTAAAATAAAATAGTAAATTAAAAATTTCAAAACTTGTTAAATTAACCTTACTAGTTAATTGACCCTATATATTTTAATACTTTTTTGGCTAAAAGGCAAGAGAAAGTATTGAAAATTGTTAAATTTTTTACAAAGGAGCAATATTTTGAGTGCGATTGGAATAGTTTGTGAATATAATCCCCTACATAAGGGACATTTATACCATATTATGGAAAGTAAAAAGCAATATCCTGACAAAAAAATTGTCGCTATTATGTCTGGCGATTTTGTGCAAAGAGGCGAGGCAGCAAGTTTCGACAAGCACACAAGGGCAAAGGCGGCGCTTTTGTGCGGAGTTGATTTGGTCATTGAATTGAATTTGCCTTGGGCGGTTTCCTCTGCCGAGAGCTTTGCAAGAGGTGCTGTCGGGCTTTTGGGAGCTTTGCCCTCAGTTGACAGCATAAGTTTTGGAAGTGAGTGCGGAGAAGTTGAAAAACTATCTCACACTGCGGAAATTTTGATTTCAGGAGAGCTTGACGAGAAAATTTTGTGGTATTTAAACAGCGGAATTTCCTATGCCAGTGCTAGGCAAAAAGCCTTGGAGGAAATTGACTTTGAAGCTTCAAAATTAATCGCCAGCCCGAATAATATTCTCGGAATTGAATATATCAAGGCTATAAAAACTCTGGGGCTGAACATTTCACCCATGACTGTTCAGCGAGTTGGAGCGGGACACGACCAAAAAAGTGGGGGAGAGGTTCGCTCTGCTTCCGAAATTCGGACATTTATCGACGGGGGACAAGTATATGAGAACTTTGTCCCAGAAACGGCATATACTATATATAATAGTATGGAAGCCATTGACAGGGAGTTGATGGAAATTTCCATGCTATCTCGTTTGCGTATGTTGGGGAAAGATGTTTTTGAAAATTTACCTGATGCAAGCGAGGGTTTAGGGAACAGGCTTTATAAATTTGTTCAAAGTGAAAATACAATTTCAGACATTTTAGAGAAAACAAAAACCAAACGTTATGCCATGTCGAGAATTAGGCGTATGCTCATGTCGGCGTGTCTGGGAATTGAAAAAGGCATGAGCGATGGAACTCCCGATTATATCCGAGTTTTGGCTTCAAACCAAAACGGCTTTGAAATTTTGAAAACTGCGACAAAAGCGGAAACTTTGCCCATAATCACAAAACCAGCTCACGGTTCAAATTTGAGCGGTAGAGCCTTGGCGTGCTTTGAGTTGACGGCAAAGGCGAGAGATTTTTATGCCCTAGCGCACAAAAACACCGCATTAAGAAGTACAGGGCAAGATTTGACTACTGGGGCATATATAAAATTTTAAAATATAAACATACAAAAGATAACGGAGCGACGAGATTGTCGCTCCGTATTTTTTAAGAAATCCCTCTCCCCAAGGGAGAGACTGAAAAATGTGAAAAAAAACAAATTTGCTCCACAGTCACATTTGTTAAAATCAAAAAAAGACTGCCTTATGCAGTCTTATCGAAGTTATGTGGTGCGTGAATTGTTCTATATCAAGGAAAACACTAGCAGTAATGCTTGGTGCATTACAAGAGTGTTTGACGCAGAGATAGGGCGTATTAACGTGCCAAAGAACGAGATAAGGCAAATAAGGCTGGCACAAAATAAAATATAGCCGTGAAACGCAGCGCCAGGGGGATGGCAGAAGGTCTCACGACTAGATGAAAAGAATCAATTTTAAGTGACTTGGAATGTTTCTTCCCTCGTCTGAAATTATATTACCACACTTTTTCCCATTTGTAAAGCCCTAATTTAAAATTTTTAACATTTTTTTTTAAAAGCTTTAAAATAGCTTGAAAAAAGCTTAAAAGTGTGATTAAATAAGGTTGTAAGTTAGCTCATCCAATGTTCAACATTAGATTAACACATTTTTTGCATTTTGTAAATAGACAAATTGTAAACTTTTTTACCAATGTTGACACTAAATTTTCGGTATGATATACTAACTTAACGCAAAAGAACAAAATAGGAGTAGATAATTAATGGATTTGGACAGAGGCAATTTTGATGTGGATAAATTCACCCTGCCAAAATATAGCGAATTGCCCGAAATGGGGCTTTACTTGGAGCAAATGCTTGCAGTGGTAAACGGAAGGCTTGAACCGGTGCTTTCAGAGCCAGTGACAGGTGCTATGATTAGTAACTATGTAAAAACGGGGGCTGTGCCCTCGCCCGTGTCAAAGAAATACAGAAGAGTACACTTATGTTATATAGTAGTAACGAGTCTTATGAAGCAAGTTTTTTCACTACAACAGATAAGTCAATTTTTTGAGATACAAAGAGCGCACTATCCTTTGGATATAGCTTTCAACTTTTTTTGCGAAGAGTTTTTAAATGCACTAAAAGCGTCTGTTAACTTCACGGGAGAGTCGCTTCCAAGCATAGAAACAGAGAGAACTGAACAGACGATGCTAGTCCGTGCTATAGTACTTTCGGTCGCAAATAAAATTTGTGTCGAAAAAAAATACTTAGGAGATGAAAAATTCTGGTGAAAATGACAATAAAATTAGATATTAATTTGTTTACAAATACCAGAAAATAGAGTATAATAGGTATAGTAAGCTAATTAAAAAAATAAGCACAATACATGGAGGAGAAAAATTTATGAAAATTGGTATTAACGGATTTGGACGTATCGGACGTTTAGTTTTCAGAGCAGGACTAGACAACCCAAACATCGAGTTTGTGGCTATTAACGATCCTTTCATGACTCCTGACTACATGGCGTACATGCTACGTTATGACACAATTCACGGTCAATTCAAAGGTGAGATCAGCTACACTGACAACTCAATCATTGTTGACGGAAAAGAAATCAAATTCTTCGCAGAAATGAACCCACAAGACATTCCTTGGGGTGCAGCTGGTGCTGACTATGTTGTTGAATCAACAGGTGTTTTCACAACTATCGACAAATGCGAAGCTCACATCAAAGCTGGTGCTAAAAAAGTTATCATCTCAGCTCCTTCTGCTGATGCACCAATGTTCGTTATGGGTGTTAACCACGAGAAATACTCTAAAGACATGAACGTTGTTTCAAACGCATCTTGCACAACAAACTGCCTAGCTCCTATCGCTAAAGTTCTTAACGATAAATTCGGCATTGTTGACGGTCTAATGACAACTGTTCACGCAACAACAGGCACACAAAAATGCGTTGATGCTCCTTCTAAAAAAGACTGGAGAGGCGGACGTGCAGCTGCTGGTAACATCATTCCTTCTTCAACTGGTGCTGCTAAAGCGGTTGGTAAAGTTATTCCAGAACTAAACGGCAAACTAACAGGTATGGCTTTCCGCGTACCAACTCTTGACGTTTCTGTTGTTGACCTTACAGTTAACCTAGAAAAACCTGCAAAATACGAAGAAATCTGCGCAGCAATGAAAGAAGCTTCAGAAGGCGAACTAAGCGGTATCCTTGGTTACACAAGCGACGCTGTTGTTTCTTCTGACTTCATCACAGATCCAAGAACTTCAATCTTTGATGAAAAAGCTGGTATCGCTCTAACTGATAACTTCGTTAAAGTTGTATCATGGTACGACAACGAGTGGGGTTATTCAAACAAAGTCCTAATGCTTATCGAGCACATGGCAAAAATCGATGCTTAAGTCTTAATTTTAAAACAAAAATTCCGTCCAATTGGGCGGAATTTTTTTATTTAACACATTTTTATCCCCTAGGGGGGCTTGTGCAAATCGATTTAGCAAAGTAAAATAATGACATATTATTTAATCGGAGGGGCAATATGTCGAAAAGGATTTTACTTCTGGGCGTGTATGGAATGGAACTTGTCGAGTGTGGTGGTGCGCTTGCAAAAAATATACAAGATGGTGGAGAAAGTTTTGCGTCTATTATGCTAGCTGGGCCTTCTATGAGGGAAAGTGTGCAAAAAGCTGCTGAGATTTTGGGTGTTAAAAAATTATATTTTAATGACTTCAAAATGGGTGAAATTAATTTTGATAGGGCACATAAAACAACGCTGATTAGAGTTATCAGAGAGGTGAAACCTGAAATTGTAATCACCCAAGACCCAGACAGGATAATGTCTGACCTCGACCCCGACAGACGACCAGCGATGACCTTAATTCTCGAGGCAATTGCCCTAGCAGGCAGAGC
>CAYJOS010000123.1:0-6690 GCA_964371875.1 uncultured Oscillospiraceae bacterium | reverse complement strand
GAGCTATTTTCTGGAGAGGTTCTTCAGAGCGTCACGGCACAAATAAGCACAATTTTAATTGGAAATCTAACTCCGAGGGCGAAGTTTTGGTTCACCTCATGCCACTGGGATACGCTATCGGAAAATACCTCCCTGTTGAGGAAGAAGCACTCCGCAAAAGAATGAGTAAATATATGCCCGTGCTTGACCGTGGGGCGATTAATGAAGCGATTTTAATCGGAAACGGACATGACCAAATGCCAATTCAGCAGGATATTTATGAGGTCATGGGCACGCTTAAAAAGATCTATCCTGAAAAAGATTTCTTCCTCAGCAAGTTTGAAAATGTGTTTGACGAAGTCGAAAAAGCAGAAAAAATCGACACAATTCAAGGCGAACTTTTAGACGGAAAATACATGAGAGTTCACAGAAGTATTTTCTCTTCCCGTGCGGATTTGAAGTCTAGCAACACAAGAATTGAAAATAAAATTACCAATATTTTAGAGCCAATTGCCTCCCTAGCTTACAGTTTAGGCGAAGAATATCACGAGGGACTTTTTGAAGCAATTTGGAAAGAATTGATGAAAAACCACGCTCATGACTCCATCGGTTGCTGTTGTTCTGACAATGTGCACAAAGACATTGAAAACCGCTTTTTCCTTGCTGAAAACAAGGTTGACGAGCTTACAAAATTCTATAAAAGAAAAATTGTTGATGCTATGCCTTGCGATATTACACTAGATAAACTTGTTGCGTTTAACCTCGTTTCTTATGAAAGAACAGGAGTAATTGAGGGTGATATTATCACAAAAATGAAAAATTTTGAACTTTTAGACGAAAATGGGAAGTCATATGATTTTGAAGTTCTTGCTACCGAAGTTGTCGACGCTGGACTTATCGACCGCCAAATAGTACACTACGGTGACTACGACCCATTTGTCAAATATAGCCTTGCAATTCATGATACTTTGCCTGCTATGGGCTATAAAGCATATATGATTCGTGAAATTGACGGAACTGCAAAACTTGCCGAAATTTGCGATAAAACCGCTGAAAATGAGTTCTATAAAATCACCGTAAATGGAAATGGTTCACTGGAAATTTTCGATAAAGAAAACGGAAAAACTTTCCATGATGTTCTTCTTGTCGAGGACGGCAGCGACGACGGCGATGGCTATGACTTCTCCCCTCTTGAAGATGATTTCATCATCACTTCAAAGGACGTGAAAGCGACATCTACAATTAAATCAACAGCGAACAAAACTGTCATCGAAATTGACTTTGACATGGAAGTTCCTCAAGATTTAGACAGCAGAAAAGCGAAAAAAATAGACGGTCAAATTTCCATGAAATTTGTCGTCACCATGCACAAGGGAAGCCGTATTTTAGACGTAAAATCTACAGTTTTCAACTGCGTAACTGACCACAGGGTTAGGGTTTTAATTCCCAACGGAATTGGCACAAAATTCTCTTTATCAGATAATCAGTTTGGCGAAATTCGCCGTGATGTATACGACAGCGCCATGGATGTCTGGGAAAAAGAGAAGTGGAACGAGCGTCCTGACAGCATTTATCCCATGCTTTCATACGTCGCAATGGACGCCGAAAACAGCCTAGCTGTGCTCACAAATTCTGTCCGTGAATATGAAATAATTGGCGAAAATTATGACACAATCGCAATAACTTTGCTCCGTGGCGTGGGTGTTTTGGGCAAGGAAAACTTGTTCAGACGTCCAGGCAGACCATCGGGAATTAAGATGCAAACTCCCGACTCTCAACTTTTGGGTGTGCATACTTTTGACATCGCCATCACCAAAAAAGCTGAAAATATGGCAAAAATTGCAAAAGAATACACAACTCCAATCGTGGTTTACAATAAAATGCCATATAATGCCATGAAACTCAATGTTTCAAAATACGAAACACCATATTCTTACAGTTTTGTCAGTGAAAAAAGCGAAGATTTTGTCGTGACTGCATTAAAAAAAGCACAGGGCAAAGAGGGCTTTATCCTACGTGGTTTCCAAGCTAACTCAGACGAATTAACTGTCAATTTTGAGTTACCAAACCACACAATTGAGGGTGAAACAAACCTCAATGAGGATATTATTTCTGAGTCAAAAAATGAGTATAATATCAAGAAAAATGTTGTAAAATCATACTATATCAAGTAGTTTCTATAAAAAAGGACTGATTACTATGAGGAAAATTATTGTAATTTCCGACTCATTCAAAGGCACATTATCCAGCAGTTTAATTGGAAAAATTGCAAAAAATTCTATACAAAAATTCTATCCAAATTGCGAAACAATCGCCCTCCCTGTCGCCGACGGCGGGGAGGGAACTGTGGACTGCTTTTTGGAGGCAATCGGCGGTGAAAAAGTCGAAACCACGGTCTGTGGGCCTTGGCGAGAAAATGTCACGACATATTACGCCAAAATCGGCGAAGTTGCCATCATAGAAATGGCAGCGGCGGCTGGGCTTCCCATGGTCGGCGAGCGAAAAGACCCGTCGAAAACCACCACTTTCGGAGTCGGTCAGCAGATAAAACATGCTGTTGAAAATGGTGCGAAAAAAGTCATTTTAGGCTTAGGCGGAAGTGCAACAAATGACGGCGGTTGTGGCGCAGCTGTTGCCATGGGTGTTAAATTTTTTGATGAGAAAAACGAAGAATTTTGCCCAATCGGGGCGAATTTGAGTAAAATTTCAAGAATTGACACCACAGAAGCTAAGGTACTTTTAGATGGAATTTCTGTCGAAGTCATGTGCGATATCGACTTCCCACTGTGCGGTGAAAATGGCGCAGCGGCTATATTTGCACCGCAAAAAGGCGCTGATGCCGAGATGGTAAAAATGCTTGATTTGGGGCTTGAAAATATGGCAAAAATCATAGAAAAAGACCTCTCAATTTCTGTCAAAAATCTTGCTGGAGCAGGCGCTGCCGGCGGTTTTGGTGGCGGTGCTGTAGCGTTTTTTGGCGCAGTTTTAAGACCTGGAATTGAGGTCGTTTTGGACATGGTAAAATTCGATGAGCTCCTTTCAGGAACCGACCTCGTAATCACAGGCGAGGGCAGAATTGACAGCCAAAGTCTAGGCGGAAAAGTGCCCGTTGGCATAGCAAACAGGGCAAAAAAACAGGCTGTTCCCGTGGTTGCGATTGTCGGCGGAATTGCGGATAATATCGAAAAAATTTACGACACTGGAATTAAAGCTGTGTTTGCGATTAACCGAAAAGCTGTAGATTTCGAGGTTTCACGACATCATAGTGAGGAAAATTATAGAAATACATTGGAAGATTTGCTCAGATTTTCACAAATATTTTAAATTTTTTTACATCTTTAGGTAGGCGTATATAAAAAGTCGTGCCTTTATTCGGCACACTTTCAACGCCAATTTCGCCTCTATAAAAATCCACAACACTTTTAACAATCGAGAGCCCTATGCCGTTACCTCTGCCCGAATGCGACTTATCGCCTTGATAAAATTTTGTGAAAATATTATTTATCGTTTCTTCATCCATTCCAGTCCCATAATCGGTGATGGTGAAGAAAACACCTTCGTTTTTCTCTTTTAAACTTATGTTAATATCGGCATTTTGAGGTGAAAATTTTATCGCATTATCAATCAAATTCACCCAAACATGGTTTAATATATCTTTATTGCCGTAAAACGAAAAATCATCAATATCAAGGTCAAAACACAGGTTTTTCTTCGACCACTCATTTTCCAAAGTCAAAATTGCAAGCCTTATTTGCTCTGACAATTCATAGCTTTCTTCGTTCATAATTATGCCTTGATTTTCTATTTTACACAAGGTCAAAATGTTTTGTGACAATCTCGAAAGTCGTGTACTTTCATTTACAATTATGCTGAGATATTCATTTTTTTCTTCATCTGTAAGTTCTCCGTTTTGCAATATTTTTGCAAAGCCTTTTATGGATGTTATAGGCGTTTTAAACTCATGAGAAAAGTTGTTTATAAAGTCTTTTCTAAAAAGCTCTGTGTTGTTTAGCTCGGCAGATAGAGTATTAAACTGCACTAAAAGTTCATAAAACTCCCTAGAATTCACACCTTTAGTTTCTATTTTTATTCCAAAATCGCCTTTAGAAAGATTTTTCATCCCGTCTTTTAATAAGGCATAGGGGCGAAGTTGTCTTTTCATAATGATGAAGTTCATAATCGCAGCACATGCAAAACCGCTCAGTAGCATTAACAATAATAATACTCTCACACGTTGCGAACTTGAATTTAAAAATTGTATTACTTTTTGAAGCTCAATATTAAATATAGATAGTATTGTAATTCCAACAAAAACTAAAACAATCATTGTCAAAAGTGTTGCAATTGTTGTTGCAAAAATGAAAGTCGAAAGCTTAGTTGATTTACCCTTCATGTTTTACCCCTTTATAACCCAAACCCCTCACAGTCACAATTTCAAATTCCTTTAAATCTTCAAAACGTTTTCTAAGCCTATTTATATGTACAACCACTGTATTATCCGCAGTTTCACTCTCCATCCCCCAAATTTCGTCTAGTATTTGATAGCGTGTGAAAATTCTGTCAGGATTGGAAAGTAATTTGTATAATAAATAAAACTCTTTGGGTGGAAGTGTATGAGATTTAGTTTTTTCTTTCACTGTCAAAGAGTCGTAATTTAACACCACTTCACCAATTTTAATTTGTCGTTGATGTGCAATGTTTGAGCGACGAAGCAGCGCTTTTATCCGCAATAGCATTTCGTCCTCATCGACAGGCTTTGTCATATAATCATCAGTTCCGGCGATAAATCCCATGCGTTTATCAGAGCTTTCTTGCTTTGCACTCACCATTAAAACAGGTATATCACAACTCCCCTGTCTTAAAGTTTCAACAAATTTATAGCCGTCCATTTTAGGCATCATCACATCAAGTACAACCAAATCTATGTGCTGATTGTCCATTATTTCAAGAGCAACTTCACCATTTTCGGCACAAAATACATCATATCCATTTTGCTTGAGTATTACAGACATAAGCTTTCTGATGTGTATTTCATCATCTACTACTAAAATATTAAACATAAAAATCACCCTTTTAATTTATTAAATATAATATATCTTAGTTAGATAAATCGAAGATAAACAAATTCATGAATTGTGTTTATCTTGGGTTTATTTTTTTATTATATCATAAATTTGCAAATATTTATGATATATCAGCCATCAAAATTCGGTTGCCACAATGTGGCGAGAATTATGGCGATAAAATTGATATAATAACTTCTTTTGCAGTTATTATATCATAAATCAATCAAAACGCATTGCAAAATGCAAAAATGGAGATGTACAAAATGAAAAAAACAATTACAAAACTTATTTCTACAACATTAATATTAGGTATGCTTGGTACAAGTGCATTAGCAACAAGCGGTGTTTCACAAGACCTAGTCCTTGAAACAAATCAGCTTTTGGGCATTATTAATGGTGATGAGCACGGAAACTTAAACCTAAATTCAACTGTAAGCAGAGCAGAATTTTCAAAAATGATGGTTTCTGCTTCACTATATAAAGACGTTTCTGAAAATGCGAAATTTAGCATTTTTTCTGATGTCAGTGCAAGCCATTGGGCATCACCATACATAAAAATCGCCGTTGAACAAGGCTGGTTCGTAGGCTATGCAGACGGCACATTTCAGCCAAACAGCAACATTACTCTTGAAGCAGGGGCGGCAGCTGTTCTTAGAATGTTGGGTTATGATGATTTGGATGGTAGCTACCCCTCGGCACAACTTTCAAAGTTTTATGAGCTAAATCTCGACGAGGGAATAACAGCTACGCAAGGTGAAAATTTATCGAGAAACGACTGTGCAAATCTGTTTTATAATTTAATGAACACAAAAACTTCAACAGGTGTTATCTATGCTCAAACGCTCGGCTATCCAGTGACTGCAACAGGAACTCTTGACACACTAAAACTTACAAGCATGTTCACCGACGGGCCTTATATTTTCAGTTCAGTTGGTAGTTTGCCTTTTGAAATAGGTGCAAACACTACAATTTATAAAAATAATAAATCAATAAGCGTGAATGAAATTCGTGCAAATGATGTTTGTTATTATAATGAAGAAGTCGATACTGTTTGGGTCTATAACGACAGCGTGACAGGCAGAATTTCTTATATAGATTCAGTTTTAGCACCGTCAAAAATCACAGTATCAGGCAATACTTATAGTTTTGAAACTCAAGACGCCTCACGAAAATTGACATCTGGCGGACAGTTTGAAGAGGGCGACCTTGTGACTTTATTACTCGGTGAAAATGGAATGGTCGCAGATGTGATTTCTCCTATTTCGGGCGATGATGAAATCAACGGTGTTGTTTTATCAACAGGGCTTATGCAGTATGATGATTTCACCGAAAAAACTGTAACTGTAATCACAACCGATGGAACAGTTCAAACACATGGAAGCGATGGGAAAGACTATGAAAAAGGCGATCTTGTGACCATTAATTTTACTGATGGTGAGCAAGAAATTAAAACACTCAGACAAAAATCCTTGGACGGAAAAGTTTCAAATGACGGCGAAAAAATAGGCTCTTACGAATTTGCAGATGATGTGCAAATATTAGAAATCAGTGGTGAAAGTTATGGCATAACTTACCCTAATCGCCTTGCAGGATATGAGCTTGACGACGATGATGTTATATATTACAGCTTAAATTCTGATGATGA
>CAYJOS010000122.1:0-6782 GCA_964371875.1 uncultured Oscillospiraceae bacterium | reverse complement strand
TCTCTAACGCTTGTAATTTTCCGCTTTTTGGTATAAAATTTACATATGAACATTATATCATTATTTATATGTAAATTAACTCGCTTCCTACTGCGTGCTACAGGTCGTGGTGGAACTTCCCTTCCTGGAAAAATTGCTCTTCGAATTTCCCCAAATCTTCTGGGATTTCTTGCAAGAAACGTTAGAACAATTGTCATTACAGGAACTAACGGAAAAACCACCAGCTCACGCATAGTAGAGCAAGCTTTTATTGATAAGTCTATTAGTTATTTTTCTAACAAAGCAGGCGCAAATTTAATCACAGGAATTACGACAGAATTTGCCACAAATGCTACAATTTTCGGCAAACCGAAAAAGCAATTTGCCGTTATCGAATGTGATGAAGCTGCAACGAAAACTGTTTTGAAATATCTAAAACCAGAAGTGGTTTTGGTTACCAACATTTTCAGAGACCAACTCGACCGCTTCGGCGAAGTCACACACACATTAAATAATATCAAAACAGGTTTATCCCATGTCAAAAATGCAACTTTGTGTTTAAACGCCGATTGCTCCCTCACTTCTTCACTCGCTGAGGGTCATGAGGGAAAAGTCGTTTTTTACGGGGTGGACACCCCCATTTACAAAATTCGTGTCCCCGAAATGTCCGACGCACCTTATTGCATACACTGCAAATTTGAATACAGCTATGACTATATAACTTATGGTCACCTCGGCTCGTTTTCTTGCCCGAATTGTGGCTACGCTCGTCCTGAAACTGATGTTTCGGTCAGCGAAATTTTATCCATGACAGCCGATGACAGTAGCATAAAATTTGACATTTTCGGTAAGGAATATCAGTCTACAATCAACCTCCCCGGTGGATTTAATATCTACAACGCAGTCGGGGCAAGCACAGCACTTTTATCCTTGGATTTTGACGAAGAAACCGTTTTAAATGCATTAAAAAGTTTTTCTTGCGGTTTTGGTCGAATGGAAAAGTTTGAAATTAATGAGCACCTTTTACGCATGATTTTGGTGAAAAACCCAGCAGGTTGCAACCAGGTTTTAAACTTTTTGACAAATTTAGATGGAAATTCTGCTTTCGTAATTTGTCTAAATGATAATTATGCGGACGGAACTGACATATCATGGATATGGGACGTTTATTTCGATGTATTAACCGATATGGGCGACAAACTAACCCATGTTTTCGTTTCTGGAGTGCGTGCTGACGACATGGCGCTAAGACTGTCTTACACCGATTTGCCCGAAGAAAAAATCTCGGTATTTTATGATTATGACAAGCTCATAGATGCTATGATTGAAATCAACGAACCCGTTTTCATAATGCCAACCTACACAGCCATGCTTGATTTACGTCAAAAATTAAGCACACGTTTTGGCTTTAAAAACTTCTGGGAATAAATCCCATACTAAATGGAGTTACTAATAAATGGAATTAAATATTTGTCACCTTTACCCTGATATTTTGAATTTATACGGTGATCAAGGTAATGTCATTTGTATGAAAAAACGACTTGAACGCCGTGGAATTCGTGCAAATGTTAGCGAAATTTCTATTAATGATTACGCAAATTTTTCTGATATCGACTTATTTTTCATAGGCGGAGGACAAGATTTCGAACAAGAAATTCTCCTTGCCGATCTAAAAAATGGAAAATCTGCCGAAATTATAAGTGCGATAAATGACGAAAAAGTCTTTCTTGCCATTTGTGGCGGTTATCAAATGCTTGGTAACTATTACCAAACCCACGACGGAGTGCAATGCGATTTTATAGGTGCTCTCGACCTCTACACTGTCGGCGAAAAAGAGCGACTTATCGGAAATATGATGTTTAAGGCAGACGAACAAAATGGAAATTGCACCATAGTCGGCTTTGAAAATCACAGCGGTAGAACCTATCTCGGAGAGAATGTCGACCCGCTTGGTTATGTTATTTCAGGGCATGGCAACAACGGTTACGACGACTCTGAAGGTGCTAGATTTAAGAACACTTTTGGAAGTTACAGCCATGGTCCTATGCTACCAAAAAATCCAGTTTTTGCAGATTTTTTGCTAAAAACTGCACTTTCTCGCAAATATGGCGATATTATTCTTGATGAATTAACAGATATATTTGAAAATAAAGCACACGATTATATGGAAAATCGCTTGAAATCTCAGGCGAACACAAAATAAAGTATACCTTATTAATAATAGATTGGAGAACCTTATGTCAAACAGCTTTTCACGCAGTTCAGGCATAATACTTCCGCTTTTCTCACTCCCCTCCCCTTACGGGATTGGCACTTTAGGAAAACAAGCAATTGAATTTGCGGATTTTCTAAAGAAATCGGGTCAAAGTTACTGGCAAATGCTACCAGTAGGCCCTACAAGTTATGGCGACAGCCCTTATCAAACCTTTTCATCTTTTGCAGGAAATCCTTATTTTATTGACCTCGAAAGACTTGTAGATGAAAAAGTTTTGACCACCGAAGAGCTAGAATCTTTTGATTGGGGCGACAATCCCGAAAAGGTAGATTATGAAAAAATTTACAACAGTCGCTTTAAAGTCCTTGACATCGCATTCAAACGTGGTTTTTTGAAACACAGAAATGATTTTGAAAAATTTGAACTAAAAAACGAATCTTGGCTTGAAGACTATGCCCTATTCATGGCGCTAAAAAGACATTTTAATATGCACCCTTGGTATGAATGGGAGCACGATATTAAGCTACATAAACCCGAAGCTGTAGCAAAATACAAAAAACTGTTAAAAGAAGATGTATATTTCTTTAAATTTATACAGTATTTGTTTTTCAGAGATTGGGAAGAATTAAAAAGTCATTGTAAAAATATTGGACTAAAAATAATTGGCGATTTGCCGATTTACACAGCTTTAGACTCCTCGGATGTTTGGTCTCAGCCTGAGATATTTTTACTAGACAGTCAAAGACAGCCCATTGAAGTTGCGGGTGTTCCACCTGATTATTTCAGTCAAACTGGTCAACTTTGGGGCAATCCCCTTTATCGCTGGGATGTCATGAAAAAAAATGGCTACAAATGGTGGCAGGAGCGTATTCGTGCTCAAGCAAAACTTTTTGATGTCATCAGAATTGACCATTTCCTTGGTTTAGAAAGTTATTGGTGTGTCCCTTTCGGAAACGACACTGCGATTAATGGCACATGGCGAAAAGGCCCTTCAAAGGATTTTGTTGATATGCTAAAAAGCAATTTCCCAGATTTGAAATTCATTGCTGAGGATTTGGGAATTATCACAGATGAAGTCCGTGATTTGCTTAAATATGGAAAATTCCCTGGCATGTCCGTTCTAAGTTTTGCCTTTAATCCTAATCATGAAAGTGACTACCTCCCTCATAAAATAGGAAAGAAAACCATTGTTTACTCTGCAACTCATGATAACGATACTGTTTGCGGTTGGTTATCCACTTTATCAGAGTATGATTTGGACTTTATTTCCACCTATTGCGGAGAAAAGGAAAACCTCCACCTAGGGGTAATCCGCTCGGGTATGGCAAGTTCTGCCTCAGTTTTCATAGCACAAATTCAAGATTGGCTAGGCAAACCAAGTTCAGACAGAACAAATGCCCCCGGAACTTTTGGAGCAAACTGGCAATTTAGGCTTAAAGAAGATGAATGCACCGACGAACTTTCTAAGCTTATTTTAAAATATACACGAACATTTTTCAGAGGTTAAACAAAATCATACTTTTGTTGTATGGTTAATTAAACAATAATTTACGCCGAAAATATTCGGCAGATTGGAGATTTATATGATTATAGATAGCGAAATGCGGTGTCACGAAATTTTGGAGCTTACCGAGGAACAATGCCTTTGTAACCACCAAATCGGACTTGCCGATGCAACACCAAGACAACTACATGAGTGCCTTTCACTCGCAGTTGTGCGTTATTTGTCTGGAAACTGGACTCGTAGCCAAAGAAACCACGGCCTAAAACGTCATGCAGCTTATCTTAGCGCTGAATTTTTGATTGGTAAACTTGTATACTCAAATCTTTACAATTTAGGTGTTTTAAGACGACTTTCTGCATTATTCGCCTCAAAAGGTGCTGATATTTCTTCACTTGACAAAATTGAAGATACCTCACTTGGTAACGGTGGTTTGGGCAGACTTGCCGCTTGTTTCCTTGATAGTGCCGCAACTCATGGCATCCCACTAAATGGCTATGGGCTTCGTTACAAATACGGTTTGTTTAAGCAAAGCTTTAAAAATTACGACCAAATCGAAGAAGCAGATATCTGGCTACACGATGGTGACCCATGGAGTTGCCGCCGTTATGGTGAAGCTGTTGAAGTTCACTTTAAAGACCAAACTGTTCTTGCTGTTCCATATGATATGCCTGTTATCGGCTATGACTCTGACAACATTGGAACGCTTCGCTTATGGCAAAGTGAATCAAAAAATCCACTTGATTTTGCAGCTTACAACCGTCAAGATTATGCAACCGCTATGCGTGAAGACAACCTTGCCGAGAGTATCACTTCTGTCCTCTACCCTGACGACAGCACTTATGAAGGTAAAAGACTTCGCCTGAAACAACAATATTTCCTCTGCTCTGCGACTATGCAAGACCTAATTCGTCGTCATCGTCAAGTTGGAAGCCGTACTATTATGGAATTTTCAGCTTACAACGCTCTGCAACTAAACGACACCCACCCAGTTCTTGCAATTCCTGAGCTTATTCGTCTACTACGCCGTGAAGGGCTTGACTTTGAAAAGGCTTTCAAAATTGCCCTTGACACATTTAGCTACACTAACCACACAGTTTTGAGCGAAGCGCTAGAGCGTTGGGAACTTGGACTAATCGAAAGTGTTTGCCCTCAAATTGCTGAAATTATTAAGCAAATTGATGCACACATGCGTGAAAATATTCAACATGATGCTAATATCGGTGGTATGCAAATTATCGACGGTCATACAGTTCACATGGCAAGACTTGCAATTTATGCTAGCCACTATATCAATGGTGTTGCTGCTATTCATACTGAAATTTTGAAAAACGACGTTTTCCGTGATTGGTATGCAATTTATCCTGAGCGTTTCCAAAATAAGACAAATGGTATTACTCAACGCCGTTGGCTTGGACTAAGTAACCCTGAACTTAGCTCACTAATTCGTCGTAATATCGGCCCTGGATTTATTAAAGACCTCAATTTACTAGCCGACCTAAAACCATGCATTACTGATAAGCTTGTTTGGGACTTTAATGACGTAAAAATGCAGAAAAAAGCACAATTATCGGCATTTATTGCTGATAAAGAGGGTGTTACCCTTCCATCAAACTTCATTTTTGACGTTCAAATCAAACGTTTGCATGAGTATAAAAGACAGCTCATGAACGCTCTACTCATCATGGAAATTTATCAACGCATTAAAGATGGCGAGCTAAGCGACATGCCTCCGATTGCATTCATTTTCGGTGCAAAAGCGGCGGCAGGTTACGCTAGAGCTAAGGCGATTATCCGCTATATCAACCGCATGGGTGAAATGATTAACAATGACCCAGCTGTTAACAAGCAACTTCGTGTTGTTTTTGTTCAAAACTACAACTGTAGCTATGCTGAAAAAATCATTCCAGCAGCTGACATTTCTGAACAAATTTCACCAGCTGGCTTTGAAGCTAGTGGTACAGGTAACATGAAACTTATGTTAAATGGTGCTATCACTCTCGGAACACTTGATGGCGCTAACGTTGAGATTGTCGAAGAAGCAGGTATTGATAATAACTACATCTTCGGTTCAACTGTTGAAGATATTGAGAAAATCAAACACAACTACAATCCAAAAGAACTTTACGAAAAAGACTTTTACATGCGTCGTGCAATTGACAGCTTGGTTGATGGCACAGTTCAAAGTGATGATGCTATGGCTGAGCTTCACGGTGCTCTGCTTTATGGCACAAACTGGCACAGAGCCGACCACTACTATGTACTTCTCGACTATGATAAGTACAGAAAAGCAAAATTGCGTGCAATTTATGACTATGCTGACAGATTGCAATTTGGTAGAAAATGCCTAATGAATATCGCAAGCGCTGGTAAGTTCTCTTCTGACAGAACAATTAAAGATTATGCAGAGGAAATTTGGAAAGTTAAGGCTTAAAAGCAGAATATTAAATACTTAGGGGCGGATAAAATCCGCTCCTATTTTTTGGGGCAGTAAAAAGGAGATGCAATATGCTGGGGATTTTCGCTTCGGCGAAAAGCACGAGAGAACGAGAGAGATTTTCGTTGCGACGAAAGGCGGCATACTTCGTTGGGGATTTTTGCTTCAGCAAAAGAAACGAGGGGAAGCGCGCTCCGCTGGGGTAACTTTTTTTTCAAGAAAAAAGTCACCAAAAACTTGTCGGGGAAACACCCCCGAACGGTGGGAACGGTTAATATGCTGAATATACAAGAATAATTAGCTTGCATTAGTTAAGCAGGAGCAATCGCACCAAGATAAAGCGAAACCGACAAGGGCTAATCGCCCTTCGGGTTGCCCGTTGACTACCCACTGGCAAAATCTGCGAGTAGGAGGGTCTATTTAGACCTGTAAAATGCGAACTCTGCAAAACGCTTCGTATCTAACAGCTCTAAATAGACCCTCCTGCTCGCAGATTTTGCTGGTGAGTAGTCAACGGGAAGAAATCAGGCGACAGCCGTAAACTCAGTATTTTTTTCGTGCGATTGCTACTGGTAGAAGTTTTTCTATCCAAAATAGCCTGTATATTCAGCACCCACTTTCGTCACTCGTGTTCGGAGACGAGACTCCGA
>CAYJOS010000121.1:0-6929 GCA_964371875.1 uncultured Oscillospiraceae bacterium | reverse complement strand
TCCTACTCGTGGATTTGCTAGCTAGTAATTTACGCTCATACAGGCGTTTAGCCTGTGGTTTAACTCTGACTTGGTGAAATGGCAACTGCTAAAAATTATACAATCTCATTATTTTTGTATACTCAGCATATTAACCGTTCCCACCGTTCGGGGGTGTTTCCCCGACAAGTTTTTGGTGACTTTTTTCTTGAAAAAAAAGTTACTCCCAACGAAGTGCGTCTCCCCTCGTTCTCTTAAAATCTTCTTTTCAGAACGTTTTCTCAAATCTTCTTTTTAGAAAGTTTCTTTAATTCCTTGAGTTAATATTACTCGTAATATCTCTAACAGTTGCTGCCATATCAGGATCAGATTTCAGCAAATCTTCAACCTTACGTATAGAGCTTAAAACTGTAGAGTGGTTACGACCTTCATGCTCATCACCAATATCGGTTAGAGAGAGGTTTGTGAGCGTTCTTATGAGATACATAGAAACCTGTCTTGCCATAGCTGTGTTTTTACTACGACGTTGACCACGAATTTCAGAAGGGTCAATTGAATAATAGCGAGCGGTTTCTTCGATTATGATGTCAGGCGTTGGAATATAAGTTCCGACACGTATAACGTCTTTAATCGCTCGTCTTACAGAGTCAATTGAAATATTATCATCTAAAATTTCTTTATATGCGGTCAATCTTTTAACAACGCCCTCAATTTGCCTAATATTTGCCGTAATGTGTTCGGCTATGTAGTTTATAACTTCATCAGGCAAGTTCATCCCAAGTTGAACCGCTTTATTTCTTGTGATAGCAATTCTCGTTTCCATATTAGGCTGCTGAACATCGGCAATTAGTCCGCCTTCAAAGCGAGAGCGCAATCTGTCTTCAAGCTTTAACATTTCAAGCGGTGGACGGTCAGATGTGATGACGATTTGTTTTCCTGCTTCATAAAGGCAGTTGAAGGTGTGGAAGAATTCTTCTTGAACACCCATTTTACCAGAGATGAACTGAATATCATCGACTAGAAGCAAGTCAACATAGCGGTATTTTTGGCGAAACTCCTCTTGAGTGCCTTCACGGATAGAGCGAATCATTTGGTTTGTAAACTCATCACCTTTCATGTAAGCCATTTTAGCATCATGATTTTTTGCGTGAATAGCTTGACCTATAGCAAGGAGCAAGTGAGTTTTTCCAAGTCCTGAGTTACCGTAAATGAAAAGAGGGTTATAAGCAGAGCCCGGATTTTCAGAAACAGCACGAGCGGCAGCATGGGCAAACTTGTTTGAGCTACCGACTATGAAGTTGTCAAAATTATAACCTGCAATTTCGGGAAGCCCTGTATCGGCTTCACGTTCAGTGTTAAAATCTGTGATTTCATCTTCGGCTAAAATTACAAGGTCGATTTCAGCAGAGAATAAATCTGCCAAATGAGCCTTTATGGTTTCTGAAAAACGCTGTTCAATGATGTTGCGTTTAAATTCAGAAGGTGAGTGTATAATAAGTCTGTTGTCTGTAAAAGCCACGGCTTCACACTCAGAAAACCATGTGTTGATTGCGGTAGGCGTTAGGTCGCTGCTGAGCGACATTAGGACGCTGTTCCAAATATCGTTTAGTGAATTCATTTAATAAAATCTCTCCTTCTCAAATCGGAAAAGAATTCAGGCTGATAATTTAAAATCTTGACCGTTATTATACCATTTTTTCAACATAATTACAAGTAATAATTTAGAACAATTATTAATATAAGTATAGACAGATGTTCAGCCGTTTAAAACCCCCTCTACTATATGGGTGAAAAACGCCGTTTTTTTGCACGTTTTTATGCAAAACTGAGAAAAAATTTTTATTTTTGTTAGAAATAACAAAATAAATTATAAATTTTATGTGAAATTACTTGCTCATTTTTGCTTTTTGGTGTAGGATAATGATTACTGAGAAATGGAACAATAATTTAATGATTAAACTTTCAACTTCAATTTTAAATATGCAAGAGCTATCTCCGCTTCAAAACATGATTGACGGGGGCGCTTTGCCTGCCCTGATTACAGGATTATCACCAATTCACAGAGCACATTTAGCCTCGGCACTTCGTTGTAAAACCGACATGCCGATTTTCATAATCTGCCCCGACGATACCTCAGCAGAACAAACCGCAAAAAATATGGAATCATTTTTGAATATAGAAATTCCTGTTTTGCTCACCCGTGAACTCTCACTATATTCAGCCGAAGGTGTTTCACGAACAGCCGAGCACAACAGAATTAAAACTCTATATGCCCTAACTCAGGGGCAATGCCCTGTGGTGGTTTGTGCTGTTTCGGCGCTGTTAATTAGAACAGCTCCACCTGAAATTTTAGAAAATATGACTTTCTCACTTTCGGTCGGACAAAGCATAGAAATGGAGAAAATTGAAAGACAGCTGGTTTCAGCCGGATATATTTTTTCAGAGCAAGTTTCAGGTGTTGGACAGTTTTCAAAACGAGGTGGAATTTTAGACTTTTTCTCACCTCTATATAAACAGCCGATAAGATGCGAATTTTGGGGTGACGACATTGACAGCATGGGCTTTTTTGATGTCGAAAATCAGAGAAGAACAGAAAATGTTAACGAGGCAATAATCCTCCCAGCTATGGAAACGGTGACATCTGTTAACCCGAAAATTGTCGAAACTTTAGACGCAATTTTATTAAAATTAAAGAAGAAAACTTCAAACGCTCAGATAGATAAATTGATAGAAACTCTGTCACTTGATGTCGAAAAAATGCGTGAAAATATGGGCATTTCTTCGGCGGATAGATACCTTTCGCTAGTCTATTCCGAAAAGGCAACAGCACTGGATTATATACCGCCTGATGCCTTGGTTTTTCTAGATCAGCCAAGCAAAATTACAGAGCACGCAAAGGAATATTTGCGTGAATTATCAGACGATTTACGCTCTCTAACTGAAACAGGATTTTTGCTTAGAGATTTGACGGATTTTAGCCTAGACCAAAATGGAATGTTTGAAAAATTAAATGACTTTCCGCTAATTTTCATGGACGCATTTACGCTTTCACGCTTTCCAATTGAACCGCAAAGTATCATCAGCATAAACGCAAAACAGCTCCCCTGTTACAGTGGTAACGGAGAGGCTGTTGCAAAAGAAGCGGAAACATTTAAAAAATTAAAATATAGAACAATTATCCTCGCTTCAGACGAGAGAAGAGCAAAACTTTTGCAGTCTATGTTAGAGGCACGAAAAATTAAAGCCTCACTGGATTTAGAACTTTCAGAGCTTCCCGAGGGCACAAATTGCACTATTGCAATCGGCGGTTTTTCCTGTGGATTTGAGTATGAATCCATAAAACTTGCAGTCTTAAGTGACATGCAATTTGT
This sequence comes from uncultured Oscillospiraceae bacterium, assembly GCA_964371875.1. Lineage (GTDB taxonomy): Bacteria > Bacillota > Clostridia > Oscillospirales > Oscillospiraceae > Heteroscillospira. Next base: position 3,579 of record CAYJOS010000121.1, on the reverse strand, counting down.
CAGAAAACAGGAAAAAAAGAAGGTTTTGCGTGGCACTCATTCAGAGCATAAAGGCAAGAAAATCGACAGCTATGCCGACCTTTCAGTTGGTGATTTAGTCGTTCATGACATACACGGTATAGGTCGATTTGAAGGCATAAATCAGATGGAAATTGACGGCGCTTTTAAGGACTATATCAAGATAAGTTACGCAGGAGCAGACTCACTTTATGTGCCTGTAACCCAGCTTGATTTGGTTTATAAATATGTAGGAGCGTCTGAAGATAAGACAGTAAAATTGTCTAAAATGGGCGGAATTGAGTGGAAAAAGACAAAAACTCGTGCAAAAGCCGCCGCAAAATCCATGGCGAAAGAACTTATCAGACTTTACGCCGAAAGACGAAAACAACCAGGCTATGCCTTCCCACCCGACACACCTTGGCAGAATGAATTTGAGGATAGTTTTGGCTTTGCCGAAACCGATGACCAGCTCCGAAGTGTTGACCAAATTAAGGACGACATGGAGAGCACTGTTCCCATGGACAGACTGCTTTGCGGTGACGTTGGATATGGAAAAACAGAAGTTGCACTCCGTGCTGTTATGAAATGCGTCATGGACGGAAAACAGGCGGCGATTTTAGTGCCGACTACCGTTTTGGCTCAACAGCATTATCAAACAGCGATGCAGAGATTTTTTGGCTATCCTGTGAATATAGAAATGCTAAGTCGATTTAGAACGCCAGCCCAAATCAGAGAAACTTTGCGTAAACTGCGTGAAGGCTCTGTTGATATAGTTGTTGGAACACATAGGTTAATTCAAAAGGACGTAATTTTCAAAGATTTAGGCTTACTTGTGGTTGACGAAGAACAGCGCTTCGGAGTTGGACACAAGGAAAGACTGCGTGAAATGGCAAAACAGGTGGACACCTTAACGCTTTCAGCGACGCCAATACCCAGAACCCTAAACATGGCTATGAGCGGAATACGTGACATGTCAACGCTTGAAGAGCCACCTCAAAACCGTCAACCAGTCAACACCATAGTAATGGAGCACGATTGGGCGACAGTTGCCGACGCAATTCGACGTGAAGTGCAAAGGGGCGGTCAGGTTTTTTATCTGCACAACAGAACAGAAACCATAGACAGAGTTGCGTTTAAAATTTCACAAATGGTTGAAAATATTTCAGTCGGAGTGGCACACGGAAAAATGGGTCAGGAAATGCTTGGTTCTGTCATGGAAGACATGGTTTCGGGTGAACTTTCGGTTTTGGTTTGTACAACTATTGTCGAAACAGGAATTGACATTCCAAACGCAAACACACTTATTATAGAAGATGCGGATAGACTTGGTCTTTCTCAATTGCACCAAATCCGTGGACGTGTTGGACGTTCAGGCAGAAGAGCAAGTGCTTATTTCACTTTTAGGCGGGATAAAATTTTGTCAGAAGTTGCGGAAAAAAGGCTATCGGCAATCCGAGAATTTGCTGAATTTAACTCAGGAATTAAAATCGCCATGCGTGACCTTGAAATCAGGGGCGCTGGAAATTTACTGGGTGCTGAACAGTCGGGACATATGATAGACGTTGGATATGATATGTATTTAAAACTTTTGGAAGAAGCTGTTTTGGAAGAGCGTGGAGAAAAACCACCCCAAAGGGCAGACTGTGCGGCAGATTTGGCTGTTTCGGCGAATATTCCCGAATCTTATGTAAAATCGCCTGAGCAAAGAATGGACTTATACCGCAGAATTGCGATTATCAGAACAGAGGAAGAAGCCGACGACTTGATGGACGAATTGGTCGACCGTTTCGGCGACCCACCTCATGGCGTTAATGCACTTGTGAGTGTTGCCTTGCTACGTGGTGAGGCAGGCAGAGCAGGCATTAAAGATATTAACCAAAAACACGGAGCTTTGCAGTTTATACTCAATGATTTTGACATGGAAGCAGTTTCAAAACTATATGCCATGTCGAAATATAAGGGAAGAGTGAAGCTTGTTGCAGGCGAAAAACCCTGTATCAGTTTGAGGTTAAATTCAAAACGCAGAGCAGTAGAAGAAGCAAGGCAACTTGTTTCAGATTATAAAGAAGCAAATGAAAAAGATGATAAAACGAAAGGAACTACATGATGAAAAAGAAAATTCTAACAATTTTGACAGCAGGAGCATTGAGCCTGTCTGTCACAGGATGTGCAATCAGCGAAAACACATACGACCCAACAGCGGAAACAGAAGCGCCTGTTGCAGAAGCGACAGCTACGGATGCACCAGAAGTAACTCTTGCGCCAACAGCAGAGGAAGCTTATGTAGCACCGGATTATGGCTATGCATTTGAAAAATATGATGCAGATATGGTTGTCGGAACTGTACACGGAATTGATGTTAAATGGGAAGAATATTTCTACTGGGGACTAAATTCAAAACTATATGCAGAGCAAATTATGGGACCAATCACAGATTATACAACAGAAATCGCACCTGAAATGACAATGGCAGATTTCATTTTAGACGGCGCAGTTGGAAACACAACTCAATACCGTGCGATTGAAAAAAATGCTGCAGATTTGGGCGTTGAACTCAGTGAAGAGTCAAAAACTGCAATTGCGGATCAACTAGCGTTTGATATCTCAAACTACTCAGCCGATGGCACAGAAGAGGGCTTTAACGCTTACCTAGAAGAAAATTATACATCACGTGAAATGTATGATTATTTTAGTGAAGTTTCAGCACTATTAACAGACACATTTGTCAGCCAATACGGCGAAAATGGATCACTTGTAACAGACGAAGAAGCACTTGCTTTTGCAGAAGAAAACGGAATTATGGTTGCAAAACACATTCTATTCAGCACAGTTGACGAAATGAATCAGCCAATACCTGAAGCGGATAAAGAAGCAGTTCGTGCTACAGCGCAAGGCGTTTTAGATGAACTTATGTTAAACAGTGGCGATATTAACACAGTTTTTGATGAAAAAATGGCAGAATATAGCGAAGACCCCGGTGCGGCATATTATCCTGATGGATATTGCTTTGGACCAGGACAAATGGTTGCAGAATTTGAAGCGGCAACAGCAGCACTTTCAGCTGGACAGTTTACAGCCGAGCTTGTTGAAAGCTCATTTGGTTATCACATTATTTTGCGTGGAGAAGTGACACCTGAGTCACAATATATGGGCGACCAAGTGCCTGTTTCTGTACGTGAAATGACAGCGACAACAAGATTTAATGAGACTATTGCAACATGGTTTGAAGATGCTACTATTGAATATGTAGACGGATTTACACCAGATTTTGCGGCAATTTTTGCAGAATAATTAATAATTGATATGAAAAAATCCGTCCATTTGGGCGGATTTTTTCTATGGGGAAATGCCCTTCGGGGGGAGTTAGAGGGAGATTTTCGCTTTACTCGTAGGGAATGGTCTTGACCATTCCGAAAGATTTTCGCTGCGGCGAAAAGAACGGAGAATTTTCGTTGCGACGAAAAGGAAACGCCCTTCGGGGAAAGATTTTCGTTGCGACGAAAAGGATGCGCGCTCCGCTGGGGTAACTTTTTTTTCACTTGAATTGTCAAGTCAAGTGCAACACAACATTATAAAAAA
>CAYJOS010000120.1:6367-7044 GCA_964371875.1 uncultured Oscillospiraceae bacterium | reverse complement strand
TATTACGTCAGAGCCTACATAGCGTTCGATTTCTATGGTAAAAGGTTTTGAAATTGGTTTTCTGAGCATATGAACATAGTCATTCACTCCACCTTCTTGCACATATTCAAACTCATTTTCTTTGGTAAAAGAACGTATAGCTTTGCAGGGGACATCAATCGCAAGTTCGACCCTTAACATAAAGTTAAAAGCTGTTAGTACAGACTCAGAAGCCTTTGTAAGCGGATTTTCATGCACAACATCGTGTAGAGAAACGAAATCTTGAATCATAAGCTTTTCACCACCTTTTTTTGATAATGAGGCTGTGATTTTAAATTTAATCACAGCCCCATTGAATAATTTATAGAGCTATTTGACGAATTTCTTCGTAAGCGATTTCAATTGATTCGATAGCAACTTCAGAAGCACTAGCGTTCAAATCTGGGCCTGTATATTTGCAAACCCAAGCGTCTGAAAGTAGCCAGAAAACGCTGTTTTCTTGAACAATACCACCAGAAGCATATGACTCAGAAGTAACCGCTTGTTGTGGAGCACTAGAGTCGGGAACTAGGTTTGAGTATAGTTCAATTTTAAGGTCAACTCTGTGTGCGCCTGCACGGCCGTCAGAAACATTGTTGATAATCCAGTTTTTGATTGTGTCTGATTGGACATAACCATATTTTAGTGTGATATTACCA
>CAYJOS010000120.1:0-6340 GCA_964371875.1 uncultured Oscillospiraceae bacterium | reverse complement strand
TCTGAATTCAATAACGTCAACTGTTGCTTCAACGCCTGTAACTTCAGTGAAAGCTGCAGCCTCTGTATCTGTTCCGACAGACACAATAAAATTCATTTTTGTCATCGGATATGTAAATTTACTTGATGCCATTTTTTATTCTCCTTTAAAGTATATTTGAAATTTCTAATCTTACTCAGCAGATTCAGCTTCGCTTGTAAGTTGTGAAATTTTGAAGATAACGAATTCAGCAGGTCTTGATGGTGCGATACCGATGTTGCAGATAAGTCTGCCGTTTAGGATATCGTCACGAGTCATAGTTGATGTGCCGATTTCGACAAAATATGCTTCGCTTGCGGTTGTGCCTGAAAGCATACCAGCTCTGTAAAGAGTATCGAGGAAAGATGAAATTGTCATCTGAACTCTTGCCCAAAGTGCAGTGTTGTTTGGTTCAAAAACAACCCAGTTTGTAGCTGCTTTGATGCTTTGCTCAACAAAAATGAACAAACGGCGAACGTTGACATATTTGAATGCTGAGTTACTGCTTGCAGTTCTTGCACCCCAAACACGAATTCCTTGTCCTGGAAGAATTCTGATTAGGTTGATGCCTGCTGGGTTGATTAGGTCTTGCTCGCTTGCTGTGTAGTTAACTGAAAGTCCTGTTGTTACAACAGTTTCGTTAGCTGGAGCTTTGTGAACACCTCTTGAAATGTCAGTTCTTGAGTAAACACCCATAACCGCACCACTTGGAGGGATGAATGAATTTTTTTGTGTAACTCTGTCAAAAACAGAAATCCAAGGATGGTACATAGCAGCATAAGTGCTGTCTACGATTTCACGGCATTTCAAAACTTCGTTAACTTTAACGCATTCTTTTGGAAGGTCAAGAACAGCAAAACGGTTTTTCTCACGTTCGCAGTGAGCAACAAGTCCAACAACAACTTCAGGAATTGTAACACCAGGAACAGCGATAATGCTTGCGTCAGTGTTTTCTTTGAAAGACTCAATACCAGTTCTTCTTCCTGGTCCATTGTCAGTTCCTAGGAAAGTTCCAGCGTTTACGTTAGCAACACTACCGTCGCTACCGCCTGTAAGAAGAAGGTTTCCTGTGATTTTTCCTTCGCCAAGAACGATAGAAACAGGGTTTGCGATTTCGTCGCAAGCTTCAGAAGTAATAGTTACGATATTGCTTCCTTTAAGGCGTTTTGCGATGTGGTTTGGTGAGTTATCGTTGAAAGAAACACCAGTATAGTTTTCAACTTCGCCTTCGTAAGAAACAGTAACGTCCATTTCAACTGAGTAAATCAGTGTTTTGGGGAACATAGCATCGTCAACTGGAGAAGCTGAGAATGCTTTTTCAAAAGTGACTGTTTTGTCAACAATCATAGCAATGCGGTTAACTTCGCCAAGGCACTCAACCATGTCGCCTTCAGCAAATCCGTCAACATTTTTCGCTTCAAAAATTTGACCTTCACCGCTTAGAAGTTGCATTTTTCTGCGGTTTGCAGTTGCAAATGTTAGGGCAATTCTGTTACCCCATTTACCTTCGTTTGCTGCTGTGATTGTTAGAGGGCCTGCTTTGTATTCAGCTGTTACAGCATCTTCAGGGACAACACGAGATACATAGCATCTTGTTCCGCCGTTTGCGAAAAATTGCTCAACACTGTAAGTTAGGTATCTGAAATCACCGAAAACATGCTCTGGAAGATATGTTCCAAAGTTTCTGAGATATTCACTAAATCCAGTGATTAGAACAGGAGCACCTATTGCCTGTCCTTTGGCTGCAAGTCCGATGAAACCTGCTGTACTTGTTCCTACACCCTCAATACTGCGGGGTGAATTGTCGATTTCTTCGATGTAAACACCGGGGGATAGATATTCTGCCATTTTATTTCTCTCCTTTGCAGATTAATATTTTTTCTTGCCTAAATCAAAAAGGCTGGTTTCTTTTTTCTTCTGTGAGGGACTAACACTAGTGTTGATACCCGAAATTTCACTGCACCAACGCCTTCTCTCTGTGTGTGGCATTTCTAAAACGTCGTTTCGACTCCAATGGAAATAGTAGGAAATAAACGACATTTCTTTAAACAGCTCTTCTTCGGGATAGAGGTTTATCCCTCTGCGGTAAAATTTATTGGAACCTCACTGACTTTACCGCAATCTTTACAAACCACTTTCATGGTTGGAGGTTCAATTCCGTTTATTTTTTGGTACATGTCTTGCAAAAATGCAAGGTCTGCCGTGAACATTTTTTCAACAACAGCCGGAGCCATCGCAGGCATACCCTCCAGTTCAGTTATCACAGAGGCGAGTAGTAAAATTGTTAAATACGACGGGTTGGCTAAAACACGAGGGTCACGGGTTGCACCAATTTCGTCGCCAGCTGTGGCGAGGCGCATTTTTCCTTTTTTGTGTATGCCACCTGTCGGGTCAACATAGCCTCTGGGAAGTTCAAAATCATAAATTGTCTGCAATGTGATGATCCGCTCCTTTCAAGTTTGCAACTTATTTTTTGATAATTTTAGTTTGCTGTGGATTAGTAACGGAAATAGTTCCGCCATAAGCACACATAAGCGTTCCGTCATTTGTAAGACTGGGAATTTTGGCAATACTCATGGTGTTTGCACACACCCAAGCGCCAGTAGTCGCAGGCACACAAGGCTGAGGAGTTAAAACTCCCATAGCAGCCGCAGTGGCGGAAGCCGTAGCCGGATTGGCAAGTGAATTGCATAGCCCACAAGGGGCGATGTTGCTCATCGGAACAGCGTCTTGAATTGTAGCCGCCGGTTTTTTGTCAAAAGTAACAGTAAGCTGTGAAGTAACCATTAATGTGCTTGGGGCTGTGCCAAAAGTACACACAATAGACGCACCGGAAACAACAGGAAATGCCATTACTTTTCACCTCCGTTTGCATACATCGTTTCAAATTCGTGTCGATCGTTATAGACAAACTTGACGCAGTATTTCAAATCTCCAAGCGTGGGTAAAACAAGTTTATACTCAGAATTTTCCGAAACTTTTCCCTCAATAATTCGACTTAAATAGCAATATTGATTGATTTTCATTTCAGGTGGGTTGAGCAAAACTGCGGAGTTTATTGTACTGCTTTTTATATAAACTTCTTCAAAACCTTCGATTTCGGGATTAATCAAAGCATATCGCTTTTCGTCCAGAGTTTTGCCATGCGGATTAAATAGCGAAAGAACACGCTTTCTAGCTTCGTATTCCTTTGCGGCGCAAAGCATATCTGAATTTTTAATGGCGATAACTTCGACAAGTTCGTCCTTTTTCTCTGTTTTAAGAACAAACCTATCCTGATTGTTCATACCGATTTTGGGAAGTAAATAAAGGATTTTTTCAGGGTAAGTTTCGTCGAGTTTTTCATACTCGATTTTAACGGTGCAGTCTTCATAACCACGAGCTTTAACCGTTAAATCAAAGCCTAACCTCCCTGAGTTTATCAAAATTAGACCGAAGTCTTTTTTGACAATTTTAAGCTCTTCACCATCTTTAAAACAGTCCATGTCAATGGTTTCAACAGCTCGTCCTGTGGTGGCATCAAAAAGACTGACCAGTAAATCTATTTTGTGTTGTATTATTGTTACATTTTCTCCATAAATCATGGTAAGTCCTCCGATTTAAAAATTATTTTCTATGTCCGCCGTCCGTCATATTTATGCCGAAAGTTGCGTCAATAACACGGTTTGCGTCAACGACAACTTCGCTGGACAAGAAGACAGGTGAAACTTTATAAAATAAGCTAAGTTGATATGGTTTGTTGATAGCCGACCAAACCCTAACTTTTTCCTCCAAAGCAATTTTTGAAGGCGAGATAACAATAGGCATCTCACGGGATTCAAGCCAAGGTTGCAGTCTGTTTGGGTCGATTATATTACCGTCGTTAACGATTTGTGCAGCACGTCCGACAATTTTTTGAATGTCGTGGGCTTTCAGTCCCATTTGTGAAGAACCGTTTACGAATAACATATATTGTAAGCTGTAGGGTTTTGGTGGTTTTCTAAGCCTTGTTTTGCTAACCTCTCTAAACTCGGGTGTTGCAACGATAGTTTCTTCACTGATATCATAGAGGTAAAGCCCTAAAATATAGTCAACATCTTGGCTGGACGGTGAGGAAACTTCGATATTATTTGGAGAGGGGATAGGCTCAGGGCACATTCGCTCACGAAGCATGGTGCAAATGTGTGAGGAAATATCGGAAATAATTGAATAATCTGCCATTAAATTACCTCTCAGTTTTATTAACTCATAAAGAGTTCGAAAAGTGCTTGTGCGTGTACCATCAAGTCGTCTGAGAACAAAATTCCCAGATTTGAACCTGAAATGTAAATCGCATAAACGCCAAATTCTTCTGTTGTGTAGCTTTCGTGGATATGTATTCCATTTTTGAATTTTGTGGGGAATAGGAGCTCGTCAGATACATTTTCGTCTTGACTGCGTCGAACTTTGTCAGAAAATGCCTCAAATTCATAATACACATCGTTGTCAGCTAGGGTTGCGCTCATGGTGCTGTCGATGTAGACATATCTCATGCCTTTATATTTGCCTAAAGCAGAGCCGTCAAGATATTCGTTAGCTCCATCAGAAATTCGTTCGAATACATATGGATTACCTTTTGAAAGTTGGTCGTGAGTTGTGAAAAGCATCTCTTCAAAGGCGGATTGTGCTCCTGCCTGTTCCCAGTACATATTCAAGGCGTTGATGTAAACTAAACTTGCTTCCTCAGGGTCTAAACCAAGTCCATCTAGGAAATCTGCTAAAATATCTCGCATATCGTCGGCATTTTTTATGTCACGAGTTGCAGCATCATAACTTTCCTTATTGTTTGTGATGAGCTCCTCAACATAAGCCATTTCAGAGGAGTGCTCGTCATTATTTTTCATGGCATCGCTTTCAGCCATAGCGTTGTAAATATCCATTAAAGCGTTGAAAACTTGCTCATAATTGCCCTCAAACAAATCACCTAAATCTTCAATTGTGGGCATTAAAGTGGCGTCGTCAAGTTTCAAGCCTTCAACTCTTAAAGTTTCGATAATGTCGCTAATATCATCAAGTCCACTGCGAATTTCCGACATTTCAGCGGAAATTTTTGCAACTGCATTTGTATCACCAGCCGCTATTGCTTCTTCAAGCTGTGTACTTAACTCGCTTAGCTTTTCGAGTTCAGAATTTTCAAAATCGGATATTTCACCGTCAATTTCAGCAATTTTATCCTCGATTTCTTTTGCTTTGTTCAAGTCTTCATCGTCTAAAGCACTCATGAGCTCCGTTTGAAGTTCGGCTTTTTCAGCTCTCAATTTGTCAACTTCAGAGCCACCCATAGCAAGTTCAATTTCTCGTCTTAAATCGGACAAAAACTGAATATGCTCATCCAAAACGGAATTTAGTTCAAACTCAAAATCGTCTTGCTTAATTCCGGGTTTATAGCCATGGGCTTTTCCAATATTTTCGTCAACAAAGTCCAAGGCTTCTTGGTTGCCCATTCTGTCGGAAATTGCTTCGAGAATAAACTCATATTCAAGCCTTAAAGCGTTGGTTTCGCCTATAGACTGCTCAAGTTTGCTGTTTTGCATAGCGTCAGTGTCGCCGTTGTTGACCGAGGCTTTATATTCGCCCGATTCACCATAAGTTACAGCGTTTGAAAACCTTTGAGTCGCCCTGCTTAAAAGCATATCCTGAATAAAAGCAAGCTCTTCTTCACGGCTGATAATACTGCGATTTTTCACATTATCAAGGTGAATTAGGTTCAAAACATCAGTGTCACAAGCAGAGAAATTTGAAGCTTCAGCATCAGAAATCAGTTGCTCTACAAGTTCAAAATAAACTATGCTCAAAAGGGTATCGCCTTGGGTGATGAGCTTTCCGACAAGCTCGGTTTGCGAGGTGGAAACATTTGAAATGCTGTCTGAAATTGATGTGATATATGTCGCATCAAAGGCGATAGCTGGACTTCCCGGAATGGTGTTTCCGTCTTCGTCAGTCCTTGGTGGAACTTCATCCGCTAGGGTAGACGCTTCTACGCTGAGTTGGTCGAGCATTTCAGCCACTTTACCCATTACAAGCGCCCTTCTTGCGGCATCGACAGAGTCCATAACGGAGGTTACAATTTCACGCTGTTTTTCTGTGCCATCTATAGCATTTAAGTAGTTTAGGTAAATTTGAAGTGCATCTAAAGTTGCGTCAAGCTCGTCCGTTTCCTCATCTTTCATGTCAGTTTCAAAAAATTCGGTTAAACGCTCGCTTTTAATTTTTCCGTCATCGGTTTCTAGTTGACTTCCATTCGTGACTTCAAGGTGAGTTTTTATAGGGTCGAGTTCAGATAAATTTTCCAAGTCATAGGGGT
>CAYJOS010000119.1:0-7127 GCA_964371875.1 uncultured Oscillospiraceae bacterium | reverse complement strand
CATCTCTGCCAAGTCCTGTCTGTGAGGCGGGAACAAAGACACGAATGCCGTGTACAGAAACCACAACGCCGCCCTTATTCTCTTCAGTAACAGTTCCTTCAACAACTGTTCCCTCTTCGCGAGCCGCTTCAATGTCGTTCCAGTGTTTTACGGCGTCCAGACGCTTCTTGGAGAGCATAACCGTACCTTCAACGTCGTTTACACGAACTACGCTCGCTTCAATGATATCACCGATTTTTAATAGCTCAGTGATTTTCACAGCAGGGTCATCTGTAAACTCGGACACGGGGATATACCCTGAGTGTTTTGTGCTTAGATCTACGCTAATTTCTGTAGGTGTAATCGCAGCTACAACACCCTGTACAGTGTCACCGTTGTAGATAGGTCTTAATGATTCTTCAATCATTTGGTCAAAAGTCATTTCCATTTCTTCTGAACCGGTCATCTCTTCAGTCTTAATCTCGTCAGTCATCTTATGTTTTACCTCCTTTATAATCCACGCAGGGGTAGAAGCCCCGGCGGTGATACCTATGGTATCTGCATTTTTCAAAAGTTCAAAATCAAGCTCTTTTGCACTTTCGATAAATTGCGTATTTTTACATATGCCTTCGCATATCTCGGCAAGATGCGTGCTGTTGGCACTGTGCTTGCCGCCTATCACTATCATCGCATCCGAGGTTGAAGAAATTTCCATCGCCTCAGTCTGTCTTATTGACGTGATATCACATATTGTATCAAATGTAAAGCAATTTGTATAGCTTTTTTTTAAAAATTTTACACATTCGACCATTTTTTTCTTGTTTAAGGTAGTTTGAAAAACTACCGACACAGCATTTTGTCCATAAATTGGATTTTTATTTAGCCAATTTTCCAATTTTTGACAATTATCCAGTACAACCGACTTTTCACACCATCCACCAATTGCCTGCACCTCAGGATGATTTTCGTCGCCGATTATGATTACCATCTCGCCTTTTTCAGAGGCTTCACTCACAATTTTATGAATTTCCAAAACCCTAGGACATGTTGCATCTATGACAGTCGCACCCAAATTTTCAAGCTCGGTATATACACTTTTCGGTGCGCCATGAGAGCGAATTATAACCCGCTCATTTGCCAAATCTTTGCTAACAGTGCTAACTGTTTTCAGTCCGCTATTTTTCAGTTTTTCAACCGTGTCTTTGTTGTGAATTAAATCACCAAGGCAATAGCACTCTCCATCCTCCAGAGCTTTTTCAGCCATTTTCACAGCCCTGCCGACACCATAGCAAAAACCTGCATTTTTCGCAATAATCAGATTTTTCATGGTAGTCTTTTCACCTCTGGATTAAGGCTTGCAATTTTTTCCATCAATTCTTCCGCCGCTTGTTCATATCCATCTCTTGGAATTTTCCCAACTGAATAGGGCTGACCTACGCAGACATCATATTTTCTGAAAATTTTCTTTTCACGACTTATGAAAATCGGAATAATCGGAGCATTAAACTTTGAAGCCATGCGAACTGCTCCTGTTTTCGCCTCTTTATCGCCGTCTGAGCCCGCTCTTGTCCCCTCGGGGAATAACATCAGCCTGTGACCCTCTTTAAGGGCTTGCATGGAGAGTCTGAGGGCGTTAACGTCTTTTCCGTCACGGTCGGCGGCAATTGCCTCAATTTTCCTTAAAATCGCTCCAGCAATTGGAATTTTGAATAATGGCGCTTTTGCCATAAACCGAGTATAATTATTTTTTCCCAAAACCATGGCAACTATTACAGGGTCAATATTACTGGAATGATTTGCACAAATAACAGCTGCTCCTTCGGGCAGTTCAACTTTCCCCGAAAGTCTGTATGGATAAAAAATGTGAATTAATGGTGTTAAAAATGCAACAAGCATTGCGTAAACTCGGGTCATATCTCAAATCTCTCTTTAATCATTGTTTTAACTTTTGCAAGCACAGAAGCAAAATCCATGTCAGTTGTGTCAATTAAAATTGCATCTTCCGCCTGTTTTGTTGGTGCCTCTTCACGGTTTTCATCCCTGTCGTCACGTATGGACATTGCAGTATGAACTTCTTCAACTGTCATTGCCTTGCCTTTTTTCGCAAGTTCTGCATGACGTCTTTCAGCACGCACTTTTGCCGAGGCTGTAACAAAAAACTTGATATCAGCATTTGGCAAAACAACAGTTCCGATGTCACGCCCGTCCATGATGACGTCATTTTTCTCGGCAAGTTTTCTTTGCATTTCAAGCAAAAATCTTCTCACCTCAGAAAGTGCTGAAACTCTTGACGCATACGACGAAATAAGCGGAGCTCGAATTTCCTCCGTCACATCGTCGCCATTAAGTAGCATTCTCTGCGCACCTTCGTCGCAATATAAAAGTTCAATTTTTAACTTTGGTAAAATTTTAACAACATCGTCTATATTCGCAACAGAAATGCCGCTTCTGTTTGCCGCAAGCCCTACAGTTCTGTAGATTGCGCCAGTATCAACATAGACAAAATGTAATTCTTTCGCAAGTGCTTTTGCCATAGAGCTTTTTCCTGCACCTGAGGGCCCGTCTATCGCAATTGATTTCTTTTTCAATGACTATCTCTCCTAATTTACAGAATTTCCCGCCACAAATGCAGTTGACCAAGCGATTTGAAGATTAAATCCGCCTGTGTAACCGTCTGTGTCGATGATTTCGCCGGCAAAATAAAGTCCGCTGAGTAAAGTGGATTGCATAGTTCTGGGGTTAATTTCTTTTACATCAACTCCTCCTGAAGTTATAACAGCCTCTTCAACGGGTCTTGTGCCTGTTATTTTTAATGGAAACGCTTTGGTTAAAATGCTTAGTTTTTTACGCTCATCTTTGGTGATTGAGTTGACTTTTTTTCTAAAATCAATGCCCGAAAGTTGAGCTATTATAGGAATAAGTGCCCTCGGGAACAAATCTCCGAGGGAATTTATGAAATCGCTGTTTTTATATTTATCAAAATCAGAAAGCAAACGCTTGTCTAACATTTGCTCGTCAAGAGCAGGTTTTAGGTCAATTTCCGCCCTATATTTTCCGCTTTCGCTGTCTTTCATGTGTGCCGAAGCAGACAAAACTAAAGGCCCTGATATGCCAAAATGTGTAAATAACATTTCGCCAAAATCGGAAAAAACTTTTTTGTCGCCGTCGAAAATTGATAGTCTAACATTTTTCAGGGTTAAACCCATCATGTCTCGACAAAATTTGCCCTCGCATAACAATGGCACAAGTGAAGCTTGTTGCCTTACTATATTGTGTCCAAATTTTTCTGCAAATTTATAGCCATCGCCTGTTGAACCTGTCACAGGATAGGAAAGCCCTCCTGTGCATAATATCACATTTCTGCACTCAATTTTGCCACCGTCTGTGACAACTGCCGAAATTTCGCCGTCTACCGCTTCAATATCCAAAACTTCTTGGTATAAAACTTTAACGCTGGAATTTTGCATTTCTTTTTCAAGAGCTGTGCAAACCTCTTGCGCTTTGTCAGAAACAGGAAAAACCCTCGCTCCCCTCTCGGTTTTTAAAGGAACACCAATTTCCTCAAAAAACGCCATAGCGTCACGTGGTTTGAATTTGTGTAATGCACTTTGCAAAAATTTAGGGTTTACAGGAATATTGGTCAAAAACTCCTTAACTTCACAGTCATTTGTGATATTACATCTACCCTTGCCCGTGATGCGAAGTTTCGAGCCAATTCTGTCTTTTTTTTCAATTAAAATCGTGTCAATTCCTCGTCTTGCCGAAACGATAGCAGAGAGCATTCCAGCCGCTCCACCGCCGACAACGACGACCTCAGTTTTCAAGTCCTGTAAATACATCATAATCCGTCCATAATTGTTCTAGCGTCATAAAAGTATTGGAAATTTCCTCTCGTGAGTGCATACCAACAGACACTATAAGTGCGTTAATTAGGCTCATCGGTGCAACCAATGAGTCTACGAATGAAACCATATCGGTTTTTGCATAAAGGCAAATATCGCCAATTTCATGCAAGGGTGAGTGCTCATTATCGGTAATTCCGATAACGGTAGCGCCTCTTTTTTTGGCATATTCCATAGCTTCAACTGTTTTTGTTGAATATCTGGGAAAACTAAGTCCAATTAAAACATCATCTTGGTCAATACGCATGATTTGCTCATGAACTTCGTTTGCTGAGTTTTCATGAACTGTTTTAACATTATCAAGAAATAAGTTAAGGTAAAAACTCATAAAACTTGCAAGTGCTGTACTTGCTCTCATGCCGACTATATAAATTTTCCTTGCTGAAAGTATTGCCTCAACTGCCGCGTCAAATTCAGCCATATCAATGTTCTCAAGCGTGGTTTTCAGCTTTTCTATATCAGCTGTTAAAACATCTTTGAGGGTGTTTGTATTTGTAATAAGCTCTTTAGAAACCTCAATTCTTTGAACAGAAGTCAGCCTATTTCTTATCATTTCTTGCAAGGCTTTACGCATTTCGGGATAACCCTCAAAGCCAAGTTCTGAGGCAAAGCGAACAACTGTTGACTCGCTCACGCCCACTGTTTTTCCAAGTTTGCACGCAGTCATAAATGCTGCTTTATCGTAATTTTCTACAATAAATTTTGCAATTTGCTTTTGACCTTTAGAAAATCCTATATCCACATTGTTTAGCATGGATAATATATCTTTTTCCATATCTTTAAAAAACCATCGCTTTCAAAAACTCTTATATACAATAATACTTGCATTTGTCTAAAAATGCAAGTATTATTTCATATTTTATTAAATATCCATTAAAAACATGTCATTTTTGCCAGATTACACAGTTCTAAATTTCAAAACCGTGCATTATTGACATCAATTTCCATTAATTATCCATTGACATTCACTTCGTCCGCAAGCACTGTATAGTTTCCTGTCGGAACAATTCCTATATAACTTTTTCCTATCCCCAGTTCAAGTTCACTGCCGTCTTCATTTTTATAATAAAATTCTTCGCCCAGTGCATCTCTATACCAAGTTATGGGAACATATTTTCCGCCGTGGAAGAAAAATCCTGCACCCTCTCCAACGAGGTTTACATCTAAACGTCCATAGCCGTCCAAAACTGTTGTCGGCGCTTCAAGCACTAAAACGTTGGCAAAGGTTAATTGCTCGCCTGTGTCGCCGTCGTTATATTCGCCGTCGTATTGGAAAGCCTTGTAAACATTGTCGGCACTGTCATATTCAAACCAAGTTTCTTTCCAAGATTGGAAAGTAATGGAAATATCTTCACCTGATTTTCCGTCCTCTGGGGTTGCTTCTTCGGAAAATTCCAGTCCGAAGTCATATGGGTCAACTCCTGAAACGGAAATTCCACGCTCTGTTGCGTAATTTATCACATCTTCCGCTGAGATAAACAAGCTGTGTTCCAAACCATTTGCCGTTCTTGACGGGTCACGGTAATAATATGAACCGGCATTTGCGCCTTGAACACCGTCTAAATTATCAGCACCCTTTGCACTCACGTCATAATAAGCCTGCTCACTACCTCCGGCGTGTACAATTACAGCGTCATAACTAAGTCCAATTTCCAGATAATAGGGTCTAAGACTTCTCATTGTGCCGTAACGCTCCACCGCTAAATGGTCAGTTACAATCGCCATCATACGTGTCATTCCGCCTTCGGCAAGCACTTCATATATCATATCCGCCGCCGAAACTCCGCCTTGTGGCTGAGCTAGATTATGGTTGTTAATCATAAGCGCAATCGGTCTTTGAGTTGGAGGAGTGTCCATTCCCTCACCTGTTAAGGGGTGATTATATGGGTCAGGAGTTGGTGTTGGAGTTGGTGTGGGCGTTGGCGTCGGAGTTGGTTCAACAGGCTCGGGAGTTGTGATGTAAACCGACGGAGTTGGTGTTGCTTCAACTTCTTCGGGTTTTTCAGTACAGCCTACGCCAACGGCAAGTAATGTTGCAAGTAATATAAATGACTTTTTGACTAACTTTTTCATTTTATCTATAACCTCGTTAACATAATTCTTTTTACATTGTACTATTTTATTAAGCAGTTGTCAAATAGGATAATTAGTGTTACTATATTAAAAGAACAAAAGAAAGGATTTTCAGTAATGTCACTAGATTTAAATCTGATAAAAGAGCAGACAAACACTGCTTTTAAAGAACTCATAGAATTGTCACATATCAAAAAAGGCGAAATTTTAGTTGTCGGATGTTCTTCCAGCGAAATCATCGGCGAGAGGATTGGAAGCATCGGAAGCCCTGAAGTTGCCGATGTTTTAGTATCTGAAATTTTACCACTTTTAAACGAAAAAGGTATTTTCCTTGCGGCTCAATGCTGTGAACATTTAAACCGTGCATTAATCGTCGAGAGAGAAGTTGCCGAAAATTTTGGCTTTGAAATTGTCAGCGTTTTGCCTGCAACTCATGCAGGTGGTTCTTTTGCAACTGCTGTTTTTGAAAAAATGAGCGACCCTGTCGCCGTCGAATTTATCAGCGCAAAGGCAGGAATTGACATCGGCGGAACTTTAATCGGTATGCACATTAAACATGTTGCAGTCCCCCTCAGAATTAAAACCAAAAAAATCGGCGAAGCTAATATTTTAACCGCAACATCAAGGCCAAAACTCATCGGTGGAGAACGTGCAATTTATTTTTCTGAAAAAATGAAAAAACACTTGTAATTTCGAGTTTTCCATGGTATAATACTTCCCATATTGCGTAATTATACTTGAAAGGATTGAAATAAATGACAATTTTCTTGACAATCGTACACGTCATCGTATGTGTAGCACTTATCTTTGTAGTACTTTTCCAATCAGGCAAAAGTGCTGGTCTATCCGGAGCAATTGCCGGCGGAGCTGAAACTTTTATGTCTAAGAACTCTGGTCTTGACCAAAAATTGGCAAAGATGACAAAATGGATTGCACTTGTTTTTGTTGTAATCACATTGGCTCTAAACCTACTTTAAATTTTAAAAAATGACAGTGTAAGCTGTCATTTTTTTCATTTCAGGAGATATATTATGAAGATTAGTTTGATAATTTTAGCTTCGGGGAATTCCGTGCGTTTTGGGTTGAATAAGTTGTTATTCAAACTTAATAACCGTCCTATTTATAAATATTGTACCGATTTAGCCGAAAAAGTGAACTTTTACGAAAAAATTT
>CAYJOS010000118.1:0-7132 GCA_964371875.1 uncultured Oscillospiraceae bacterium | reverse complement strand
AAAATGACGGCGCAAACTATGGTTTCGACGCTGCAAAAGAAGCTTATGTTGACATGATCGCTTCTGGTATCATCGACCCAACTAAAGTTAGCCGTAGCGCACTAGAAAATGCGGCTTCTGTTTCTGCAATGGTTCTTACAACAGAATCACTTGTTGCAAGCATTCCAGAGCCAGCTCCAGCTATGCCAGCTGCACCTGACATGGGTGGCATGTACTAAGATTAAATATCAAAATCACCCCTTATCGAAAGATAGAGGGTGATTTTTTACATCATTTTACTGAAAAGTTTTGCTTTGGCGAAACGCTCTCCGAGGGGGAGTTTTCGTTGCGACGAAAAGAAGCGAAGAAAACGCTCTCCGAGGGCTCACTTTTTCTCGTGAAAAAGTAAGCAAAACACGTCGGGGACTCGCCCCCGAACGGCGAGATGCGGTTAGGGTGCTGAATATACAATAATAATTAGCTTGCAAGCCCAGAAACAGGAGCAATCGCACAAAAAATGATGAAATTTGACGGCTGTCGCCTTAAAAAAGCCCGTTGACTACTCATCGGCAAAATCTGCGAGTAGGAGAGTCTATTCAGGTCTGCTAGATACGAAGCGTTCTTCAGAGCTCGCATTGTACAGGTCTAAATAGACCCTCCTACTATTTTATTTTGCAAGTGAGTAGCCAACGGGCTTTTTTCAGGCGACAGCCGTGGATGATTTCTCTTTTCGTGCGATGGTAACTACTACAGGTTATGCCAGTCGATTTAGCCTGTATACTACGCACCTTTAACCGTTCCCACCGTTCGGGGGTGTTTCCCCGATGAGTTTTTTCCATACTTTTTTTCTCACTAAAAAAAGTATGCCCTCGGAGAGCGTATCTCCGTTTCTTTTTGCCGAAGCAAAAATTCTCCGTGTTTTTCGCCGAAGCGAAAATCCCCCCTCGGAGAGCATATCCTTTTCGTCGCAACGAAAAACATTCTCCATTGCAGATAATTTTAAAACAATATTTCCAAAAAATTTAATAAAACTCAATATAATTCTTGACACAATTGCATAAATAGTATACAATTATATGAACGGATTTTGAAGATTAATCTAATCTCAAAGCCGAAAAGCGAAAAAATTGGGAGGGTAATGCCCGCCCGCATAGCCTCCGATGTTTTTCCGCATTCTAGAAGGAATGGAGGTGTGTTTGCTTACTATGCTTGAATTTATTATTGGCGCTATTGGTGTCATATGTTCAATAATTTGTTTTTTTGGCGGTATCTCTTACCGCAAGAAGATTTCGGAAAAAGAAATCGGCTCAGCCGAGACCGAAGCTAAGAGAATTATCAACGATGCGATAAAGGACGCCGAGAACAAAAAAAGAGAAGTCCTAGTTGAAGCAAAGGAAGAAATACACAAATCACGCAGTGAATTTGATCGGGATGTGAAAGCCCAAAGAGCAGAAATCCAAAAACAAGAGCGCAGAATTCAACAAAAAGAAGAACAGTTGGACAAAAAAACCGACACTCTCGAAAAGAAAACCGAGCAACTTAACAAAAAGCTTATCGACGCTGATACTCAAAACGAAGAAATAAGACTTGTCAAGAAAAGTCAGCTAGAAATGCTTGAAAAAATCTCAGGTTACACAGTTGAAGAAGCGAAAAACTACCTCATCTCAAACATTGAGAGCGAAGTTACTCACGAAATGGCTATTAAAGTCCGTGATATCGAAGCTCAATACAAAGACGAGGCAGACAAAAGAGCAAGAGAAATCATCGCCCTTGCAATTCAGCGCTGTGCCGCTGACCACGCAAGCGAAGTTACAGTTTCTGTTGTTGCCCTACCAAACGACGAAATGAAAGGTCGAATTATCGGTAGAGAAGGACGCAATATCCGCTCAATCGAAACCCTTACAGGTGTTGACCTTATCATCGACGACACCCCAGAAGCAATCACCCTTTCAAGTTTCGACCCTGTGCGTCGTGAAGTCGCAAGAGTTGCACTTGAAAAACTCATTTCTGACGGCAGAATTCACCCCGCCAGAATTGAAGAAACCATGGCAAAGGCTCAAAAAGAAGTCAATCAGATTATCAAATCTGAGGGCGAGAGAGCTACATTCGAAACAGGCGTTCACGGTTTAAACCCTGAAATTATCAGACTTTTAGGTAGACAAAAATATCGTACAAGTTACGGTCAAAATGTTCTTAACCACTCCATTGAAGTTTCGCTGATTTCCGGACTAATCGCAGCGGAGCTTGGCGTTGATGTAACCCTTGCAAAAAGAGCAGGGCTATTACACGACATCGGTAAATCAATCGACCACGAAGTCGAAGGCAGTCACGTCACCATCGGTGTTGACATTGCCAAAAAGTACAAAGAAAGCCCCGAAGTTATTCATGCTATCCACGCTCACCACGGTGATGTTGAACCGCAAACTATTGTTGCGTGCATTGTTCAAGCGGCTGACGCTATCAGTGCTTCACGCCCCGGAGCAAGACGTGAAAACATCGAAAGCTATGTTAAACGTTTGGAAAAACTTGAAGAAGTTTCCAGAAGTTTCCCTGGAATTGCTGGAAGTTATGCAATTCAAGCTGGTCGTGAAATTCGCATTATGGTCAAACCTGAAGAGGTTAGCGAAGACGAGATGGTTCTACTTTCTCGTGATATTGCGAAGAAAATCGAAAGTGAACTCACATACCCAGGACAAATCAAAGTACATGTTGTACGCGAAACTAAGGCAGTTGAGTTTGCAAAATAATTTCAAAAATAATTGGGCGGCTGGATTACAGTCGCCCTTTTGTTATAATAAGGAAAATCTAAAATGAACTTATATTTTATCGGACACAACTGCAAATATGCCGCCGAACAAATTCTTTTCTCCCTCTACCCCCACGAGCGCGCGACTTATCCCGAGGGGAAAAGAGTGGGCGACGGTGCAGTTATTTCATATAAAAATGGCGAAAAATTCGCCACTGCAACTTGCTCAATTTATGTCGAAAACAAGGTTTTCAGAGGAAAATCCACTGTTTCCAACGACATTTTATACGCAGATGACCTCTCAGAGCAAAGAAACATGCAACGCTGTATAAAGCTTGCCTTTTACAGGGCTTCCCTACGTCACCTTGGCAAAAAACCACCTTGGGGCGCAATCACAGGCATCCGCCCAGCTTCACTTATGGAAAAAATTCTCAGAGAGGGCTTTTCGGAGAAACGTGCAGTCACCGAGTTTTTAAGACTTTTCGACACCGAAAAAGAAAAAGCCGAGCTTTCGCTTTCGGCTGCCTTGGCTGGGATTGAGATAAAAAAGACCCTAAAACCCGAAGACATTTGCCTATATGTGGGAATTCCATTTTGCCCAACTCGCTGTTCATATTGCAGTTTTGTGAGCCAATCTGTTGAGAAAATGTCGCATTTAATTGAGCCATTTTTGGAAGCACTTCACAAAGAATTGGAAGCAACTGCAAAAATTTTGAAGGAATTGGATTTAAATATCATCTCAATTTACATGGGCGGAGGAACTCCAACCACCCTCTCCCCTGCTCAACTCGACACGCTATGTAGCACACTTTACAGAAATTTCGACCTTTCAAATGTCCGTGAATTCACTGTCGAAGCAGGCAGACCCGACACCATCACAGTCGAAAAAATGGAAGTTTTAGCAAAACACAAGGTCACCCGAGTGAGCGTTAATCCGCAAACAATGGACGACGAACTTTTGCAAAGCATAGGCAGAAATCACACGGCGCAGGACATAATTGACGCAGTGAAAATTGTCAGAAAATGTGGTAATTTTGAAATAAATATGGACTTAATCACAGGGCTAATCGGCGACACACCCGAGAGATTTGAGAAAAGTTTGGACAGAGTTTTAGCCCTAAATCCCGAAAATATCACTGTCCACACCCTCGCCATGAAAAAGGGTTCTCGCCTCATCGAAAACGGCAGAGAACACGAAACAGGCGACACAACTCGCCAAATGCTGGAAACCGCTGAAAGCAAACTTTCAAGCCAAAACTACGCCCCATACTACCTATATCGCCAAAAATTTACCTCTGGCGGCTATGAAAATGTAGGTTTTTGCAAAAAAGACTATGAAAATCTTTATAATGTGTGTATAATGGAAGAACTAACTAGTATAATCGCTACAGGTGGCGGTGCTTCGACAAAACTCGTGTTCCCCAGAGGAAAAATCCACAGAATGTACTGCCCAAAATATCCGCTGGAGTATATAAACGGTATAGATAAGGTAATTTCTGATAAAAATAAAATAAAGGAGTTGTTTGAGAATGCCATTCCTACTGAGTGAAATTAATCGAAGAATAATCACAGACCCAAGAGCCTTTGTCGAAGAATGTGACGAGATTTATGCACGACGCATTTCAAACGCTGCCGAGCGAATTATCGACAACATGAAAAAAAGTCCAATCGTGCTTTTATCAGGGCCATCAGGTAGCGGAAAAACCACAACAGCACTAAAAATCGAAGAAGAACTTGAAAGACGTGGCGTAGGCACTCACACAGTTGCACTTGACAATTATTTCAAGACAATTACGAAAGATTCACCCCGAACACCCGACGGCGATATTGATTTTGAAACACCACTTTGCCTTGACATGGATTTGTTAAACGAACACTTCGATTTACTGTCAAATGGTGAGAAAATTTATATCCCAAAATACAAATTTTCACGTAAAATGAGAATAATCGAAGAGGGTCGCTCATTAAAATTAAACAAGGACGAAATTGCAGTTTTCGAGGGCATACATGCCCTAAACTCAAGCTTCACAGAAAGACACCCAAAGGCTTTCAAACTTTATATAAGTGCTAGGTCGAATATTTACGACAACAGCGAAAATTTGGTTTTCAAAGGCACATGGATGCGGCTTGTCCGCAGAGCAGTTAGGGATAACCTTTTCAGAGGGGCAGACGCCCTCGCAACCATGCACATGTGGGCTGATGTCAGACGTGGTGAAAAGCTTTATATTTCGCCCTTCAAAGACAAAGCCGACATCATGTTCGACTCATCTTTTGGCTATGAAGTGCCCCTGATGAAGTCAATCGCACCTGAAGTTTTGAAGCAGGCACACAGCGGAGTTGAGCGTTTTGAAGAGCTTCAAAGTATAATCCCAGCTTTTGAAAGATTTGAGCCATTATCGCCTGAATATCTGTCGCCGTTTTCACTGATGCGTGAATTTATCGGCGGTGGAATTTACAGTTATAAGTAGAATTTAAGGAGAATATTTTCTATGTCAACTAAACTTGATTACTATTTTTCACAACAAAACCGCTTCCCTTTCCCCGAACTTTTAGAGGGAATTTCTGAAACATACGACCTATTATTTAACGCAAAAGCATTTTTGAAAAAGCTCTTAGTCGAGCCTGATGTCAAGGAAAATAAGGGCACAATTAGAGGCACTGCACCAAATTTTCACGGCAATTATTTAATAGGTGAAGGCACTGTTATCTATAACGATGTGACCATCATCGGCCCTGTTTATATAGGCAAAAACTGCGAAATTTTGCCTGGTGCTATCATTCGTCCAAACACAATTTTGTCAGACGGTTGCTCTGTCGGTCACGCTAGTGAAGTTAAGCATTGTGTGTGCTTTGAGGGTGCAAAAATTGCAAGTTTAAGCTTTGCTGGTGATAGCATTTTAGGTGTTTCTGCAAGGCTTGGCAGTGGTGTTATCACTGCAAATCGCCGTTTTGACCAACAAGGTGTTACTTTAAAAGTCGATGGCGAAAAAACTGATTTAAAAGACAGCTTTTTCGGTTTAGTTTTAGGTGATTCCGCAAGACTTGGCGCAAATTGCGTTTCCCAACCTGGTTGCCATATTGGTCAATATACCACAGTTTTCCCACTAACAAATGTTCGTGGATTTATCCCCTCAGATAAGAGCGTTTACCACCCACAGGAAACTGTGATGAAAGACAAAGAAAGAGTGGAGCTGAAGCCATAATGATTCAAAAATTTGACGAGCAAGCTTTATTATATATTCAAGACCATTTGCGAAGCGACGTCCTAACAGAAGTCATGCAATTTTTCACACTAATAGGTGACGCAGGCGCAATTTGGATAGGTGCAGGGCTAATTTTGGTCGCAAATAAAGCCACAAGAAACCGTGCAATTGTCGCACTCGGAGCATTGGGAGTAACCGCCGTTGCCGTTAATGTTGTTTTAAAAAATATTTTCACAAGACCACGTCCGTTCATGGAAATGGAAGGGCTTATAACTCTTGCACCTGAGCTTGAGTCATATAGTTTCCCCTCGGGTCATGCCTCGTCAAGCATAGCAATGGCAACTGCTTTGACCATGCTTTACGGCAAAAAAGGCGCGTGGAGCTTTATTCCAGCAGGCATAATTGCATATAGCAGGTCATATCTCGGCGTTCACTACCTCACCGATATTGTAGTCGGCGGAGCTTTTGGCGCTGCTTGCGCTTGGGCTGTTGTAAAGCTTGCAAAGAAAAAGACCAATCTTTTAAACAAATAAACACGGAGGAATTCCCAGATGAAATGCCCATTTTGTAATTTTAACGAAAGCAAAGTTATAGACTCTCGCCCCGCCGATGAAGGCACAACCATTAGACGCAGACGTGAGTGTCTTGCTTGCCAAAAACGTTTCACTACATATGAAACAATAGAACAACTTCCACTCATTGTTGTGAAACAAGATGGAAGCCGACAAACATTTGATAAAAATAAAATTTTGACAGGTATGATTCGTTCATGCCAAAAAAGACCAGTTTCCCTTGCAACTCTTGAAAAAATTGTCGATGAAATTGAACATGAATTGCAAAACTCATTTGAGCGTGAAATCAGCACTGCTGAAATTGGCGAGCTTGTAATGGACAGACTAAAATCTGTTGACGAGGTTGCTTATGTTCGTTTTGCGTCGGTATATAGGCAGTTTAAGGATATTAGTACGTTTATGGATGAGCTTGAGAAGTTGATTAAGAAATAAAAATTTTGCTGAGGGGAAAGAATTTTCGTTGCGACGAAAAGAACTCTCTCCGAGGGGAAATTTTCGCTTCGGCGAAAAGCACGAGAGTCCGAGAGAATTTTCGTTGCGACGAAAAGCACGGAGAATTTTTTGTTGCGACAAAAAAGAAAACGCGCTCCGCTGGGGTAACTTTTTTAACAAGAAAAAAGTCACCAAAAACT
>CAYJOS010000117.1:0-7142 GCA_964371875.1 uncultured Oscillospiraceae bacterium | reverse complement strand
TGTTGCACTTACATTGTATATTCAAGCAAGAAAAAAGTCACCAAAAACTTGTCGGAGTCTCGTCTCCGAACCACGAGTGACGAAAGCGGGTGCTGAGTATACAGGCTATCTTGGATAGAAAAACTTGTAATAGTTGCAATCGCACGAAAAAAGACGAAATTTGACGGCTGTCGCCTGCAAAAAGCCCGCTGGCTACCCACCAGCAAAATCTGCGAGTAGGAGAGTCTATTTAAAACTACTAGATACGAACCGTTCTTCAGAGTTCGCATTTTGCAGGTCTAAATAGACCCTCCTACTATAAAGTTATTCAGATGAGTAGCCAACGGGCAACCCAAAGGGCGATTAGCCCTTGTGCGTTTTGCTTTATCTTGGTGCGATTGTAACTGGCATAAGCTATTCTTTCTAAATTAGCCTGTATACTCCGCACCTTTAAACGTTCCCACCGTTCGGGGGTGTTTCCCCGACGTGTTTTGCTTACTTTTTCACGAGAAAAAGTGAGCCCTCGGAGAGCGTTCTTCGTTCTCCTCGTTTCTTTTCGTCGCAACGAAAATCTTTCAGTTTGTCGAAAAAGTCCTTTGGGACTTTTCGAGCAAACTGCCGATGATAATTTTTCTGTGAAAAATTATGCCTTACGGCTCATTTTCGTGTATGCACACATTGAAAATGACATCGGTTTATCCAATTCGAGGAGGGATACCCCCTCGAGCTCCCCCGAAGGGCGCACTTTTCACCGAAGTGAAAATTCATAAAAAAATCTTGCAAACTGCGCTTTGCGCTTTTATGATTTAGAGTTTCGCTTGTTGCGACAAGCGACCAAGTCTCCGCCTTTGGAAACCGCAATTTTTTGAAAAAAATTGAGTAAAACTTTAATTAGGGTGCTCTCTTTTCGCCGAAGTGAAAATTTTCCAATAAAAAAATCCGCTAACCAAAAAGCTAACGGAGTTTTTTATATTAATTTAGAAAATTGAGTTTGCTGCAATCAGTCCACAGAAAACAATTGAAACTGTTGAAACAAGTTTAATCAAAATGTTAAGGCTAGGGCCTGAAGTATCTTTGAATGGGTCACCGACAGTGTCGCCGATAACAGCCGCCTTGTGGCAATCGCTACCTTTACCGCCGTGAGCACCAGTTTCGATATATTTCTTCGCATTATCCCAAGCACCACCGGCGTTTGACATAAATACAGCCATAGCAAAACCTGTAACTGTTGTACCGCCTAGAAGACCAACAACGCCTTCAACGCCTAGAAGCAAACCTGTGATAATTGGAACAACAACTGCTAGAAGTGATGGACCAACCATTTCTTTAAGCGCACCACGTGTGCAAAGGTCAACGCATGATTCATAGTCTGGGTCAGTTTTGCCTTCCATAATTCCTTTAATTTCACGGAATTGACGGCGAACTTCAACAACAATGCTTTGAGCCGCACGTTGAACAGCACTCATAGTCATAGCTGCGAAAACGAAAACTAGCATAGAACCAATGAATAGACCGACAAGAACAGCTGGGTTTGTTAGAGCAAGGTCTAGTGGTGAACCTGTCAAAACTTCTGCAATGTCAACATAAGAAACAAGCAGAGCAAGTGCTGTTAGCGCCGCAGAGCCGATAGCAAAACCTTTACCTGTTGCCGCTGTTGTGTTTCCAAGGCTGTCTAGTGCGTCTGTACGCTCACGAACTTCTTTACCAAGTCCGCTCATTTCAGCAATACCACCAGCGTTATCAGCAACAGGGCCATAAGCGTCAGTTGCTAGTGTGATACCCAAAGTTGAAAGCATACCAACAGCAGCGATACCGATGCCGTATAGACCTTGGCTGAAAGCGTCTGTGCCTGTTTCCATGCTACCACCAGCTGAAATGAAGCTGACGATAACTGCAACTGCAACAATTATAATTGGAGCAATTGTACTTCTCAAACCAAGTGAAATACCACCGATGATGATAGTCGCCGCACCAGTTTCAGAAGCTGCCGCAAGCTCTTGAGTTGGTTTGTAAGTGTCTGATGTGAAATATTCTGTGTAATAACCGATAAGGCTACCGCCGATTAGTCCGCATAGGATAGCGATGTAAACGCCCCAGTTACCAAGCAGATAATAAGTGATTGGAGCTGCTAAAACTGCCGCAAGACCTGCCGCAATATATGTTCCTTTGCGAAGAGTCATCAAAAGTTCGTGCTGTGTAGCGCCCTCTTTTGTTCTGATGAAAAATGTTCCGATAATTGAGCAGATAACACCAACAACTGCAAGCGCAAGAGGAAGTAACATACCTTCAACGCCGTAACCAGCCGCCGCACCAATTGCAAATGTCGCTAGGATTGAACCAACATATGACTCATAAAGGTCAGCACCCATACCAGCAACGTCACCGACATTATCACCAACGTTATCAGCGATAACAGCTGGGTTTCTTGGGTCATCTTCTGGAATTCCTGCTTCGACTTTACCAACAAGGTCAGCACCAACGTCAGCCGCTTTTGTGAAAATACCACCGCCGACACGAGCAAACAATGCCGCCGCAGAAGCACCCATACCAAACATAACCATAGTTGTCGCAATTGTGTTGATGTCTTCGTTAAAACCAAATTTTAGAACTAAAATCCAAACCGAAATGTCAAGTAGTCCAAGACCAACAACAGTAAAGCCCATAACAGCACCTGAGGAGAATGCTACGTTAAGACCTTTGTTAAGGCTTTCAGAAGCCGCTTGAGCTGTACGGGAGTTTGAAGCTGTCGCAATCTTCATTCCGATAAAGCCCGCTAGGCAAGAATAAAATCCACCTGTTACAAAGGCGAAAGGTACATAAACCGAAACAGTACCCATAAATGCCAAAACAGCGAGGATTATAACCATAACCACAAAGAATTTAATCAATGTGCTGTATTGACGACGAAGATAAGCATTTGCTCCTTGTCTAATTGCAAGGGCGATTTTCTTCATCGTTTCATTACCCTCAGAGAACGCCATGACTTTACGGCTTTGCATTCCCGCAAACAAGAGAGCAAGAATTGCACCGATGAGGCCAATCAAAAGAAAGTTTTCCATATTGTCCACTACACTCCTAATAAAAATTTGTCGAATGTATTTTGTAAGATGTTACAATGCAAAATCTCAAGGAATACACCCAACTAAGTGTGAAAATTATAACATTATTTTGCAATACATACAAGACGAAAGTTTGGGTTTACATAAAAATTGACTTTTTAACCATTTTATGCACACTTTAAGTGGTTAAATTGTAGTAATTTTTGAATAATTTCATCGTGAAAAAAGGCAAATTCTCCACAAAAGTACCAATTATTACAAACATTCCACACGTTCGTACAAGTTGTTAATATATTTTTTACTTGCACACTTTTAATATAACTGATATAATATATTTTACGAAATTAACGAAAAGGATGTTTGACGCAAATGAGCTCACAAAATGAAAAAAAGACCCCCAAAATTAAGAACAAATTCCTAGCAGTAGTTGGCGCTATTGTTGCAGTGTTACTGATTATCGGTAGCTTTGTAATAAACTCCGACTTTTTCTACACAGGCACGCCAGCAATGAAAATCGGCGACACCGAATACACCGTAGCAGAATTTAACTACCACTATTTCAACGCATATAGCTCTTTCATGGAAGCAAGCGGTGACATGGCATCACTAATACTTAACACAGAAGTGCCATTCGACGAACAAAATTTCACCGAAGAAATGACTTTCCATGACTATTTCACACAAGAGGCTATTGCAAGCATGAAAGTCACTCAGGTGCTTTATGACCTTGCACCAAGCAAAGAACTCACAGAAGAACAGTCTGCGATTGTTGAAAATGAAATCGCTTCAATTATCATGTACGCACCTATTTACGGCATGACTGAAGCTCAACTTTTGACAAGCAACTACGGAAACGGCTTCACAACAGATGTTTATCGTGATGTTTTGACAAAAAGCGTAATTGCAAATGATTACGGCATGTCAGTTGCAGAATCATACGAGTACACAGAAGAAGAACTTGTTGCAAAATATGACGAAAACCGTGACGGAAATGCTATCATCGAATATCGTGCATACTTCGTTGCAAACGGCGAAGATCAAGAAGAAGCACACGCAACAGCAGATGCAATTGCCGAAGCTACTAATGGCGACGAATTTGCAGACCTTGTATACGAATACGCTCCTGAAGATAGCAAAGAATCTTTCACAGAAAACGAAGCAACTCTTTCAGTTCTAACAGGTGACTATTTAGCTTCTTATGACTACGGTTCATGGCTTACAGACGCTAGCCGTCAAGAATTTGACACAACTGTTGTTGAAAGCGTAAGCGGAAGTGGTTATTATGTTGTTATGTTCGTCAGCCGTGAGGACAACGACTATAACACAAGAGATATTCGCCACATTCTTATAACAGCAGAAATCGACGCAGAAACAGGCGTTGCATCTGATGAAGCAAATGCGACAGCGCTTGCAGAAGCTGAAAGAATTTTGGCTGAATTTGAAGCTGGCGACATGACAGAAGACAGCTTTGCAGCTCTTGCAAATCAATATAGCCAAGACCCAGGCTCTAACACTAACGGTGGTTTGTATGAAAACGTTGCTAAAAACCAAATGGTTACTGAATTTAACGATTTCCTATTTGCTGCTGAAGAAGCTGGCGAAACAGGCATTGTCTATGACGCTACAACAGGCTACCATGTTGTATACTATGTCGGCGAGGGTGCGCAATATAGCAACCTAATTGCCGAAAACAATCTAAGACAAGAAGAATACACAACATGGATTGAAGCAGAAACAGCAAAACTAGGTGAACCAACAACAGAATTTGCCTTCCGTTTTGCTGGTTAATCTTAAATTTTATCAAGGAGTTATGAAATGAAAAATAATTTCTTTTCCAAAAAAAACATAGCAGTTTTCGGACTTGCCCTTGCGATGACAGCCTTTGTCGCTTGTGGTGACTCCGAAGAAGAAACTGTTGCCCCTGACGCTGAAACTCCCACAGAGAGCGCAGCTCCGATTGAAGGTACAGAGGACGCAGAAGTTGCTCCTGAAGCGACTTCAGCTCACACAATCAACGACGTAATTTTTCTTGGTGACTCTACAACATATGGTTTGAGAGCGTATTCTATGCTAGAAGGCGGAGAAGATACAAACCAAGTTTGGACACCAGCTAGCGGAACTCTAACCCTTTCAAACCAAAGCATAGCAACAATAGTTTACCCAGAAACAGGCGAAGAAATTTCAATCCGTGATGCGGTTGAAGCTTCAAAACCTGAAATTTTGGTTATAACTTTAGGTGTAAACGGTGTATCATTTTTGACTGAAGATGGCTTTAAATCAGAATACACCATGCTTGTAAATGATATTGCAGAAATCAGCCCCGACACAAGAATTATCCTAAACTCTATCTATCCTGTCGAGGCAGATTATCAATACATCGCCGATATCAACAACGAAAAAATCACTGCTGCTAACGGTTGGATTAAAGACATCGCAAGCGAAACAGGGCTTCAATATGTTGATACCTATTCATTGTTAGTAGATTCCACAGGTTTCCTAGACGAAAGCCTTGGAAACGGCGACGGAATTCACCTTGGCACAGCTGGCTTTGAAATTGTTGTTGCAAATATCGAATCAGCACTGATTTCAGGCTAAATTTTAGATCGGAAGTGAGTTAATGAAATTTTTAAAATCTTTAATTTTAGTTATAGCTATGGCAACATTTGTCGGCTGTTCATCTGATGAGGCTGCGAGTGATATTGCCGTAGCTGACTTAGCAACAGCTGTTGATACAGCTATTTCTGCCGACTCACTTGTTGCAGTCGAGCAAAACTACCTAACAAATTCTATGCAAATAGATGTTGAAAATTTCTCAGAATTTGCAGTAAAAGTCAATTCTACAGGCGTAAATATTGACGAATACGGAATTTTTAAGGTTAAAGACGACATTGATGTGGAGGAAGCACGAAAAGGTATTGTCGCATATTTGCAAGTGCGTGAAGACACTTGGATGGGATATTTACCTGAAGAATTGCCAAAACTTGAAGCGGCGAGCGTTAAAGTTGAGGGACAATATATCATGTACGCAATATTAAGCGACGAGCAAAGTGAGCTTGCTTACGATGCGTTTGAAGCGGAGTTTGCCAATGATTAAATTAATTGCAACAGATATAGACGGCACATTTTTAAATTCAGAATGGCAACCTTTAAAATCGACAATTTCTGCATTTGAAATTGCAAAAGAAAAGGGCATTATCCTCGTTCCTGCAACAGGACGAGTGAAAAACAGTTTGAACCACATCAAAGAAAAAATCGGTTTTGCAGACTATGTTGTCACAGCAAATGGAATTGGAATTTCAACGCTTGACGGCGAGCCGATTTTCAACTCAATTATGCCAAGAGAGATGGTTGATGCAACGGTTGCTGTGGCGAAAAGCCTGGGAATTGACGGCGAAGTTTATATAGACGGACAAGCCTATGCTTCCTCAGAGCAGTTTAAGATGATGGAAAAAATTGATATTCCAGAAACCGTCAAAGAATATATCAAGTCCACAAGAAAATCGACTGAAAATTTCGACCAATTTGTCAAGGATAACTACGATAAAATTGAGGGAATGGACGTTCTTGCCCTACCTCGTGGTATAATGCAGGATTTGCGTTTAGCATTGTCGAAAATTGAAGGAGCTTGCCCAACTTCTACCAGTGAATGGCATATAGATATTGGCTATAATGGAATTTCTAAAGGATATGCCCTGAAAATTTTGGGTGAAAAACTTGGAATTTCTACATCGGAAATGATGGCTTTTGGTGATTCTGAAAATGATATCGAAATGCTGAAAACTGTCGGAATTGGCGTTGCTATGGGCAATGCTATGCCCGAGGTTAAAGAAAATGCTGACTATGTGACTGACGATAATAATTCTGACGGAATATATAATGCGATGAAGAAATTTAATGTTATTTAAATGCGTAAAAGCCCCCTTTGCTCGAATGAGTAGAGGGGGCTTTCTTTTGCGAAAAGACTGCTCTCCAAGGGGGAAAGATTTTTCGTTGCGACGAAAAAGAACGCTCTCCGAGGGAGAATTTTCGTTGCGACGAAAAGGAAACGCGCTCCGCTGGGGTAACTTTTTCACGTGAAAAAGTCACCAAAAAACGTCGGAGTCT
>CAYJOS010000116.1:0-7210 GCA_964371875.1 uncultured Oscillospiraceae bacterium | reverse complement strand
TATGACAGCTTTTGAAGCAGTAAAAATTTTAGAAGAAACCACAAACGCAAGTTATCTTGCAAACTCTGTATTTTTATTTATAGCAGCGTGCCTAGTTTTCTTGATGCAAGCAGGATTTGCCCTACTGGAAACTGGTTACACACGTTCAAAAAACTCAGCAAACATTTGGCTTAAAAACCTTATGGACTTTTCAGTCGGTGTTGTTGCATATTTATTAGTCGGCTTTGCGTTTCAATACGGCGACGACTTTGCTGGAATTATAGGAATAACAGGATTTATCAATCCATTTGCAACGGAAATGGGCATTTGGCAAACTTGTGTTGATTTACAATTAAACCCATATGTATTCTTCTTTTTCCAATTAACTTTCTGCGGTGCAACTGCAACAATTATTTCAGGTGCAGTTGCAGAACGTTTTAAATTCCATAGTTATCTACTCGTTTCACTGGCGATGACTAGCTTTATTTACCCAATCGCAAGCCACTGGATTTGGGGTGGCGGCTGGCTTTCAAGTCTTGGTTTTGTTGACTTTGCAGGAACACTTGCTGTTCATGGTATAGGCGGTATTGCAGCTTTGGTTTGTGCAAAATTTGTCGGCCCTCGTGTCGGAAAATATAACCCCGACGGCTCTTCAAACAACATTCGTGGACACAACTTTTCTTTCGCTGGTTTAGGTGCAATTTTGCTTTGGCTAGGCTGGTATGGATTTAACCCAGGCTCAGCTCTAGGTTTTTCTAACGACGCTATGTATAGCGCAGTTACAACATCAATCGCAGGTGGTTTTGGTGCTTTAGGTGGACTTTTGATGTCTTGGATGATTGGCAAAAAGCCATCAGTTGAATGCACTTTCAATGGTTGCCTTGCAGGTATGGTTGCGATTTGTTCAACCACAAACTATATAGACATTTACACTTCTATGCTAATCGGTTTTATCGCCGGTGGAATAGTAATGTGGTCTACAAACTTTGTCGATACGAAGCTTCACATAGACGACGCTTGCGGAGCTGGTTCACTCCACTTTGTGAGTGGTATCCCCGGTGTTTTAGTTGCAGGAATGATAGGCATGAATGCGAGCATGGGACAACTAGGCGTTCAAGCACTTGGCATAGTTGCTGTTGGTGCATTTGTTTTCGTTTCTGTTTCACTTGTCTGCTTGCTATTAAAATCAACTGTCGGTTTGAGAGTTGATGAGCAAGAAGAAATCGAAGGAATGGACATAGCAGAGCACGAAATACACGCATATGACTATCTTACAACCGATACAATGAAAGCGTAATTCATAAAAATTGGAGGACAGAACATGGTATACATTGATGAAAAATCCAGAAAACCCAAATATATTCAAATTTATGACGGGATTAAGGCTGAAATAATCAACGGTGCGTTAAAATCAGGCGATACCATGCCTCCAATCCGCAAAATGGCACAGGAATTATGTGTCAGCAAAAATACAATAGATAGAGTTTATCAAGAACTCTTAGCGGAGGGCTACATAAATTCTATTCAAGGATCGGGGTTTTTCGTGACTAAAGTTTGTGATGCAGACTTTAGTCACGGAGTAATAAACAATGAAATTTCTATGCCTGACAAGACAAAAAGCCTTGAATATGATTTCAGATTTGAAAGTTTAGACTCCTCCCTTTTCCCGTGGAATAGGTGGCGAAAATGTGTTCAAAACGCAATATACGACGAAGAAAATTTAAGCTCAATTGATTATAATTCCTCTCACGGGACTTTAAAACTTCGAACTGCATTAACTCACCACCTGTTAAAAACTCGTGGTGTAAAATGCTCTCCTGAGCAAATTTTGATTTTTGCAGGAACTCAGTTTTGCATACAGGCATTAACTTCAATTTTGCCAGCTAATAAACGTAAAATCGGCTTTGAAAACCCTGGATATAATGCAATCAGGGATATTTTCAAAAATACAGATTTTGATGTGATGCCAATAAGTGCAAAGCCTGATGGAATTGATATTGATGAACTGGATTTATATAATCCGAACATTGCTTATATCACCCCGTCAAGGCAGTTTCCTATGGGCTATGTGACAAGTTTTGAAAAACGTGTTTCTATAATTGAATGGGCAAGAAAAAACAATTCATACATAATCGAAAATGATTATGATAGCGATTTTTTGTATTCAAGCAGACCAATTCCATCCTTACAATCCATGGACACGAGTAGGGTTATTTATATCAACACTTTTTCAAAAATTTTAGCACCCTCGCTCAGATGTGCGTATATGGTTTTGCCCCAAGAATTGCTTAAATCCTATCACGAGCACTACGAATTTTTCAATTCCTCGCTTCCGAGTTATCATCAAAATGCGATTGCTGAATTTATAACAGATGATTTTTTTGACAAGCATGTTCACAAAATGTCGGTTGAAAAAAATCAAAAGCATGAAGTTTTGCTTGAATCTGTAAAACTTCACGGAAAAAATCGAGTTGATGTGATATCTCAATCAGGCTCTCATGCCATAATTGAGATAAAAAATTGCACTGATAGTTCTAAAATGATAGAATTTCTTGCCCAAAACGGCATAGGGATTTATGCGATAGAGGAGCATTTTCAGGATAGCTCATTTGCACCGCAGGACAAATTTTTGATTGGATATAACTCTATGAAAGTGAGAAAATTTGAAGTAGCGTGTACAAAATTTGTGAAGCTTGTTGCAAGCGAATTCTGATGAGGTAAATATTGAGGAAATTGTTGTGCATTTTAAACGTGGTGTAACTTGGAGGCGGAAGATGGAATTGAAAGCGCGGAGGTTTAAAATTAGCAAAGTTATAACAGCATCATTAAATGAGATTAGTAGCAATTATTTTATG
This sequence comes from uncultured Oscillospiraceae bacterium, assembly GCA_964371875.1. GTDB lineage: Bacteria > Bacillota > Clostridia > Oscillospirales > Oscillospiraceae > Heteroscillospira. Next base: position 4,376 of record CAYJOS010000116.1, on the reverse strand, counting down.
TATATCATCAGTCTTTTATCTACAAATTTCCATCGCTTCAAATGAAATCAACAAGCGTTTTCTTGTCTGTAAATCATCGAAATCTAGGTCACACAAAATTTCGGAAATTTTGTTCAATCTATGAGCGAGAGTGTTTCTGTGTATGTGCAAAAATTCGGCGGCGGCTACCATTGAACGCTCTAAATTTATATAGGTTTTCAGAGTTTTATAAAGTTCTGAATTTGTCTGCGTGTCGTATTCTAGCAAGTAATTTAATTCAGGCTGTATCAAAATTTTTAAATTATTTTCATTTTTAAAAACATCAATAATATGTTCAAAACTGTGTTCAAAATAGTGGTTTATTCGTTTTTCGGCATCTGATTTTGTGTTTTTCAACACCCATTTTGCTTGTGAATAGTAAAGCGGAGTGTCATAATATCCCATAAAAACATCACTAATCGCTATATCACACTGTAAAATATCTTGTATTTTGCTTAAGTTTTTTCTCAAATTTGAATGATTTGCTTTGTTCCCATGGGAGAAAAGAAGGCAAATTATATCGCCAATTAAAATCGGTTTTGAATAGAAAAACCGCTCAATTTGATTTGCGATGCGCTCATTTGACAGACCGAAATCAGGTGGAATTCTAAAGGTAATTACATTGAAATAGTCCGTACGAGAGAAGCCGAGAGAGGTCATTTGCTCGTCTATTCGAGAATTATTAAAAATTTTCCCCAAAAACAAATCCTGCATAAAACTCTCATAAAAATCACCACGGGTCAGCCTGTAATGTCTGTTATTGGTAAGGGCATAAACCACATATTCATTCAATAAATTGGCAAGTTCCACATCACTTTGCGAAATTTCTTTAAGGCGACCTACTATAAATAGGTGGCCTTGAATTTTTTTGTCAAATTTTAAGTTGGAATTTATAAAAGGACAGCCAAAAAGTTTGGAATGTACAATTTTTGACGAGTCATCATGCTCTAATAGTCCGAGCTCACCACTCTGGATTAATCTGCTGACTCGATAAAACGGCAAATAACCTTCTTCCTCCATATCTTTCCACAACTTGCTGATATTTCGCATATTCATTCTATATTCCAAGGCTAAAATCTTAAAAGACGAGTCGGCTATGTAGGCAGGGTTTCCAAAAATATCGTAGCACATTTCGACGAGCTTTTGAAGATCATGTTGCATTATTGCCACGGACTTAAAATCTTCGATTTTTCTACGTAAATCTGAAAAAAGCTTTGAAAATTCATTGAAAGTTTCTATCAAACTTAAGCTTGAAGAAATGAATAAATAGTCACAATTAAGCTCATAATTTGCATAAATATCACTTTCAAATTCTTCCTTTGAGAGCACACATATAACTCCTGACAGAGGATTTATCTTGTCAAGATTTTGAGGCAAACCCTCACAAATATATAAAACACAATTTTCGCAATCTGCATTTTCTGTAAAAAATCTTATGTCAGAGAATTTATTTTCTGATTTGTTAAACAATTTCATTTTACAATTTTCTATGTTAATTCTTTCGCTGATTAATAAAAGAGAAAGTTCCATAAACACCCTCCAACTCTCATTGTGCATTAAGCACTGTGTAAACTTGTTAAATTTTTGCTCTTTGCATGATGCAAACAAGTTAACCGTGTGTTATCATACGATTATAGCACAAAACGACACTTTAAACAATAAAAATCAGGGAATGGAGTTATAAAAATGAATAACAGACAAAACATGGAATTAGTCCTTCAGCACAAAATACCCGAGTTTATCCCACACTTTAGAACAGATACATACAAGATTAGCGACTATTTTGTAGAGCGCCCAATAACAACAACAGGTCGTGATGCTTGGGGTTGCAACTGGATAAGTTGCGAAAGTTCGCTTGGAATAACTCACCCTGACACTAGTGATATTAAATTCGAAGACATTGAAGACTGGAGAGAAAAAACCCAATTTCCTGATTTAGATAATATGGATTTTGCCCCTGTATACGCTGATTCAAAAGCCGTAACTGATAGAGATAGCCAAATGGTTGCTTATACATCATTGAACGGTATTTTTGAGAGAACACATGTTCTTATGGGATTTGAAAATGCACTATGTCAAACATTATTAAACCCTGAAGAATTTGGTGAATTTTTGAAAGCCATTGCCGACCACAAAATAAAATTATTCAAAAAAGTTTATGAAATTGCACAGCCTGATATCTTAGTTTTCCACGATGATATGGCGACACAATCTGCACCATATTTTCCAAATTCTTTCTATAAAGAATACATATTCCCGCAATATAAACGCATAGTTGACGCATGCAGAGAAGTAGGTTATAAATACATCATTCAACACAGTTGCGGAAAAATCGAAACTCTAATTCCTGATTGGTTAAGCTGTGGTTTTGATGGTTGGCACAGCGTTATGCCATGCAACAACCTCGTCGAAATCAAGAAAAACTATGGTGATAAACTTGTATTTTTCCCAGGACTTGACATTCAAGCAGTGCTTGGAAACCCAAAAGCCACACGTTCAGAAATCGAAAAAATGCTAATCAATTGGTACGAGATGCTTGCCTCAGACGGCACAGGACTTGTAAACACAGCTGGTCCATCACTCAGCCTCAGCCCTCAAAACGAAGCAATTTGCATGGAATTCCACAACAAACACAAAAAACTTTTCGTTGACGCAAAGCGTGCTGGAATTGAATATATTCCCGATTTTGAATAAATTTTGATTGGAGGGTTTTGAAATGAGTACTGCTGTTAATAAAGACAAAAATTATTTACTAAAACTTTTAATGGGGCCTGCAATTTTTGCAGTTATATACTTTTTGCCCATGGAAGGCTTGGAATTTAACGCAAAAATTTGCCTTGCGATGTACGCTTGGATAATTATGTGGCTTGCTGTTAAGCCTATCCCTTGGATACCTACAATTTTTCTACCTATGGTAATTTTTCCTGTACTTGGAATAATGCCACTTACAACCCTTGTTTCAACCATGCTCGGGCAAAGAATGATGCTATTTTTGATGTTCATTTTCTTGCTAGGAAGCGCCGCTGTCCGTGTTGGAATTGGTAAACGCATAGCGATGAACCTATTGTCACTTGCGTGGGTAGATGGAAAAATCAAGAGATTTGTTATAGTTTATATGATAGTCACAGCTGTTCTAGAAGCACTTTTAGGACCAGCAGGAGCGGCAATTGCTGTTCCAATCGGTGTGTCGGTTATCGAATATATTTACTCTGAATTCGATAAAATGAACATCAAAATAAACAAAACAAAATTCAGTTCATATGTAATTTTAGCAGCTGCATATGCAAGCATAGCGGGCGGACTTGCAACTATGCAAGGTATGCCACAAAACCTTGTTGTTATTTCTTTGTACGAAGAATTGACAGGTACAGACGTCACTTACATTCAATGGCTTATCCCCGGAACAATTTCTGCAATTTTAAGTGGAATTCTAGTGTATTTTGTGCTACATAGAATTTACAAATTTGATGTTACTGAAATTCCAGGTGGTATTGAGTATTTCAAAAAACAAAAAGAACTGCAAGGTAAAATCACTACATCTGAAGTCAGACTAACATTTATCATTTTAGTTGTACTTGTTTTGTGGGTGCTAACAGCGTTTATCACCATACCAGGACTTGAGTTTTATTCAATTGCAATCCTAGGCATGATTTTAATGTTCATCATTCCTGAGAAAAAAGGCGAAACAACAGGCTTTGTCACTGTTGCACATGTCAAAAATCTAAACTGGGATATACTCATAATGGTCAGTGGTGCTATTGGATTTTCTGGTATGCTCACCGAGTTTGGAATTATTGACTGGTTTGCACAAAACCTAAACGGCATGGGCGGAATTACTTTGCTAATTATCGCAACAGCATTATCCGTTGTTATGACAAACTTGCTTGCTGGTATTCCAAGCGCAGTGGCTCTATCAACACTTTTGCTACCTTTGATGTTGACAACAGGCATACATCCTTTGGTAGTTGTAAAAATAATTTCTATCATGACCGTTGGTTTGATAGTTCCTTGGGCGGGATCTGGCGCTGCGATTTTCTTCGGAAGTCAGCATCTTGATATGAAAGAAATGTTTAGAACAGGTGTTATAATGGCAATTGTTTTGGGTGCATTTTTAATCGTGTTCAACCTTGCAATTATGGGAATTCCTATGTTCTATCCACCGCTTCCATAAAATTAAGAGGCTGTGTCGAAACAGGAACTTTGAGTGAGGCTGTGACACAATACACAGAGCACCAAAATGCATATTAAAATAAAAAAATCCGCCAATCGGCGGATTTTTCAACTCGAAGACAAAAAGGCTTGCGGGTTCCGAAAAATAAACCGTGTAAATGCATATAATCCTAAAAAATTGACAAAGC
>CAYJOS010000115.1:0-7280 GCA_964371875.1 uncultured Oscillospiraceae bacterium | reverse complement strand
ACAATAATAATTAGCTTGCATTAGTTAAATAGGAGCAATCGCACGAAAAAAGAGCTTAGCCACGGCTGTCGCCTGCAAAAAGCCCGTTGACTACCCACCAGCAAGAAGTCGTTGTTTTGCCGCCCCCCCCTTTTTGCATGGCGACGGCGATTACTTTTGCGTTCAATTTTGTTCCTCCTCTAGATTTTTTGGCATAAAAAATAGGCGTCCAAAAGAACGCCTATCAAGCCTTAAATATATTTAATTGTCTGTTACTTGTTTAATATGTTTTGGTATATTGCAAGGTCTTTATCCGTGAACACATTAAAAATCACTTTCATATCACTATGGTTATTTTGCAAAAACAAAGATACAGTTTTCACCGCAATTTCTGCCGCTTCCTCTTGCGGAAAGCAGAAAACACCAGTTGAGATACAGCAAAAAGCAATGGATTTAAGCTCATTTTGTACAGCTAATTCAAGGCAGGATATGTAGCAATTTGCTAATAACTGTCTGTCTTTTTCGGTTAATTTACCCGAGATAATTGGTCCGACAGTGTGCAATACATACTTGCTCGGCAGGTTGTAAGCTGGTGTAATTTTCGCTTTGCCAGTTTCTTCCTCGTATCCTTGCTCCGTCATTAAGGCATTACAGGCGAGCCTAAGTTGCACGCCTGAAAGCGTGTGAACAATGTTATCTATGCAAGAATGAAGAGGTTGAAAGCACCCGAGCAGTGCCGAATTAGCCGCATTGACGATAGCGTCAACCTTTAATGTTGTGATGTCGCCCCTCCAAATATACATCTGATTGTTATGTTTTGTAGGGCTTAGTGTTTCGCTATCAATAATTCCACGAGCTTCGATTTCTGTTTTCAAGTAATCATTTTGAATTTCTAAAAACTCATCACTTATAGGCTCGGGAGGTCGCACATTAAATAGCGAACGAAGCAAATTTTTCTGCTCATTTTCCGTGTGTGGAATTTCCATTTTGCTGAAGCGTGGGTTTTCATTTAATAGGTATTTTATCAAATAAAGTCTTTGTTCTTCGTGTGTCAAATTATACGCTCCTATCCGTGTTTGATTGCTTTTTTTGGGCAAGCTTCAAAACAACTTCCGCAGTGTAAGCAGTGGTTTTGTTTGATTTTTGCCTTCTTTTTGATGATTTCTATACAATTTTGAGGACAAATTTCTTGACATTGACCGCAAGCAGTACATTTTTCTGTTACAACAAATCCGCTATTTGAACTTGCTGTCTTACCAAAAGTGAAGCTTTCCCTGAAAATTGGACGAACCGACAAGTCAAAAAATTCGCCGTCACCCTCGTAAATTTGGAAAACGGTGAGTGCTTTTCTGCTCTCTTCATTAGGGTAAATTTCACCCATATAAGGGTTTACAGTAAAAATTTTTGCAAGCAAATCACTGCCGATTTCCTTCGCTTTTCCCCTAATTGTGATGGACTTTGAAGACATGGTATCTTCGCCCTTGAAGCCAGTTAGAGAAATATTTTCGTTATTTTTAAGCCTAGTGTAGAAGGATTTTCCCTTTGCAGTTAAAAAATACAAGCCATTTTCATCGGCAAGCATCATGTCGATAACGCAAGTTATAGGGTTATTTTTTTCATCAGTTGTGGCGAGGACAACAGAATGTATTTCGTTTTTTAGATATTGTAAATAATTACTCAACTTTTTCACCTCTGTAAGTAATCGCCTCAAATGGGCAACTCAAATAGCAGTCACCACATTCGTCGCAACGGCTTGTGTCGATTTTAAATGCGCCATTTTCTTCTATAACAGCGTCAAAGCTGCATTTTTGCTTACATAGACCGCAGTGCAGACACTCACTTTCTTTGATAGTCAAGCCTTTATACTTGATTTCAGCGCCACCATATGAGAAATATTCTCTTTGAAGTTTGTGGTCACGGTTAACTTTTTCAAAGTCATAGTCGAACACATCGCCGTGTCCTTCGCTTATGCAAAAGACAACCATTGCAGGATATTTTTCATGGTCTTTTATGCAAAAATCAAAGATTTGGTTATTTTTTTCCTTAATATCGTCGATTGAAACTTCTTTGACCTTACCTGACATACGCATAGCATAACCGCCTTCGAAGATAGGGAAGCCGTTTTCGTCGTGCTCAACTTCGGTTTTTGCAGACAGTCCGCAGATGGAAAGTTTACCGTTTTGTTTCATATGTGCATAGAAATCTTTGGTGAACATGGTCATGAAATATATGCCCTCATCGTCATAGGCTCTCAGATGGGCAATTCTGGATTCTGGCATACCATTTTCGTCAATAGTTGTGAATGATAGACATCCGATTTTGTCAAATTTTTCGTAAATTTCTTTAATATTCATATTAATCCTCCAAGATTTATTTGCGTTTTATACTCTTATATGTTATTATAAATCATGTTATAAAAAAATCAAGTACGATATTTTATGATACCGTACTTTTTTAAAATGGAGGAACTCATGTCAGGAACTGAATTGTTTGGAAAATGCCCATATGTAACCACACAAAAATTACTTTCGGGGAAGTGGTCGATTTATATTTTATACATACTTTCGAATAAAACTGTTAGATTTAATGAGCTTTTGCGACTTATGCCCGAGGAAATGACACACACAACTCTCTCACGTCAACTGAAAACTCTGGAGCACGAGGGGCTTATAATTCGTAGAGAATATAATATAATTCCGCCGAAAGTTGAATATGAACTCAGCGAAATTGGTGTTAAATTTTTTCCTGTATTAAATGCGCTTAAAACTTGGGGTGATGATTATATTGCCTTTATTAAGAGTGAAAATAAAGGTTGATATGAAGTGAAAATGCACTTGGTTAGATTTTTTGAATTGACGAAAAGAAGGGGGATTTTCGCTTCGGCGAAAAGCACGAGAGAATTTTCGTTGCGACGAAAAGGAAACGCGCTCCGCTGGGGTAACTTTTTCGTGTGAAAAAGTCACCAAAAAACATCGGAGTCTCGTCTCCGAACACGAGTGACGAAAGTGGGTGCTGAATATACAGGCTGAATTAGCAAGTAAGCCCCGAAGCAGTTGCCATCGCACTAAGTTAGAGCGTAGTCACGGCTGGCGCCTGATTTCTTCCCGTTGGCTACTCACTTGAAAAGAATATAGTAGGAGGGTCTTTTTAAGCCTGTAAGATACTAAGTTTCAAAAACGCTTCGTATCTAGCAGTTTTGAATAGACCCTCCTACTCGCATTCCTTGCCAGTGGGTAGTCAACGGGCTTTTTTCAGGCGACAGCCGTCAAATTACATCTTTTTCCGTGCGATTGCTCCTACTGAACTAATGCCAGCTAATTATTATTGTATATTCAGCATATTAACCGTTCCCACCGTTCGGGGGTGTTTCCCCGACAAGTTTTTGGTGACTTTTTTCTTGAAAAAAAAGTTACCCCAGCGGAGCGCGTATCCCCTCGTTTTCCTTTTCGTCGCAACGAAAATTTCTCGTTCTCCCGTGCTTTTCGCCGAAGCGAAAACCTTTCGGAATGGTCAAGACCATTCCCTACGAGCGAAGCGAAAATTCTCCCCTGCTTTTTGCTGAAGCGAAAATAAAAGTAGGCAGAGTAAACCCCACCTACTTTTGTATTACTTATTTTGTTCCGTTATAATCCCAAATTGCTTCAATCATAGCAATCATATTTTCTTTTGGAGTGTTTGGTTGCATATTATGAACCATAGTAAAGATATAACCGCCACCTTTTGAGAAGATGTCAAGTTTGCTCTTAACTTCTGCGCGAACTTCATCAGGAGTTCCGTATGGGAGGATTTTTTGTGTATCAACACCGCCACCCCAGAAAACAAGTTTGTCGCCGTATTTGTCTTTTAGGAATTGTGGATCCATGCCAGCCGCTGAGCATTGAACAGGGTTTAGGATATCAACACCCATTTCGACGAAATCGTCAAGAATGTTAACGATACTACCACAGCAGTGATACCATGATTTCCATGTTGTGTTTTGGTGAATCCAATCGTTGATTTGTTTGTAATATGGTTTATATAGGTCTTGGAACATGCCTTTTGAGTACATTTCACCAGCTTGTGTACCGAAGTCAGTTGTTGTAACTCGGTAAACTTGAGGTTTGTTACCAACAGCTTGGTGCATAAGAGCCATATTTTTAAGAGCATATTCTGTTTGAAGTGCGAAGAAATCATGTACATATTCTGGGTCTGTCATTTGAGTTGTGAACCAAGTTTCAGGAGCACGAACACCAGGAGTTTCACTTAGGTGTGGCCCTGCAATTCTTGGTAGGCAACCGAAAGAACCAACGTCGTCATTTAGTGCGATAGCAAGTTCTGTTTCGTTATATAGGAAGTTTGCTCTGTCTTCATACTCACGAAGAACTTCGTCAGTTAGTAGTGAAAATTGGTCTTTATAATCTTCACGAGCATTCATATTATCATCGTCAATTTCGCCTTCGCGAACAATTGGGTCGAAGTATAGACCATTAGGAGGCATGTAACCTGTAGGAGCTTTTGTGAGGTCGCCTTGTGGATATAGTTCATAAGCGCCGTTTTCTTTTTGTGTGAACATAAATCCGCCACCGACTAAAACTTCAGTGCCATCAGGAGTTGTCCATTTTTTCCAGTCTTTGTTTCTGTAACCGAAAACTGTGTTTCCAGGCCAGATAGCTGCAACGTCAGATTTAACCGCCGCTGTGACGTCTGGGTCGAATGCACCTGTCATCATTAGTGGGTTTGTTAGTTGAAGTGGACGTGGTGGAAGTCCTAATGCTTCGATAAGTAATTTTAGTGAACTTACGTGCAAAGTTGTGCAAGCTAGTCCGCCGAGGTCGAAGGGAACTCTGTCTGGTTGCTGATGATTAATCGCCGCAATAATACGCTCTCTTGATGTCATTTTTTCTTCCTCCAGATAATTTTACATTTTTTTCTAAGTAGGTACTTTGAATAAAATCACAATAATTAATTGTATATTATGTACAAAATAAACTGCGTTTTATTGTTTACAAATATATATTATAACAATTTTTATATTAAAGCAAGCGAATTTACGTGGAATTTCACATAGCAATTTCTTTTCTCAAATGCATACATGGTATTGCATAATGTGAAAATTCATGGTATAATAATGAGTGTTGAGTTACCTATATTGAAACCAACATGTGAAAAAACGAAAGAGAGGAAACCGGTGACACATATATCATCTTCTAATACTAAAAGTATTAGCAAAGCACTTGCGATTTTATCTACTTTTGATAACTATTCGCCATATCAGCGACTTTCTGATATATCAGCCAAACTTGGCTTAAATACATCCACTGTTTCCAGACATTTGTCAACTATGCTCGATTGCGGATTTCTCGAACGAGATAATGACACAGGATATTACCATCTCGGAGTGCAAGTAATCTCTCTTGCAGGAGTTGCACTTCACAGCTATGAAGTTTACAGACACGCTTATCCAGTGCTTCAAGATCTGTCGCACAAATTAGGTCTGCATTGTTACTTGGGAATTCCCAGAAAAAACGAAGTTGTTCACTTGCTCAGCATAGGTGAAGAGCACACAATTGAACTCCTAACCCCTGTGGGCTACCATCACCCTATGTATTGCTCGGGAATGGGACGTGCGATTTTAGCACATATCCCTCAAGAAGAAGCAACAGAAATTTTGCGTGCTGATACGTCGATGGTTTATGCACCTGATACCAAAACCAATATTACAGAAATCGAAAGAGAACTTAAAAAGATTTCAAGATATGGTTATAGCGTTATTGTCAACGAACTAACAGCCGGAAAAGCATCAATCGCTGCTCCGATTTTCGGAAAACGTCGTGAAGTTGTTGCTGCAATTAGCATGTTGACCTAGAGAAAAGAGAAAAAGAACTCGCTCAGGAAATAATGTCCGCAGCAGGAAAAATTTCAGGTAAACTTGGCTTCTTCCCTAAATAAATAAGATTTAAAAAATCAACCGTAAATTTTTGTTTACGGTTGATTTTTTATGAAGAAAAATGAAAATTGGAACTTAAATAATAAGACCTTAAGGACTTATTTATTTAACAAAATGTAACGAGGTCTTCTATTTTATCTTTTTCGTGGATTTCTCCTGGTGTTTCAGGAATTCCAATAGGTAAAATAGCACGAATAGTTTCGTTTTCCGCTAATGGAAATAGCTTTGTGAGCACTTCTTGAACAGCTGGACGACGTGTCATACCATCGTTCCAAACTGTTGCATAACCTGTTGCAGTTACAGCTAGTAACATGTTTTCAGCAGCTGCTGAATAGTTTTCGATTTCAAAGCACATACCGTTAGGCATAACGATGTTTTGAGAAATCATAACGATTAAAACTGGTGCAGTATTCCAAGCTTTTTGCTCTGTTAGCCCACGCATTTTTGCAAGCATTTCAGGGCTTGTAACAGCGATGTAACGCATAGTTTGTTTGCTCATGCCTATAGGAGCGGCGATACCAGCAGTGAGTATTGTATCCAAGTCCTCTTTAGGCATTGGTTTGTCTATGAAATTTCCACGATAAGTGTAGCGGTTTGTGATTGCTTCAATACAAGTCATAAAATAATCCTCCGAATTTTAATTTTTTTATGTTGCTATTATACAACTTTAATGTAAAAAAATCAAATTTTAACTTTCTAGATATGGAAGTGTTCCAAATGTTGGCCAGAAAGTCATAAACAAATATCCGAAAATGGTGATAGCGACAACAGCAATAATTGCGAGCGGTATACCTTTTTGGAACAAATGTTTAACATCAAGGCCATAAGCAACAGGAACAGCACGGACAGTTAGCGGTAGGATATAAGCACTGTTAAATGCCATAGCAGTGATGAACCAATATGGTACAGGGTTTAGATCCAAACGCAAAGTAATCGCCATAACAACAGGAACAGCTATAGCTGCAGCGGCTGTGTTACTTGTAACTTCAGCTAAGAAGCACGCAAATGCAACGAAAACAAGTACAGTTACAATTCCGCCTGTTAGGCTGAGTTGAGAAATAAGGTCAGCAGGAGTTGCTGTTGCGCCTGTTTCTTTCATCATCTCGCCAAGTGCAAGACCGCCGGCGAATAGGAAATACATTCCGAGCATAACATTTTTCTCGGCATGTTTCCATTCGTTTAGAGGTCTGTTATTTTCATCTTTAATAAAGAAGGTCAAAACACCTAAAATCAAGAATGAATAAGCAGGTTTAAGCAAAGGGAAAATTTCTGCATATGCAGGACGGGCGAAAGCCATCACTGTTGAAAGCACGAAAATAACCATGCTTATTTTTTCGCCTTTTTTCATAGGGCCAAGTTCTTTATATTGAGAAAT
>CAYJOS010000114.1:0-7311 GCA_964371875.1 uncultured Oscillospiraceae bacterium | reverse complement strand
AGTCTCGTCTCCGAACACGAGTGACGAAAGCGGGTGCGGAATATACAAGAATAATCAGCGAGCAAGCCCCGAAACAGGAGCAATCGCACGAAAAAAGACGAAATTTGACGGCTGTCGCCTGCTGAAAGCCCGTTGGCTACTCACCAGCAAAATCTGCGAGTAGGAGGGTCTATTCAGGTCTGCTAGATACGAACGTTGCATAAACTTGGTATCTTACAGGCTTAAATAGACTCTCCTACTTATTTCTTTTCAAGTGGGTAGCCAACGGGCAACCCGAAGGGCGATTAGCCCTTGTTCGTTTAGCTCTCTTTTGGTGCGATTGCTCCTGTTTCTGGGCTAGCTTACTAGTTATTATTGTATATTCAGCATATTAACCGTTCCCACCGTTCGGGGGTGTTTCCCCGACAAGTTTTTGGTGACTTTTTTCTTGAAAAAAAAGTCACTCCCAACGAAGTGCGTTTTCTTTTTTGTCGCAACAAAAAATCCTCCGTTATCTCGTTCTCCTCGTTTCCTTTTCGTCGCAACGAAAATTCCCCCTCGGAGAGCGTATCTTTTCGTCGCAACGAAAATTCTCTCGTATCTTTTCGCCGAAGCGAAAATACAAGCCCCTGCTTTCACAAGGACTTGTTTTTATTTTATTTATGAATAAAATCTATACGCATTTTTACCTGCATTTTTTGCTCTATAAAGCGCCTTATCGGCTTTCACATTCAATTCTTCATAGTCAGTGCCGTCAACTGGTATCATCGCAATACCAGCACTCACCGAAGCTTCATCAAGCGAAAAATCTGCAATTTCTATACTGTTTACGCTTTCTAAAATTCTTTGAACTATTAGTTCAACATTGCTTCGTGAGTCTACATTGTTAAGAAGTATTACAAATTCATCTCCACCCATACGACCTAAAATATCACCGGCACGTAAACGACTTTTAACTGCACTTGCAAATTCTTGAAGATAAATGTCCCCAACATTATGCCCATAAGTGTCGTTTATGAATTTGAAATTATCAACATCCAAAACTATCAAAGCGTGAGTTATAGTTTTTTCAACAGTTTTGTTTATGATGTTTGAAATTTTTTCTGTTGCTGTCGCACGTGTGAGTGTTCTTGTGAGGCTGTCTGTTTCTATACTTGTTTGCAAACTTGTCGCAAGCTCACTACTGGATTTTAATGCTGCTTCCAGTTTTTTCTGGTGCTCTCTTGCTATAAATAAAGTTACAAAGAAATATATCGCAAAAACTGTTGCAATAAAAGTCGCAAACGCTAAGGTACTATCGTTAATTTCCTCTGCCATTTCAACGGCAACTTCATCAAGCACTATACTGACCAAACACCATGGTGTATCGGGTACTGGTAACATAACCGCAGTTCTTTCTTCGTTATTAACAGCATATTTCAAAAGAACACTTTGCCCATTTTCCATGTCGGCATGTATCGACTCTTTTGTGTGCCCGTTTTGTATATCAAGCGAGCCAATAAAGTCATACATGTCTCCGCCTTTAAACAGATTGTCGCTGTCTCCGCTTAAAACAACAGGTGTTCCGTCAACTTCGCAGAGGTGGAAAAACGCCTCACCACCAAAGCTTTGCAAGTCCAAAACTCTGGAAAAATCGTCCAAATAAAACGCACCATAAAGCGTTGCTTCGCTGGTGTTCGCTAAGTCAACAGGTATGCTCACCATAAGAATATCTTCACCTGTAAATCCATCATGGATAGGCGTCATAATGCTAACTTCTTGATGAGGTTCAAGTGTTCTTATGCCACCGCTTTCAACTACAAGTAGATTATTATTTGCATCAATCGGGGTATTTCCATTATACGAAATATACAAATTGTCGAAATTTGTAGTATCCGAAACTACACCCATATATTGAAGCATATCCAATCTACTGTTGGTTTGACTGCTCATAACACCTTCAAAAGTCCTGAGCGAGGTTTCCGCATCTTCCATGACAAGCGAAACTTGCTCTGCAAGTCCTGCGGCGTGCTCTAATAAAAACAGGTCATTCATTTCCTGAACTTGTTCACGACTTGAAATTGCATAAAACTGACTTGAGACTAGCGCCATAATCGTTAATACAATGCCCCCGATTACGGAAACCTTCATATGCTTATCATATTTTTTCAGCTTAACTTTTTTTCGTTTACCATTTTCAGATATTTCATAATTTCCATCTTCTTCATGCCTGTTTTCCTCAGAAACTTTATATAACTCTTCAAGTGACATGGGTTTTGAGAAAAAATAGCCCTGTGAATATTGAATTCCTGCCACGACAATGCTCTTTTGCATGGAGGCGGTTTCAACGCATTCGGCGATAAGCTCAACTTTTAATTTTTCGCCCAAATAGAAAATACTTTCTAATATATTGTTATAAGCTTCGCCTTTTCCAAGGCGTTCGGTTAAGCTACCGTTGATTTTTATAAAATCAATATCAAGGTTTCCGATTTCAATAAAATTGGAATATCCAGAGCCAAAATCGTCAATTGCAATTTTCGCACCATATTTTTTCGCTTGCCAGATAAAACTTTTAAGTTCTTCACTATCCGAGTATTTTTCGGTTTCAACTAGTTCAAAAATGAAATTTTGAGGGTTTTTAACTTTTGAAAGTCGTTTAAAAACTTCTGTGTTAAATTCATCCGAGCAAATATCTATAATAGAAATATTGACGGTAACAATCTCATCACGTTCGGCAAAAATATCCAAAACTTTGCTGACCATGCACAGGCTTAAAGTGTTGTAAAGATTATATTTTTTGGAAATTTCCATAAAATCATTAGGAAAAAGGATTTTACCCTTATTATCCTGCAATCGCATCAATGCCTCATAGCAATGAAATCTGTTCCTTTTATTATCATAAATTCCTTGGAAATATGGAATTACCTTATCATCTTTTATGACTTGATTAATTTTTCTAACCATTTTAAATTCATTTTGCAAAACAGTGGCGTCGTCTGTTTCCAAATCGCAAATTAAAAATCGATTTTCATCTGAGGAACTGTCTATGGCTAAAATTTCCTCTTCAAGATCTGAAAGTCTAGCGCCCGAAATAGTGACTGCGAAATAAACTTTATAAAGACTGTCTTTTTCGCTTTTGCACTCATCATAAACCGTTTGAACAGCGTCGATAAATTCTGCATCTCTAAGAGCATGACTTGTTGTAATGAAAAATGAATATTCGCCATATCTATACATGCCAATATATAAATTTGAAAATTTTTCCTTCAAAATTGCCGAAGTTTTTTCAACAATAGAAACACCTAATTCATGTCTTTTGACATCGACATTCTCGCCAATATCATCACCCTGCCCAATAGAAATCAGACAAATCCGTTTATGCCACTTATGAGCTTGCTTGTGCAGAAAATCTGTCATGCTCATCAATTCGTCGATTTCTGAGTTTGTAATACGCTCTTTAACCCTGTCATCATTCTTGACAATGAGGTCTAGGAATTCGCTTGATTTTTTATCCTCATTTTCATACATTTTGACAAAATTATTGATAATTTCTTTGCCTTTACTTTCAAGAGTTGAAATTTTGTCAAATCCACTAAGGTCGATTTCTATGTAATTCTCCCTCTGAGCAAGGGAAAGTA
Source organism: uncultured Oscillospiraceae bacterium (assembly GCA_964371875.1). Classification (GTDB taxonomy): domain Bacteria; phylum Bacillota; class Clostridia; order Oscillospirales; family Oscillospiraceae; genus Heteroscillospira. The sequence goes on along the minus strand of CAYJOS010000114.1, from coordinate 3,715 downwards.
TAACACAGGATGCATGATAAAGATGTAGCCTGTTATTTTTTGTGCCAATTTCACCCATCATAAACGCACCGCAAATTCCGCTATTGGCAAAGGCAGCCATTTCCCATTTTGAAACGTTTTCTAAATACATTCTTCTGAATGCACAAGAATAGCAAAACAAAGATTCAGAGGAAATAGATTGAAGGTCATAGCAGACCTCCTGCCATTCATTTACACTATTTAGACTGCTGTTATAGCCAATTCTAAATTTTTGCCCCTCTTCAATCGTCGCTATATAAATTTTCAAGGACGTCTTATCGTCGTCAAAATAATAGCATCGGCTCGCGCCATTTTCACCTTCTAGTACCAATGGAAAATATAAAAGCAACTCAGCTTCGGGAATTCCGTCAGGGTTGTTTTGAGTATAGTTTTCTGTAATTCCGATTTTTTCACGTAACCATTTTTGGGCATTCATTCCGTCAACTTCGGCAATTGCTCCGTCTATGGTTTTTGTGATTGTGTGCATATCACTAACGCAGTCATGCCCTATGACAGCATTTGAGTATGAAAGGACAAATTCACTGCTAACAAAAGCATAAACAAGCCCGTTTTCTATGGTCTTTTCATGGTCAAAAATATAGTGCGCCACAGTGCCGTCAGGTTTATTAAATCCCGAAGCACCACCAACAACTGAGAATTTTATCGGTTTTTCTGCTATTTTCCCTATTATTTTTGAAATATTATGCGTGCGATTGTCTGCAAACATAAAACCCGCCACAGGGTCAAGCTCGTCACAATCTGAATGGAAAATTTGTGCAACTTCATCTGCGGATAGCTCCGTTGTTGAAATCATATTTTTATGAATGCTTGCATTTTCAAACTTAAAAATTGAAATTAATGTTCCATTATCAACAATTTCGCCATTATAAACAACGCCTGATGAAGATGTTCCTATAATCTCCGCTTTCGGTAGCGCTAATTTGATTACGCTGGCAAGCCCCATCGCTTCATTAACATCGGGATGAGATGCATGTATAGCAACAAGGCACGAAGTTCCGTCTTCTAGTTTTGCATCTTTAATTTTTTCTAATGTTTCAGTAACATTGTTATGAATAATATTTAGTGTAATCATACGATTTCCTCATTTTTATCGTCGCCGTATTGTTTAAACTGCTTACTTACTCTTTTTCTAAGGAATAGCCCTTGTTCCTGCTGGAAATAATTGTAAAGCCAGAGCCTTCCAGTTTCTTCCTCAACCTTGTAATCGCCATTCTAAGGGCGCTTTTATCACTGCCCAAGGGTTGACGCCACACTTTCTCATACAGGAGCTCCTGCGGTATCAGCCCCTCCTCGTGGCTTGCTAAAATTAAAAGCAATGAAAGTTCTTTGGGTGTTAGTCTTAAGTCGCTAACATCAATTTTTACATGACCCGAAACTATGTCCAAGATTAATTCGTCTTTTATATGCTGTGAAATATTGGATTTTCTGTATTTTTTCACTAAGCCTTCTGCGCTTGCTATAAATGCCTCCATGGAATATGGCGTGGTAATATACAAATCTGCATCACTGCTCACGGCTTGTACTATATCCTCATAACTATTTTTTTCGGATATTATTATAACAGGGCAAAAAAATTCTTGTTTTACATTTTCTGTAAAATTTATGATATCCGCATCGGAAATATTGTCTGCAAGGACGATAATGTCAATATTTGGTTGCATTTCTATGACCGTGTTTGCTTGGGGAATGGTTTTGGCTGAGTAAACATCAAAGCCTTTACCAATAAATGCGGAGGTATTTTGTTCAAGTTGCATAATATTTCCGTCTATTAAAAGCACCGTAATGTTATCCATCAAACACACCTATTTCATTTATAATTATGTAATTTATTTTATCACAAGTTGTAAAATATTTCAAGTTTCAAAAAAAATTAACATTTCCGAAGATAACATTTCTGTTACTTTCATTCAAGATGAGTTTTTTTATGCTACGATATGTCGCACAGTTACTTACACAAATTCTCTTGCGTATTTTCGTGTAATTAACCAAAAAAATTTGGAGGAAAATAAAAATGAAAAAACCATTATCACTACTACTTGCATTAGGACTAACAGTATCACTAGCAGCTTGCGGTGGCGACAGCGAGCCTGAAGTTGAAGAAACAGAAGCTCCTGTTGTTGAAGAAGAAGTTGTCGAAGAAGATGTAGTCGAAGAAGAAGTTGAAGAAGAAGTCGAAGAAGAAGTTGTCGAGGAAGAAGAAGAGTTCGTTGGACTTGAATCACTTGTCGGCGCATGGGTTTCTCCTGAAGATCCATCAGGCTCAACAGGCGCTATGGTTTTCAACGCTGAAGGCGCAATCGCTCTTATGGATGCTGAAGGCACAATCATCACTGAAGGTGTTTACACATGGGACGGTTATGAAGGCGATGCTGACTTCGGCGATGACGGTGCTTACTACTTGTACCTAGGCGAAGACGATTATCTATACACAGAAACTGAAGATGGCACTTCTGCTGCATTCATGATGGCTGAATTGCCAACTGACGAAGCTAGCGAAGAAGGTGCTGAAGCTTCAGATACAGCTTCAATCACAGGTACTTGGGTTGGTGCTGAAGATCAAGGCGCTACTGGTTCAATCGCTTTCGCTGACAACGGCGCAGCAGCTATCTTTGATGCTGAAGGCAACATCCTAGCTGAAGGTACTTACACATGGGACGGCGCAAATGGTGTTGCTGAATACCCAGAAGTAGGCGCAGTTAACCTATACACAGATGGCACATACCTATTCACTGAATTTGATGGCGTAGAAACAGCTTACCTAATGGTTGGTTAATCCCAATTGGTTTTATACAAACAAAAATTCCGCTCAAACGAGCGGAATTTTTTTGTAATTTTATTCTGTTTTCTTGTATTTTTGCCATAATTTTTTCGAATTTCTAGCAAATAAGTGCTCTATCGAGTTTTTCTGCCGCTTCATCATAGCTGAGCGAAATTGCAAGCACTAGTTCTGAAATAAAAATTTGCTTCGCTGATTGAAGCATTTTCCTTTCAGCGGTTGAAAGTCCTTTTTCTTCGTCACGAGCAGCTAGGCACTTGATTACCGTTGCTACTTGCATTAAGTCGCCACTTTTGATTTTAAGCATATTTTCTCTATATCTTCTGTTCCAGTTCTGGTTAAAATCTATTTCAATGCTATTTATTGATTTTAAAATTTCGTCTGCTTCTTTTGCTTCAATTATCGGGCGAACACCTATGCTGTCTGAGGTCTCTTTAGGAATTTTTACTAAAATATCCCCAACTGATATCCTCATGACATAATATTCTTTGTCCGACCCGCTATGTTTGGCTATTTCTATGCTATCGATTACCCCTGCACCATGTAACGGATGAGCTATACAATCGCCAATTGCGTATGTCATTTACACACCTCCATTTTTTGGAAATTATTACAATTTCTTTGTATCTATATTATACTCGTTTTACAAAAATTTAGCAAGCATAATTTAGTTTTTTTCTCATTATTACAAAAATAATTCCAAAATTCTCCTAATTTTCGCTTTGTAAATCTATTATTTCCCATTTATTGTAATTTATACTCATAAATTTGATAAACATTATCTTGAAAAATACCGATGTGAAATTCACATCGGTATTATAGACTGTGGAAAAACCTCTTTTCGTGGGGGGAGCTCGAGGGGGTATCCCTCCTCGAATTGGATAAACCGATGTCATTTTC
>CAYJOS010000113.1:0-7396 GCA_964371875.1 uncultured Oscillospiraceae bacterium | reverse complement strand
ACGAAGCGTTTCTGTGACTTCGCATCTGGCAGGCTTAAATAGACCCTCCTACTATATAATCTTTCAGATGAGTAGCCAACGGGCAACCCAAAGGGCGATTAGCCCTTGTTCGTTTAGTTCTCTTTTGGTGCGATTGTAACTGGTAGAAGTTTTTCTATCCAAAATAGCCTGTATATTCCGCACCCTAACCGCATCTCGCCGTTCGGGGGCGAGTCCCCGACGTGTTTTGCTTACTTTTTCACGAGAAAAAGTGAGCCCTCGGAGAGTGTCTCTTTTCGTCGCAACGAAAATTCTCCGTTCTTTTCGCCGAAGCGAAAATTCCCCCTCGGAGAGCGTTCTTTGTTCTTTTCGTCGCAACGAAAATCTTTCCCCCGAAGGGCATTTCTCCGAAGCGAAAATTCCCCCTCGGAGCACCCTTCACAAGTGCAAAAAAGAGGACGGATTTCTCCGTCCCTAGTCTTATTTTTTAGTTGTATTGCTTGCTTGAGTATCGTCAGTGATGATTTCTTTAAATGCCCCTGCAAGCCCTGCAAGCCCTTGAATATCTGATGGTATAATAAGCTTTGTTGCATTTCCGTTTGCTGCTGCTGTGAAAGCTTCAAGCGCACGGATTTTGATAACAGCGTCTGTTGGTACAGATTCGTTAACAAGTTTAATACCCTCGGCAGTAGCCTTTTGAACAGCAAGGATAGCCTGAGCTTCACCCTCTGCTTCAAGGATTTGTTGTTGTTTTTTAGCGTCAGCACGCAAAATTGCAGACTCTCTTTGACCTTCGGCGATTAGAATAGCAGATTTTTTCTCACCTTCAGCCTGTAGAATAGACTCACGGCGTTCGCGTTCTGCCTTCATTTGTCTTTCCATTGCGGTTTGGATTTCTTTTGGAGGCATGATGTTTTTAAGCTCAACACGGTTGACTTTAATGCCCCAAGGGTCTGTCGCAATGTCAAGGATTTGACGCATTTTTGAGTTGATGATATCACGTGAAGTTAAGCATTGGTCAAGCTCTAATTCACCGATGATGTTACGCAAAGTTGTCGCAGATAGGTTTTCAATAGCAGTTAGGGGATATTCAACACCGTAAGTGTATAGTTTTGCGTCTGTGATTTCAAAATAAAGAACAGTGTCAATTTGCATAGTAACGTTATCTTTTGTGATAACAGGTTGTGGTGGAAAGTCAACAACTTGCTCTTTTAGTGAAATTGTTCTTGCAATTCTCTCGAAAACAGGGATTTTAAGGTGAAGACCAACGTTCCACGTGGTATGGTATGCACCCAGACGTTCGATAACGCAAACGCTTGCTTGTGGGACAATTCTAATGTTTCTTGCTAGCAGAATAACTACGATGATGAATAAGATGATTACTCCAAAGTAATCCATAAGGAAATCTAGCATGTTTACTCCTCCACATCAATTTCAGATTTTTTTGAAACAATGAGTTTTACGCCTTCAATTTTCTCTATGATACAAAGTTCGCCTTTTTCTATGATTTCATCGTCAAAACTGCGTACAGTCCAAATTTTTCCGCCTGAACTTGCAGCGCCAGTTGCAGCGATGTTATCGACTTTTTCTGTAATTATACATGTTGTTCCTATGAGCCTGTCGGAGTTTGTCGGCTCGAAACGAGTGTTTATATATTTTGAAACAAGAGGTCTTGTATAGACCAAAGTTCCAACGGAAACAGCTGCAAAAATTAGGATTTGAAGCCATAAGTCGGTATCAAAAATCGCAGCAACAAGTGCCGCAACAGCACCAAGGGCAAACCAAATAGTCGCAAGCCCTGTTATCATTGCTTCTGCGATAAGAAAACCAACAATTGCAATCGTCCATAGTATTTCCATTTCCATGAGATGTCCTCCTTACTTACGGCGTGCAATATCCTCACGACGTGGACCTGTTGAAACCAATTTAATTGGCACTTTTATTTTACTCTCAATAAAATCAACATATGCCTTGGCATTTTCAGGAAGTGAGTTATAATCAGTAACGCCACGGATATCGCTATTCCAGCCTTTTAAAGTTTCGTAAACAGGTTTTGCTTTTGCAAGCTTTCCTGTTACAGGGAATTTGTCGGTTACAACTCCGTCGATTTCATAGCCAACGCAAACTTTAATCTCGTCAAGATAGCCCAAAACGTCAATAGCAGTTAAAACAGTTTCGGTAGCGCCTTGCATACGGCAACCATATTCAGTAGCAACAGCGTCAAACCAGCCCACACGGCGAGGTCTGCCTGTTGTTGCGCCAAATTCGCCTTTATCTCCGCCTAATCTGCGGAGAGTGTCTGCCTCTTCGCCGAATAATTCGGAGACGAATTCTCCCGCTCCGACAGCGCTTGAATAAGCTTTTGTAACGCAAATTATGTCGGAAATTGTGCGTGGAGATATGCCAACGCCAACACAACCATATGAAGCGATTGTGTGTGATGATGTAACCATTGGATAAATTCCGAAATCGGGGTCTTTTAGTGTTCCGAGTTGACCTTCAAGTAACACGTTTTTGCCCTCTGCAAGTGCATCTTGAACTATAGCTGCTGCATCGCCGACATAGTCACGAATTAGCTCTCTTTGCTCACAAAGTTCCTTGTAGATTTCTTCGGGGTTTAGGGGTTCTTTCTTATATAAATGAACAATTAGTGGGTTTTTGATGTCACAAATATTGGAAATTCTATCACGCAAAATTTCGTCGTCATATAGCTCTGCGACTTGAATTCCAATCTTTGCATACTTGTCCGAATAGAAAGGTGCAATGCCTGATTTTGTACTACCAAAACTCTTGCCTGCAAGACGTTCTTCTTCGTATCCGTCCATCAAAGGATGGTGAGGCAAAATGATTTGCGCTCTTTCAGAAATTACGATTTTTGGAGAGGGAACACCTTGCTCTGTTAGCTCGATAATTTCCTTGTGTAATTTTCTGATATCGAGTGCAACACCGTTTCCTATAACATTTGTAATATGATTAAAAAATACTCCTGACGGAAGGGTGTGCAAAGCAAACTTTCCGTATGAATTTATAATTGTATGTCCTGCGTTAGCACCACCTTGAAAACGAACGACTAAGTCCGATGTTTCGGCGAGCATATCAGTAATTTTACCCTTGCCCTCGTCGCCCCAGTTGGCGCCTACTATTGCTTTAACCATGACACATACCTTTCTGCGAGTTCACGTCGCTTGAATTTACAAAATTTGTATATTGATATTCACTCATACATTATACAGTAAAATCAAAGCATTTGCAAGAAGTAAATAGAAACAGAGTGTTAAAAAGGTGTGACAAAAGAAAACTGGAGAGTTTTTTCGTTGCGACGAAATGCCTTTCGAGGGAAAGATTTTCGTTGCGACGAAAAGAACGAGGAGAACGAGAGAACGCTCTCCGAGGGCATACTTTTTTTAGTGAGAAAAAAAGTATGGAAAAAACTCATCGGGGAAACACCCCCGAACGGTGGGAACGGTTAGGGGTGCTGAATATACAGACTATCTCAACTGGCAAAAAGAGAACCAGTTACCATCGCACGAAATGAGAGCAAATCCACGGCTGTCGCCTGATTTCTTCCCGTTGGCTACCCACCAGCAAAAACTGCGAGTAGGAGGGTCTATTTAAGCCTTCAAGATACGAAGCGTTTCTGAGATTTCGTATCTAACAGTCTTAAATAGACCCTCCTACTATAAAGTCTTTCAAGTGAGTAGCCAACGGGCATTAATCAGGCGTCAGCCGTAAACTCAGCATTTTTTCGTGCGATTGTAACTACTACAGGGCTTGCTTGCTAATTCAGCCTGTATACTCAGCACCCGCTTTCGTCACTCGTGTTCGGAGACGAGACTCCGATGTTTTTTGGTGACTTTTTCACACGAAAAAGTTACCCCAGCGGAGCGCGTATCTCCGTTTCTTTTCGTCGCAACGAAAATTTTCTTTGTTAATTTATATTATTCAGTGTAACCAATCGAAGTATCAATTCCAATTGTACTTGTTTCTCCATCCCAAGTAACGCCTATATTAAATGTTCTGCAAACATCACGTAATTTGAAATAGTTATTTCCGTCTATGTTATATGCTGTTAAATCTACTGGGTCGCCGTCGATTAGTACAGTTGAAGTTGACAAAGTGCCTGTTTTTGTCATATTTGATGGGGGTGAAAGTTCACCGCCAACTGCTGTATATTCATAACCAGTGACAAGGTTAATCGCATTGCTTGCCTCGCTCCATTCAACGTCAAAAGACTGCTCTGCACCGCTTATAACAAAAGCTAGGTCACGAAGTTTGAAATAGTTATTGTCATTTATATTGTAAGCGTCAAATGAAATTTGATTACCGTTAACAACAACTTTTGAAGGAGTTGAAAGTGCATTTACAGTTTCAGCGGGTTTTTCCACTGGGGGAGTGGGTTCTGGTTCGTCTTCATCACCTACAGGGGCGATTGTTCCGTCAGGATAGCTATAGCTTACAGTGGTTCTCGCTTCGATTTCTGAGGAAGTGACTTTGGTAATATCACCGCTCACAGCTTTTACTGTGAAGGTGTAGATGCCGTCATCCCCAGCTCCTCCTGCATAAGCAGGTAGGTGAGATAAATCTTCGGCAAATGATTCGAAATCAATTTCCTTTTCTGGTGTTTCTATTTTGATGTATAGTAAACCTCTGCCTGCTGTGTGGTTTTGTATATAGACTTCAAAAAAGTCACGACCTTCAACCCAGTTTTCAGGTGCATCCCAAGTGCAGAAAACTTTGCCGTCTTCTGATTCTCTGTAGTTTAGGTTTGTTGCAACACCAAGTGTTTCTGAAGGTCTTACGTATTCGTAAGGTTCGCTTTTTGCATACATACCGCTTGTGATATCTGAATAACCATAGCTTGTAGCATAAGCAATAAACTCATATGTACCGCTTTCTGTCATCAAATCACCGATATATGTGCCTGTGCCTCTTGCGCCTGTTCCGCCTGTGCCAACTTTAGTGCCGTCCCTGAAGACATCGACTCGATAGTATTCAGCCACTGCTTCTTCAAAAGTGACATTACCGCTTGCGATATTCTCCCAGCTTAGGTTATATGGTGTTATTCCGTCGGGGCTTTCACCTGTGTAGATTTCTCCGTCAACCGCAAAAGCAGAGAGAGAAGAAATTGCGAAAATAAGAGCAATTACTGATGTTGTTATTAATTTCTTTAGCATAAGAATCCTCCTAAAAAATAAAAATACAGTTAAATTTTACCATGTTAAATTGAAAAAGTCAAATTACAAAGTGGAAACATAGATGGGTATTTGCAAGTTTAAAAAATAATGCTTTACTTTCGCGCTTTAGTGTTGTATATTAGTGTTATAGAAAAAAATAAGGGGAAAACCGTATGAAATACGAAAAAAAAGAACGAATTAAGGCTTTATACGAAGCTATTTTAGAAATTGAAACAGTTGAAGAATGTATAAATTTCTTTGACGACCTATGCACAGTTTCTGAAATTCAATCCATGGAGCAAAGATATCAAGTTGCACTTTTGCTTGACGAGGGACATATTTATAATGATATTCTCGACAAAACAGGAGCGTCAAGTGCGACAATCAGCCGTGTAAACAGAAGTTTGCAACATGGCTCATCAGGCTACAGCACTATCATAAACCGCATGAAAGAAAAAGGCGGTGGAGAGTCTTGAGTGCATACACAGGACTGGCAAAAGGGTATGACGGATTTACTTCCGACATACCTTATAATAAATTTGCGGATTTTTACGAAGATGTGTTCAAAAAAAGAGGCAAAACTCCAAAAGTCGTTTTAGATTTAGCCTGCGGAACAGGAACTCTAACGCTTGAAATGGCGAAACGTGGCTATGAACTCATAGCAGTTGACGCATCTGAAGAAATGCTATTAGAACTTGGTGACAAAGTTTACGACACTGAGGATATAGTTCGTCCAATTATGCTTTGTCAAAAAATGCAAGAATTGGATTTATTCGGCACGGTTGATGCTGTATATAGTAGTTTAGACAGCATAAACTATGTTATGCAAAGTGATATAGCTGAAATTTTAAGAAGACTAGCACTTTTTACAGAGCCAAGTGGTCTTTTTATTTTTGACATTAACTCACCTGAAAGACTAAAATCTTTAGGTGGGCAAATTTTTGCCGATGAAAACGAAAATTCGCTTTGCCTTTGGAGAGCAGAATGGAGAGAAGATGAAAATGCCCTGCATTATGGCATGGATATTTTCACTCAGGAGGGCAAGCTATGGAGGAGAAAACAAGAGGAGCATGTTGAGTATGCTCACACAATTGAGTTTTTGGAACAGAGCCTCAAAAACGCAGGCTACTATAATATAGAAATCATCCGTGACGGAATACATGCCGAACAAGGTAGAGTTTTTATCGTGGCGGAAAATAGCGGTAAAGGCATGTTAAATAATAAATAAAGGAATAAATATATAATGAGTGAAACAATAAGAGCAGTGTCGGAAGACGGCTTTGTAAAAATCTCGGCGGTGGAAACAAGAGATATAGTAGAAAAAGCTAGGCTAATTCATAAGCTAGAACCAACAGCGATAGCAGCGTTAGGTAGAAGTCTTAGCGGAGCTTCGCTTTTGGGTGATATGCTGAAAGAGGAAAAAGCAAGCCTTACAGTTAGAATTAACGGTGGGGGAATAGTCGGAACTATAATGACAGTTTCGGACAGTTCGGGAAATGTGCGTGGATACGTGCAAAATCCTGATGTCGATTTACCTACTAGAGCGGACGGAAAACTTGACGTCGGCGGATTAGTCGGCAAAAACGGAATGATTACAGTCAGCCGTGATTTCGGTTACGGCGAACCATACGTAGGTTCAACTGCATTGGTCAGCGGAGAAATTGCGGAAGACTTCACCGCATATTACACCGAAAGCGAGCAAGTTCCAGCAGCGTGTGGACTTGGTGTCCTTGTTGACGTGGACAAAACCATAAAAGCCGCAGGTGGATTTATAGTTCAGCTCCTCCCCGGCGCACCCGACGGGCACATTGACCGCCTTGAAGCAAATATAAATTCCATGCAAAGCGTGACGACAATTCTCGACGAGAGCGATGTAGACGAGCTTATAAAAAAAGTCATGTCGGGCTTCAATCCGCAAATTTTAGAGCGAAGAGAAGTCGATTACATGTGCAATTGCACCCGAGAGCGTGTAACAAGAGCTTTAATGGGTGTTGGACTCGATGCCTTGCTTGAAATGGCTGAAAGCCCTGAAAACACTAGAATTCACTGCCAATTTTGCGACGTAGAATATGTCTACACGAACGAAGAAATTCTAAATTTAACAAAAAAATAAAAAAATTTTAAAAAAAGTATTGACAAATGCGTAAATCATTGGTATACTGACTAAGCTGTCACGAATGAGGCGGCTAAATGGGAGCATAGCTCAGCTGGGAGAGCATCTGCCTTACAAGCAGAGGGTCACA
>CAYJOS010000112.1:0-7406 GCA_964371875.1 uncultured Oscillospiraceae bacterium | reverse complement strand
TCCGAACACGAGTGACGAAAGCGGGTGCTGAGTATACAGGCTATCACAACTGGCAAAACAGAAACCAGTTACCATCGCACTAAGTTAGAGCGTAGTCACGGCTGTCGCCTGTCGAAAGCCCGTTGACTACCCACTGGCAAAAACTGCGAGTAGGAGGGTCTATTCAGGTCTGCAAGATACTAACGTTGCATAAACTTGGTATCTTACAGGCTTAAATAGACTCTCCTACTATATTATTTTGCAAGTGAGTAGCCAACGGGAAGAAATCAGGCGTCAGCCGTGACTATGCTCTCTTTTCGTGCGATTGCTCCTGTTTCTGGGCTTGCTTGCTAATTTTTATTGTATATTCCGCACCCTAAACCGTTCCCACCGTTCGGGGGTGTTTCCCCGACGTGTTTTGCTTACTTTTTCACGAGAAAAAGTGAGCCTGCGGAGCACGCGTCTCTCCGTTTCTTTTCGCCAAATCAAAAAACCCAAACCTACCTACTAAAATAATTAAGCACCTTTTTAATCCAACTTTTCGGTTTATAAACAGGCAACGGAAAACTATTTTCCATAAAATATTCTTGGCTGTTTGCGGTTACCAAATTATTACGCTTTCTTTTATAAGTTCCGTCAGGCAAAATCACCGAAGCCTTCGTATTGTCAGACAGTTGGCTAGACAGTGCCCAAAGCAATTTATTCCTCAAATTTACATCATAAATCGGGCAAGCAACTTCGACACGTCTTAGCAAATTCCTTGTCATAAGGTCGGCGGAAGATATATAAAGTTCCACGTCATCACCCTTGCCGAAGCAATAAATTCTGCTGTGTTCCAAAAACCTTCCGACTATGCTTGTAACCTTAATATTTTCAGTTTTTCCTGTTATTCCAGGCAATAAACAACAAATTCCACGTAAAATAAGTTGAATTTCAACCCCTTGACTAGAGGCAAAAGCAAGCTTATCTATAACTTCCCTCTCCGTCAGAGAGTTTGCTTTTATGCAAATATATCCATTTTCGCCCTTTTCTGCTTCACGCTCAATCAGGCTGATTAGCTTAGATTTTATGCCGTCAGGAGCAACCAAAAGTTTGTTATATGTTCCGTGCAAATTTGCAATCATCATATTTTGGAAAAACAAAGTCGCATCTTCGCCTATGTCTTTTCGGGAGGTGATATAGGTGAGGTCTGTGTACATTTTGTTGGTTTTTTCGTTATAATTTCCTGTGCCGACTTGGGTGATATAATTAAATCCCTCACCGTTTTTCATGGTAATCAAACACAGCTTCGAATGGCATTTAAACTCTTCAATACCATAGCTGACATTACAGCCAGACTCCTCCAAAAGCCTTGACCAAGAAATATTATTCGCCTCGTCAAACCTTGCACGAAGCTCCATCAAAACCGTGACTTCTTTGCCGTTTTCTGCCGCACGGGAGAGAATATGTGCGATTTTTGACGAAGAAGCAAGGCGATAAATTGTAATTTTAATTGAAATAACTTCAGGATGTGAAGCCGCTTCGCTTAATAATTTCAAAAATGGGTCAACACTTTCAAAGGGGAAAAACAAAAGTTTATCACGCTGTTTAACCGCATTTATCAAACCTGTTGTCGGCAAATCCTCGGGCTGTTTTGGCGTGTGCGGATAAAATTGCAAGGGCGCTGAAATGTCATCAGGCAGAGCCGAAGTCAGTGCAAAAGTGTATTGCATTCGCAGCGGTGTGTTTGAAAAATAGACCTGATTTTTTGTAACACCAACACGGTTTATGAGTAATTTTAGATGTGCATCCGAAACTTCACCTGAAATTTCGAGCCTTACAATTCCAAGACGTGAACGCTGTTTTAAAAGCTTCATCAAATTATCTAAATATTCGACAGAGCTGATATCTTCAAATTTTTCATTGTCAAAGCTGATATCCGCATTTCGAGTAACGCACATGACACAGCTTTCAAGTGGCTTAAATTCGCCGTACATCTGGTCTAAAAACATGGAAACCAAGGTTTCAATCCTCATATAACGGCAAGGATTACTGGGCATTTGTATAAACGGGGGCATGGATTCGGGTATGCGAACAATACCTAACATAAACTTCTGATTGCTGTCTTGCAAATAAGTTGATATGTAAAGTTGTTTAGCTATAAGGTTTGGAAAAGGATGACGTGTGTCAACAATTTGTGGTGACAAAACAGGCAAAATTTGCGTTTTAAAATGCAGTTCTATATAATTTCTCTCATCCTCGCTGAGGTCATTTGCCGTAAGGTCGGAAATGCCCTGAGAGTTGAGCTCTTTTTGTAAGGATTTGAAGATTTTATCACGCTTTTTTATGAGCTTAGGCACGAAATTATACACAAGTTCGAGTTGACCTGCCGCATTTAGCCCTGTTTTATTGTCGATTTGCTCAGGCGCTAAAACCGAAATATCGAACAAACTCCCGACACGAACCATGAAAAATTCATCAAGATTTGTCGTAAAAATCGAAACAAATTTCAGCCTTTCGAGAAGCGGAACAGACGTGTCCTCCGCCTCTTCAAGCACACGTTCGTTAAATCTCAGCCAGCTTATTTCTCGGTTTTGGGTGTAGCTATAGTCCCTTCCTTTATCCTGTGGCACAAAAATCCCTCCCTAACGCCGTATGAGCCGATTAAAAGCTCTTTAGCGCCAAAACTTTTCATAACTTCTTTTAGTATTGTCAGCCCAGGTACGATGGTGTGAATACGCTCAGGCTCTATTTTCAAAATAAGGTCAATAGCTTCCTTGTCGCCTTTCGACAAAATTTCCCACAATTCATTTAGCTGATTTCTTGTGATAATTCTGCTCTCGTCAGGGCGATTATAAAGCTTTGTGATAAATTTTAAAGTTGCACGTGCAGTTCCACCAACGCCGATTATGCAGTCGTGCTTTTCATTGTTTTTAAGCCCAGCCATGTCTTTTTCAATACGCTCTTCCATGAGGTCGAGCGCCTCTTTGTTTGGAAGAATTTTTTTGACACAATCGGTATATAAACGCAGTGAACCGAGGGGATAGCTGATCGCAGAGTCGATTATTCCGCCGTTAAAAGTGACAATTTCCGTACTTCCTCCGCCGATATCGACAAATCCGCCTTTGAATAGTCCAAACTCTTGCATAGCGCCTTTATATCCAAAAAGTGCTTCCTCAGTGCCTGACAAAATCTGCACTTTTGTGCCTGTTCTTCTTTCGATTTCCATAACGGCTTCGTCCGTATTTTCAACGTTTCTGAGTGAAGCAGTTGCAAAAACTGAAACATCTTTGATTTCCAAGTTATGCAAAACATGGTTAAACTGCAACAACCCTGCACATGCTCTTGTAATTCCCTCGGCTGTTAGTTTTTTCTTTTCGACAAAACCTGCAAGCCCTGCCATGATTTTTTCTCTGAACAAAGTTTCAAAAGAGCCTTCGCTGTCAATTCTGTAAACCGAAAGACGCATTGAGTTTGAGCCTATGTCAATTAAAGCACATTTCATTATAAATCTCCTGTATCACTGTATCTATTTATTATTATAAAACTTCTTTGTTAAATTTACAGCAAGTTTGTGTAAATTCTGTAATTTAACCGTATATTTTTTCAGAAAAAGCATAAAATATGTCAACATTTAGAAAATGGAGGGCAAATCTATGAACATGTCTGATAAAGAGTATGATGAATATATCAAAAAAATATCTCCATCATCTAGGATTTTTAAAAACACAATTAAAGCCTTTGTTTCAGGCGGACTAATCTGCTGTGTGGGTCAGGCTTTTTTGTATTTTTACGAATATCTAGGACTTGAAAAAGACCTCTCCGCCGCCTCGACGTCTATCACCATGATTTTTCTGGGTGCATTGCTCACAGGCATGGGAATTTATGACAAACTCGCCCATTTTTCAGGTGCTGGAACTTTAGTTCCGATTACAGGATTTGCAAACGCTGTCGTTTCCCCTGCGCTTGAATTTAAAAGCGAAGGACTGGTCACTGGAACAGCAGCGAAAATGTTTGTCATTTCAGGGCCTGTGATTGTTTTTGGGGTTACGGCAAGTGTTTTGTATGGATTTATCCTTATTTTATTCGGGCTGTAATTTCGTTTAATATCTCATTTGCAACATCAAATTTGCTCATAAGTGGCAGTTCTTTTTCGCCCTCGGCTGTGATGATGCAAACCCTATTTGTCGGCACTCCAAAGCCTGCACCCTCGTCTTTTATGCTGTTTGCACAAATCATGTCGCAGTTCTTTGAAATCAATTTTTTGCGTGAATTTTCCAAAACATTTTGCGTTTCCATGGAAAAACCGCATAAAAACTGTCCGTCTTTTTTGTTTTTTCCTAAGTGCGAAAGAATGTCTTTTGTTCTCTCAAGTTTAATGGAAATGTCGCCGTCTGTTGCTGTTTTCTTCATTTTCTCGTCCACAGGGTCGAGAGGTCTGTAATCGGCAACGGCGGCGGATTTTATTATTATGTCCTGCTCGGACGCTTTTGATGTAACCGCTTCAAACATATCTTCTGCGCTTTTTACCGAGATAAAATTTACAAAAGCTGGTGATTTTAGTGCCACTTCGCCCGAAACTAAGGTGACATTTGCCCCTCTATACACGGCGGCTCTTGCGAGTTCATAGCCCATTTTTCCTGTTGAATGGTTTGTTATAAATCTAACAGGGTCGATTTTTTCCTTGGTCGGACCTGCTGTTATGAGCACATTTTTTCCAATTAAATCCTTTTCTGACGCTAATTCACGCATTACATATTCAAGCAAAACTTCAGGCTCGGGCATTTTTCCCTCACCCGAAACTCCACATAATAGCATACCATTATCAGGCTCTATTATGTGGTATCCATATTCTTTTAATTTTGCGATATTCGCCTGAGTTGCTGGATTTTTAAGCATATTGGTGTTCATAGACGGCGAAATATAAATCGGGCATTTGCACGCCAAAACCGAAGTTGTGAGCATGTCGTCGGCTATGCCGTTAGCTAGTTTTGCAATCACATTCGCTGTTGCCGGTGCGATTAAAACCATATCCGCACTGTCTGCAAGTGAGATGTGTGCCACATCAAAGCTGTGGTTTCTGTCGAAGGTGTCCACCATGGTTCGTTTGCCTGTGAACTCCTCAAAAAGCATGGGTGAAATAAATTCGGTTGCGTTTTTTGTCATCACAACTTTTGTGTTGCAATTTAACTTTTTAAGGGCAGAAACCAGAGAAACAGTTTTATAACAAGCAATTCCGCCTGAAACTCCAAGCAATAGAGTTTTTCCTTTTAGCATAACTGTCCCTCCTAATTTTCGGCTTTTAAAGCCAAGTCATATAATGTATTTTTTGAAAATCCGCTTTGCTCCGCAATTTCCTTGCAAGCCATTTTCAGCGGTTTTCCCTCTTTTTTCAGATTGAGGACTAGCGAAACTGCCTCCTCAATCGGCATAGTTTCCTCTTTTTCCTCGACTGCACCACGGATTACAAGCACAAATTCGCCTTTGGGATTTTTCTCCTCAAAATGGGCTAAAGCTCCCGAAAAAGTTGTGCGTAGTGTTTCCTCATGCAGTTTTGTGATTTCACGGCAGATTGCAATTTCCCTATCGCCCCAAAATTCGAGCATATCCGTCAAAGTTCGCAAAAGCTTGTGCGGTGCTTCATAAAAAATCATGGTGCGTTTTTCGGTTTTCAGTTCGTTCAAATGCTCAATTCTGCTTTTTTTCGCTGTGGACAAAAAGCCTTCGAAGCAAAATCTTTGCGTGGGCAGTCCACTAACGGCAAGAGCCGAAACCAAGGCTGTCCCGCTCGGGATTGTGATTACTGGCACATTTGCCTCGGCGCAAATTTTGACCAAATCTTCCCCAGGGTCGCTGATTGCGGGCATACCTGCGTCTGTGACTAAAGCACAGTCTTCACCCGACAAAATTCGCTCTAAAATTTTTGCTCCACTTTGAACTCTGTTGTGTTCATAATAACTCACAAGTGGCTTTTTTATTCCAAAATGGTTTAAAAGTTTAATGCTAACCCTTGTATCCTCGGCGGCTATGAAGTCCACTTCGGAGAGGGTTTTAATTGCTCTCTGCGAAAAATCGCTTAAATTTCCTATCGGCGTACCGACGAGGTATAGTGTTCCCATCAAATTACGCCCCCTATCTTTTATAAATTTCCAAAACTTCCTGACTGTCTGAACCGTCCTCATTTGTCAAAATGAGCGGTTTTTCAAATATCAGCCCAGCTTTTGCCCCACGTTTGCATTCAACCAAAACCAAACTTGGCGCACTGTCTATCTTATATTGTACCACACGAAGTCTTTTAGGTTCAAGTCCTACCTGAGTTGCAATTGCACAAATTTCGGCAATTCGCTCGGGTCTGTGGACAAGAAAAAAAGCCCCACCCCATTTACATAGATAGGCGGCGGCGGTTAAAACATCATTTAAAGTACAGCAAATCTCTTCTCTGGCGATTTTTCGGGCTTCTAGTGGTGCTGAGTATCCTGACTTTATGGGAAAATATGGTGGGTTTGAAACCACTAAATCATATGCCCCTGCGGTGAAATTATTTTTAAATTCACGCAAATCGCAGTTTTTTATATTAACTCTATCCGAAAATCCGCTTTTTTCAACCGACAATCGAGATAAATTTACTGATTCTTCTTGAATTTCAGCTCCTAAAACTTGAGCTTTTTTATATTTATGTGCCATGAGCACAGTTAAAACTCCCGCTCCGCTTCCAAGGTCGATTATATTTTTGGGGTTTGTCGCATTGACAAAATGCGAAAGAAGAACAGAGTCGGTTGAAAGCTTAAAACTCTCTTCTGTTCTTGCAATTTGTGGGCCATCGTGAAAAAGTTCATCAAAATAAATCATATATATGACCATTCCTTCTACGAAAGGCACAAAACAGCCATAAAATGGTCATATTGTGCCATGTTTTTCGGTTGTCCACCTTAAGTGGACGAGAAAAACGGTTTTAATAATCTTAAAGTTCGAAAATTTATTTTCAAACTTATTAACCCTTATATAATGATAATGAGCGGTAAAAAAATTACCGCTCATTGCTCCTGAATGGCTTATTGATCAACAATAGCCTCAGTTGGACATGATGCTACGCAAGCGCCGCATGAAATGCAAGTGTCAGCGTCGATAACATAGATGCCATCGCCTTCTGCAATTGCTTCTACTGGACATTCTGGAACGCAGCTTCCGCATGATACGCATGAATCTGTAATTGTGTATGCCATTTTGATTTCCTCCAAATATTTTTTTCCTATAAATTTATAGGTGTACGAAATAATATTAACATAAATTGAAAAAAAATCAACAGTTTTTTTGGAATATGTTGTTATGGAGTTGTTGACAAACTAAGCATTTGCAAAATCAAGGTGAATTTTTTCGTTAGACGATACAAAAACCACAGGCAATACTGGATGTATTAACGAGGATTTTTGTGAAATATAACGGAAAAA
>CAYJOS010000111.1:0-7446 GCA_964371875.1 uncultured Oscillospiraceae bacterium | reverse complement strand
CGATTGCAACTATTTCATGATTTTCTTTCCAAGATAGCCTGTATATTCCGCACCCTAAACCGTTCCCACCGTTCGGGGGTGTTTCCCCGACGTGTTTTGCTTACTTTTTCACGAGAAAAAGTGAGCCCTCGGAGAGCGTTCTCAGTTCTCCTCGTTTCCTTTTCGTCGCAACGAAAATTCTCTCGTTCCCCTCGTTCTTTTCGTCGAAGCGAAAACTCTCTCGTTCTTTTCGCCGAAGCGAAAACTCTCTCGTTCTTTTCGCCGAAGCGAAAATCCCCCCTCTTTTCACAAAAAAATGCCGCAGGAGAAATCTCCCACGGCATAAATTTAATTGTTTAAAGCTTGTTATTATGCAGCTTCGTCAGCAACAACTTCCATAGTTACAACTTCCATGATGTTGTAAATAACAGTTGCGATTTCAGCTCTTGTAGCTGTTCCCATTGGTTTGAAGTCGCCTTCTGGGTAGCCATTAATTCCGCCTGCTTCGTACATAACAGCAACAGCTTCCATGTACATTTCAGAAATTTCATCTTCATCTGTGAAAGTTTCGTAATCACGAGTGCTTACGAATGAACCTTCTACACCATACATAAGTGTAGCATATGCATATCCGCAAATTTCTTCACGTGTAATAGGCATCATTAGGTCTTCTTCAGATGAAATTCCTTCTAGACCAAGCATTTCAGTTGTGTAAATTGCGCCTTCTGTCCAGTTTTCACCTGTTGTTTCCATCTCATCCCATTTACCTTCCATAGCGCCGATACGGTGCATAATGGTCATAAATTGCATACGAGTCATGTTTTCGTTTGGAGCAAATTCTGTTTCGCTCATTCCGACAAGGTAACCGTTGTCAACGTTGTAAGTAACAACGCCAGCAAACCAGTCTTCCATAGTAACGTCTGTGAATGTTAGAACAGGCTCTGCGCCTTCGCCAGTTGCAATGATAGTGATACGATCGTCAGCTTCAGCATATTCTTCGCCAACAACACCGTCAAGCTCTTCATCAATATAGTTGATTAGGGCATCTTCAAGTGCGATACCTGTATCATATTTGTAAGAAGCTTGTGTGAATGTGTAATATGTATCACCGCCGATTGCAAGGAAGTCGTTTGAAGCGATTGTGTAAGTTGCTTCAAGGTCAAATTCTTCGCCACCGATTGAAGTGATAGTTACACGAGCACCAGGGTTAGCTGGAGCATAGTAAGTTGAGTCAGGATACATTTCGCCATTTTCATAAGGAACGCTTGTGTTTAGAGTGAACTCAATTCCCGCAACTTGTGGGAAAGCACCTAGTGACTCAGGAGCAGCTGAAGTTGCAGCTTCGATGATTTCTAGGACTTGAGCACCTGTAAGGTCAAGTAGTGTGATTTGGTTTCCGAAGGGGAAAACAGTGATCATGTCGTTCATTGTGATATCACCAGCATAGATGCTGTCACGGATACCACCGCCGTTTGTGATAGCAGCAACAACTTCTTTGTCAGATAGTTGTTTTGCTTGCCACAAAATAGCGTCTGTTGCAAAGTCACCAAGGTTTGTTTCTTGTAGACGAACACCAGCGCCAACAGGGAAAGTTGCAATAACTTCACCAGCGTCGTTTGTGATTTCTCCGCCTTCACGTGAACCATTTAGGTCAACTTCTGTTTTAGCGAAAACTGCGCCATATTCTTCTTCAACTTCGTCGATGTATGTTTGCATAATAGCTGTGATTTCAGCATCAGGAGCAGTAACATCAGCGATAGGGTGAAGAGAAGCTGTCATTTCGCCAGCAGTTGCATCAATAACAACAGCACCAACATTTGTAAAATAGCTACCTGTTGAAGCGATTAGTGTTTCGTTAACCATCAAACCTTCTTCAAAAGTTTGGTGTGAGTGACCGTCGATAACGATGTCAATTCCGTCAACGTTGTTAACAACATCAGAAGAACGGAAAGGTTCGCTTGAAGCTTCGTCACCAAGGTGGCTTAGCATAACGATATAATCACATTCAGCAGCTGTAAGTTTTTCAACTTGCTCTTCGGCAACTGTATATAGTGCTTCAGCGTCGTTAGCAAAGTCAACTTCGCCTGTGTTAGCAGGGCTTGCTTTTGTTAGAGTTTCAGGAGTTGCCATACCGAAAACACCAAATGTTGTTCCGTCAGCAGTTTCGATAATTAAACTAGCATCAGCAACAAGTTTGCCGTTATCTTTGTAAGTAAGGTTAGCAGCAACAGTTGAAAATTCAGAGTCCTCAATGTTAGCTTCTAGGCTTTCAAGTGAGAAGTCAAATTCATGGTTACCGATAGTAGCTACATCGTAGCCAACAGCGTTCATGAACTCAATTACATTTGAACCTTCGTAAACATTAACGACAGGTTGTCCTTGTGAGAAGTCGCCAGCGTCCATAAGAATAACTTCAGCGCCACCGTCTTCATACATTTTCTTTAGGGTAGCTAGTCCATCATAGCCAATAATTCCCTCTTCTGCGTCGTAAGCGATACGACCGTGGACATCGTTTGTGTGTAGGATAACAATTTTACCCTCATAAGGCATTTCGCCTTCCGCAGAAGCTATGACGCCGAAGCTCATGATCATAGCAACTACTAACAGTAGACCTAAGATTTTGCGTGTATTTTTCACAAAATTTCCTCCTTTTATCGGGTCTAGCCCGAAATAATAGAACTATTATATAACGAACTGCGAAAAAATGGAAGTGGCAAAAAGTAAAAAAATATGTAAAATGTTTGTAAGATTTTTCTATAAAATTGTTAAATTTTCTAATTGCTTGAAATATTTTTCCAAAAAGGGTATAATAAAATCGTAAAATACATAGAAAGAGAGTACCCATATGATTAAATTTAACCACTACAATTTTAATGTTCTCGATTTAGAAAAAAGCATAAAATTTTATGCTGACACACTAGGCTTAAAACCTGTGAGAGATATCACGCCCGAAAGCGGAGAGTTCAAAATCGTCTATCTCGGCGATGGTGTTACCGATTTTTGCCTAGAGCTAACTTGGCTACGTGACCGCACAGAGCCATATAATCTCGGCGAATGTGAGTTCCACCTTGCGTTTGTCACTGACGAATACGATAATTTCTACAATAAACACAAAGAAATGGGCGTAATTTGCTACGAAAACCCAGCAATGGGCATTTATTTCATCGCAGACCCTGATGGTTATTGGTTAGAAGTCGTGCCCGAGAAGAAATAGACTATGTTTGATGTTTCATACGCCGAATGTGGCGAATATAAATACGAAGAAGTTCAAAAAGCGTTAAGACAAGCCCTGTTAGAGGTGACGGATTTTTCATGGCTGAAAAAAGGCATGACTGTCGCCTTAAAAGTCAATTTGCTTACAGGAAAAATTCCTGACAAAGCTGTCACCACACATCCATTTATAGTATGTGCGCTATGTGAAATTTTAGTTGAACACGGTGCAAAGCCAATTATTGGCGACAGCCCAGGTGGAGTTTTTACTGAGGGATTTGTTGGAAGAATTTATAAAACCTGTGGAATGGAAAGTGTTGTAAGTTACGGCGGAGAGCTAAACGCCGACTTTTCTCAGGAAGAGATAAAATCAAAAAACGGTAAAATTTTGTCGAAATTTGATTGCACCTCTTGGCTTTTAAAAGCTGATGCTGTGATAAACCTATGTAAACTGAAAACTCACGGAATGACAACACTCACCGCCGGAGTTAAAAACATGTTTGGCTCTGTTCCGGGCACGAAAAAACCCGAATATCACTTTAGATATCCGAATATTGACGATTTTGGAAACATGTTAGTCGATGTTTATGAAACAGTCGCACCAACACTCACGATTTGCGATGCAGTTTTGGCGATGGAGGGCAACGGCCCAAACTCGGGAACTCCGAGAAAAGTTGGTTATATCGTCGCCGCTAATAATGCCCACACTTTGGATATCCGCATGAGCAAACTCATAAACCTAAATCCTGACCGAGTAACGACAATTCGCGCCGCAAAAAGTCGGAATTTAGTGCCTGAAAATGCCAAAATATCTAATCAGCCACCTGCAATTAGAGATTATAAAATCCCCGAAACAGGTGGCTTGCTTTTCACTGGACACGGCAAGGGTGTTCAGAAAATTCGTGGCTCGCTCATGAAGCTGACCTTAAGTTCAAAACCTTGGCTTGTTCCCGAAAAATGCGTTGGATGCAAGGAATGTGCAGAAGTTTGCCCTGCCGACGCAATTATAATGAAAGACAAAAAACCAAAAATTAACAGAAGAAAGTGCATTTTGTGCTTTTGCTGTCAAGAATTTTGTCCCTTTGGTGCATTAGAAGTCAAAAGACCTTTGATTGCGAAAATGCTCAATTCGGGGAAATAGCGAAGTTATTACTAGGAGTGGATGACAAAATCTCAGTTTGTCATCCACTCCTAGTATTTTATTCCTCTAGCAATTCCACCTCAGCACCGCCGTCAATTGCAACATTTCTCAGCTTGCGGTTGATGGCTCTGGTGCGAACTCCGACGAGCTTGTCAAGCTCTTTTGAAGCCATGTTCATACGCTCTTGAGTTTTTTCAAGAACCGTGCCAAATGTGACAAATTCCGACTTAACTTCCTCCAAAACTTTCCAAACTTCGCCTGAATGCTTTTGGATTGCAAGGGTTCTAAAGCCCATTTGTAGCGAGCTTAAAAGTGCCGCCATGGTCGTCGGGCCAGCTAGATTTATTTTCAATTTCTGTAATTCTTCTATCATTCCTCGGCGGACAACTTCGGCATAAAGTCCCTCGATTGGGAGGAACATTATGGCAAATTCTGTAGTATTCGGAACATTTATGTACTTTGTGCTGATGTCTTTTGCAAAGGATTTTATGCGATTTGTCAGCACTTTTGCTGCCTCATCGACAAGCTTCGCATCAGCGCTGTCATAAGCATCAAGTAAGTTTTGGTAGGCATCCATAGGAAACTTCGCATCTATTGGTAGATAGATAAATTCGCCGTTTTCGCCTGGGAGTTTAACCGCAAATTCTACCCTTTCTTGCGAGCCTTTTTTGATTGCAACATTGGTGTCATATTGGTCATTGGTTAGGATTTGTTCTAAAATTGCACCGAGTTGAACCTCGCCCAAAATACCACGGGTTTTGACGTTTGAAAGCACCTTTTTAAGGTCATCAACACCACTCGACAATTTTTGCATTTCACCGAGAGATTTATAAACTTGCTCAAGCCTTTCGCTGACGAGTTTAAAGCTCTGGCTGATTTTATCTTCAAGCGTTTTTTGAAGTTTTTCATCAACTGTGTTACGCATTTCGTCGAGTTTTTTCTCGTTGCTTTGTTGCATGGTGGTGACGCGATTTTCAAAACTTTTTTGGAAATTTTCAAAGCGATTATCAAGGCTGTTTGTCATTTCGCCAACAGTTTTTCTCAGCGTTTCCATGGTTTCTCTGGTGTTTTCAGAAAATTCCTTAAACCTTTGAGTTTCCATATTTGAGAGCTGTTCTTGCAAGCTTTTTTGAGAGCTTGTCTGTTGTTCAATTTGCTTGTGCATGAAATCTAGTGTCTTAGCACTTTCTTTGCTTATGGCATTTTCGACATCTTCTTTTGTAACAGAAACAGACGTTTTTTTGTCTGGTTTAAACAACAAAATCAAAATAATAATTGCCAACAAAGCTATTATAATATAGTCCATATCTTTCTCCTTAGTTAAAATTAGTGCGGTGGAAAATCCACCGCACCTTTTGATTTATTCTGCAATTGCGAGTGAATATCCAAGCCTTAAATCGCCTTCGGTTGAGGTCGAAATGAAGCTGATTTCATCGCCGACATCTAAAATTGGTGCAATTTCGTTTTCGTTTGCCACGAAGGTGTAATACCAACTATCACCATTTAATTTTATATAAAAAACTGAGTTTCCGTCGATTACAGCAGAGCGAATTTCCAAAATTTTGCCTGTAATTTCGGCTGAACTGCCGCTTTCTATGTCGGTAATATTCCCCTCAGAAAGCAGTTTGATATAGTTGGCTTCACATTCTGAAACAGTGTTTCCAACTGCTACCAATTGATATTGAGCGACGTTTACCATGGCATACATTTTGACAAGTCCTGCATCGTCTTTTAATGCCATAAAATAGGTTGGTTGATTGCTAATATTTAGCAAAAGTGGGAAAGTTGCAGAATATCTAAGGTTTTGCACTTCACCCTGAGCACTAGCCATTGCAGACTGCTCGGTTGCACCTGCGACAGGGTAATAACTGGTTTCTTTTGTGCGTTGGTTTGTCAAAATAAACCCAACATTTGACTGGTCACTTCCGACAGAAGTTATGCCTGTATACATATAAACATCGTCGTCAATCGCAAGGTGGTTATAGTCTTCGGTTGTGACTGTAACGCCTTGTTGACCTAAAATTGAGTTGATAAAACCGTTGGTGTACATACCTTTATAATCATATTGTTCTATGACTAAATTAGCAAAATACACTTGGTCAACCCACGTGGGAACTTCTTCATAATAGGTGCTTTCGCCTGTGATTGCATTGACTAAAACAGCGCCGTTTATGTCACGTCCGCCGAAAAGTCCTATGGTTTTCACGAGGCGGGGGCAGACATAATAGGGGACACCCTCGTCGTCAATTTCAAAACTTACCCCAGCAAAAATGTATGTGGGATAGTTAAAACGCAAATGTCTGTAAATATTGCGCCCGAAAAGTTCGCTTTCGGAGTATTTCATACCCTCTTCAAGGCGTATGATTTCGACTTCTTGAGTTACCATGTCAATGACAAGATAACCGGGGAGACCTTCAGCTCTATTGTTAAACCACTTGATAATGTCGCCATATTCAAGCGGAGTTACACGCACAGGCGTGTCGCCGTAGTTGATTTGAGTGTAATTTGAAGCGACCTCAAATTGGCTGACCATATCAGAGAGTTCACCAAGTTTTCTGTCACCCAAACGCTGAGCACTTGCTGCGTCAAGTAGTGGGATTTGGTCGTAAGAAATTTGGTCGACTTCTGCTGTGAAATCGCCGTCCTCAACTGTTAAAAGTTGGCTGTACGCCGAAGCCCTGAACAGGGGAGAGGAAATCACAGAACCGATTATCATAAGCGCTAGCAATGCAACGCAGACCAGTGCAGGAATAAGACAATTTTTTTTGAGTTTATCAACAAGTTCAGAAACTGTTTCGATTTTTAGTAAACCCATTGTCGCAATGGATAGGAAGCAGTAGACAGCACATATTAGGAATACGAACATGTAAAATTCTGTGTCTTGCAAGTTGATTGCGGGGAGATTGAAATAGAAATATACAAATGCGAAAATTGCGGTGATTAATAACCTTGAAACGATTGGTGGTAATTTATTTTTCATAAATCCTCCTAAATTTTGTAATTGATGCATGGTAATATTTAGTTTACCACAAATTTTGCCTTATTACAATAAATTTATCTTGACTTTACACCATTATTGAATTATAATATGAAAGTCGAAAAATTAAACATTTGGA
>CAYJOS010000110.1:0-7478 GCA_964371875.1 uncultured Oscillospiraceae bacterium | reverse complement strand
CGTAGCCTTGCGAGTAGAGAACCAATATTCTCATTCATATGCAACACCTCAATAATAGTATAGCTTATGATTGATAAATATACAAGAGTTTTTATCCATTTTTTTACAGTGAATATATAGAAAATAAAAACCAAAAATTGACATTTTCATCAATATTGCATAAAAAATCGTCAATCTGCAAAAAAATTTAGCCTGTAAACATAATTTATTTTATATTTTGCTAAAATTACAACCACAAAAATTTTGTCGATATAAACAAAAATTTTTAGATAATTCAACGGATTTGACATATCCATTGCGTTTTTTAAAATCTGATGGTAACCAATTAATTCCATATTTTTCGGCATTAGCACTGCCTATCTCATTGATAAGCTGTGCATTTTTATGCGGACTAACACTTAAAGTAGTGCAAAAATATTCAAAATTTTTCTCCTTAGAAAGCTCTGCTGTTTTGGAAATTCGCAGTGCAAAACACACGTCACAACGCACCCCCCCCTCGGGTTCAGCCTCCAAACCTTTGACGGCATCGCTGAACATTCCGCTTTTTTCGTATAGTTCAATCAGCTCAATTTCAGGACAGGCTTGAGCCAAAAACTGTTTTTGTGCGTCTAATCTTTTGGAATATTCTTCCTCATCCTCTATGTTTGGGTTATAGAAAAAAACTGTCAAATCAAAATATTCTTTTAAATACAAAACCACATAAGTCGAACAGGGTGCACAGCAACTGTGAAGCAGTAAAGATGGTTTTTTGGTGAGTGATTTGATAATTTTATCAGTTTCAGACTGGTAATTTATTTTCATTTTAAAGCCTTTCGACAAATTATTTAAAAAGTACAAGCATATATTTTCATACAAAGCTATGGGGGTAGAAAATTTATGCAAAAAGATAATTTTAAGGGTCTAAGCGGATTTTTATTCACGGCAATAGGTGCCGCAGTTGGACTTGGGAATATTTGGGGATTTCCAAAACAACTCTCCGAAGGTGGGGGAGCGTTATTTTTAATTTTTTACATATTATTGGTAATTCTAGTAGGTTATCCAATTTTATCCTGTGAGCTTGCCGTCGGTAGGGAAACTGAGGAAAAACCCAGAAATGCCTTCAAAATGATAGCAAAAAGCTCAATTGGGGGCTTTTTTAGTGAATTAGCATCGTTTTTTATGATGGCGTATTACAGTTTTTTAGGCGGAACTATCATATAGTTACAAATTTTATGTCATTAATTGGAACAGAAAACAAAATGGGCTCATCGCTCTTTCTTTCCTTTGTTTCAAATGAATTTTCATCGTCACTTTACACACTAATTTTCATTTTACTAGCAACAATAATTACAGCATTTGGAATTTCAAAAGGTATAGAACGATTTTCAAAATTCGCTGTTCCACTGCTACTCATAATGCTTCCTGTGCTTGCAATTTGCACTTTAAGCCTGCCAAACGCAGGTGAAGCGGTGCTTGAAATGTTAAAATTTCCAACCGAAATAACCGCAATGGAAGTGGCAGAAATCTTCGCTTCAGCAGGGGAGCAGATGTTTTTTTCACTTTCCTTGGGCGTGGGTTGCATGATTTGTTACGGTTCATTTTTAAATAGAAATGTAAATATTCCCAAAAGTTCAGCCATAATCGCCCTCGCTGACACATCGGTTGCACTGCTTGCCGCACTCACAGTTCTGCCAGTCGGAGCAATGCTCGGACAAGGTGAAAGCGACGGCTCGATGCTACTATTTGTTTCCATGCAGAAAGTTTTCGACTCATACCACCTCTGGGGACACATGTTCGGCGTTTTATTTTATATTTTACTGCTTTTAGTAGCCCTAAGCTCGGCGGTTTCCATGTTAGAAGTTTCAATGTCACTGACAGGGGAGAGCGAAAACAGAAAAGCGTCGGCAATTTTTTCAGGCATAGCAGTGTCAATTCCAGCAATTTTAATTGCAAGAGATGGCATGGGATTTGGAAATTTTTCGGAAATTTTCGGCATGAATTTAATGGCACTTGCAGAGTTTTTAAGTCAAGCAATACTCATGCCATTGAGCGCCATACTTATGCTAAAAGCCATGCGAAAAGCCGAAAATGAAAGTATGCTCAGAAGGCAATTAGGGGGAACTTCTGGCTCGATTATAGTAGTTTTACTGCGATATTTGGCTCTTCCGACAACAGTAATGGTTATTATTGTAAAAGTGCTTGAGCTTTTGGATTTAAATCAAATTTAGACTATCATAAAAGATGGTTTATGTAAAGAATTTGCTTGAAAAAATCGCTATTTTGTGATAATATTTTCTGAGTGAAAGAGAGGTAACTTAGAAAAATGATAAGATTTAATTGCGATTATACAGAGGGCGCTCACAAACGTATTTTGGAAAAATTAATTGAAACAAATGATAACCAAACCGATACATATGGAAATGATATCCACTGCAAAAAAGCGGCTGAATATATTAGAAACCTGTGTAAACTAGACGAAAATGAAACAGAAGTACACTTTTTCAGTGGTGGAACACAAACAAATTTAACTGTAATTTCTTCACTTTTACGCCCATACCAAGGCGTAATTTCGGCGGATACAGGGCATATCAACACCCACGAAACAGGGGCGATTGAGGCGACAGGACACGCAATTTTGCCAATAAAAACCAATGACGGCAAAATAAAAGCGAGTGAACTCCATTCACTTTGCAAGGGACATTTTGAAGATGAAAATCGTGAACACTGCGTTCAACCTGGGATGGTTTACATTTCTCACCCCACCGAAAGCGGCACGAGTTACACGAAATCGGAGGTTGAAGCCATCAGAAAAGTGTGTGATGAATTTAAATTACCTCTATTTTTAGATGGAGCAAGGCTTGGTTACGCACTGGTCGCCGAGGGAACAGACCTTAAAATTGAGGACATTGCAAACCTTTGTGATGTGTTCTACATAGGCGGAACAAAAGTCGGCGCACTTTTTGGCGAAGCTTTGGTTATAACTAACAAAAAATTATTCAAAGATTTTAGATATATGATAAAAAGAAGCGGTGCAATGCTTGCAAAAGGTCGTATGTTAGGACTTCAATTTGAGGCACTTTTTGAAGATGGTTTGTACTTTGAAATTTCAAAACACGCAGTTTCTGAAGCTGATAGAATTAGAAAAGCAATGGCAGATCTTGGCTGTAAATTTTTGTTTGAAACCAGCGCAAATCAACTTTTCCCTATCATGAAAAATGATGTTATGTTAAAAATGCAGGAAAAATTTGCATTTTTTAAATGGGAATCTGTGAACGAAACTGAAAGTGCTGTCAGAATTTGCACAAGTTGGTGCACAAAACCCGAAAATACAGACGCATTTATTGCCGAATACAAAAAATATTGTTAAAATTGGAGACAAAAAATGACAATTAGACCTATGATAGAAGCTGATAGCAGTAGCGTTTTAGAGCTGATGACAGTATTTTACAATTCACCTGCTGTATATCAAAAAGCAGACGAGCGAATTCTCAAAAAAGACATAGCCGACTGTGTGGGCGAAATGCCCTTCGTTGAAGGCTTTGTTTTTGAAGAAAATGCTAATCTTTTGGGCTATGCCATGGTCGCCAAAAGCTACTCGACAGAATACGCCGGCATGTGCGTATGGCTTGAGGATTTATATTTAGCACCAGAAGCAAGAGGGCTAGGGATTGCTAAAAAATTCTTTGAGTTTGTCGAAAAATTCTATGCAGGACAAGCGGTCAGGTTTAGGCTTGAAGTTGTAAAAAATAACACAAATGCTATCGAATTATACAAAAAATGTGGATATAATGAGCTGGATTATATGCAAATGACTAAAGAGATTTAATTAAATGAAAAGAACGCACTCGCTCGGAGTACGTTTTGACTGTAGACAAAAGTAAATTAGCTGATTTTCGGAAGGAGTGGGAGTGTGAGGGCGAACCATCAGGGTTCGCCTTCACGTTGAAATAACCTGCGTCCGCAGACGCATATTTTGTGAATTTCATACAAAATTCTATGATAAAATAAAGAATTTACAAAATGCCATCGCAAGGCGATGGAGCGAAGCTTGGGGACAAAAAGGCTCGCGAGCCTTTTTGTCTTCAAGCTGAACGCACTCGCTCGGAGTGCGTTCTTTTTTTTACAAAAAATTATTTAGTCAGCCTTATAAACTCATCAACATATTCACTCATCATCTCCAGTGAATCTATCCAAAATTGCTCTTCAGTAATGTCTATATCTGCCATTTTTGCCACATCTTCGCAGGAAGAAATGACAGTTGCATTGAGCAATTTGTCATATTTTGCAACGAAAACTTCAGGTTCTTTGACAAATTGAGCATAAAGTCCTTTAGCAAACAGGCAACCGAAAGCATAAGGAAAGTTATAAAAATTAAGCTCCGCAATGTAATAATGCCCTTTATTAACCCACATGTATGGGTGCAAAAAGTTCTCGTCCAGACCTTTTCCGTAAGCTTCTTTTTGAGCATTTTTCATAATATTACAAAGTTCATCGCTGAGTAAAAATTCATTTTTTCTGCGATTTACAACTTCACTTTCAAACAAGAAACGTGAATAAATATCACAAATAACCTGTGTTACATCTTGAAGCATACTTTCAATCAACATTGCTTTTTCAGCATCAGTTTTTGCGTCTTTAATAGCCGAATTCATGATGATAGTCTCGTTAAAAGTCGAGGCAGTTTCGGCAACAGGCATAGTGTAGTCAGTGTTCAAAATCGAGTGATTTTCAATGCATTTTCCGTGATATGCGTGCCCTAATTCGTGTGCTAGAGTGATAACATCACTGAGTGAACCGTCAAAATTCATAAGCACACGGCTTTGTTTTAGATAGGGTAAGTTGTCGCAAAAAGCTCCTCCAACCTTGCCTTTTCGGGGGTAGAAATCTATCCAATTTTCCTCATATGCCTGATTAACCAAGTCGCTTACAGGTTGAGAAAAACTTGCAAAATTTTTGCATAAATATTCACGAGCTTCTTCAATTGTAAACTTAACCGAGCTTTCTGTTTTTAAAGTTGCGAACAAATCATAGAAGGGAAGCCCGTTTTCATGACCAAAAAGTTTTGCCTTGTGTGATAGATATTCCTGAAATTTTGGCAAATATTTTTTGATAGCCGAGAACATTGAATTTAAAGTTTTTTCGCTCATTCTAGAGTCAACCAAAGTCATGTCAAGCACTGATTTATAGCCACGCAAATCCGCCATCGTGTCGGCCTGACCTTTGATGCTGTTGAGGGCAAAAGCGACTGAATCTCGAATTTTTTCATAAGCTTTTAGTTCTGCTTCATACGCAGCTTTTCTGATTTCAGCGTCTTCACTGTAGGCTAAATTCCTAATTTCTGGTAAAGTGAGTTCTTTATCATTGTAGTCAACTTTGACAGTTGAAGTTAAATATTCGTGCAAATTACTCCAAGCTTCGGCGGCGTTTAACTTCATTTTGCTGATAGCTTCCTCGGCTTCATCGCCCAGTAAATGCTTGCTTCTTTCCTTGATTTCGCTAATCATGAAGTAGTGAGTTTTGATTAATGGGCTTTGTTCTGAAAATAAATCTAGGTCAATTTTTGCTAGTAATTTTTTAATAATACTCATGCTTTTGGCAGATTTTGAAACAATTAGCCCCAGTTTTGTTCTGTAGGCAACAGTGGTTGAGTCGGTGGTATCGGTGGCAGAATTTAGGAAAATAAAGTTGCTGAGTTTGTTTTCTAACAGTGCGTGTTCTTTGAGCAAAGCTAAAAGTTCGTTGCAAGATTCTACCGTTAATTCTTTGTGCGTTTCTGTAAAAGTGTTAAGTTTTTCAATCGCTTCGGGGAGGGCTTTGAAGTCATTGTGAAAACTTTCACTATCATATCCTGTGTATAAAATATCCAAATTCCATGTTGACATATGATTATAATCCTCTCGTTTTTGGTTTAAATTTCTATATTTATTATACCTTATTATTATCAAAAATACAACTAAATGTAAAAAATCCGCCCTTTCGGACGGATTTTTTCGTTTTAAAAACGGCACTTATTTCATCATGCCAAACTTTTTGTTGAACTTCTCAACACGACCGCTAGTATCGATAAGTTTTTGCTTACCTGTGTAGAAAGGGTGGCAAGCTGAGCAGATTTCAACAAAGATATCTTTTCTTGTTGAGCCTGTGTCAAATGTTGCGCCACAAGCACATCTAATGTTTGTTTTGTGGTATTCAGGATGGATTTCTGGTTTCATAATAATTCACCTCAGTTATTACTGCCTTGATTACGCAATTAAGCGTGGTTACAAGACGCAATTAGTATTTTAGCACAAAAGTATTGGTTTTGCAAGTGTTTTTTACAAAAAATTTTAATTTTTCTGGGGTATATTCGACATTTTTTGCCACTGAACTGCTGTATAATTTGTCCATGGAAATTATTTATGTAGACAGCATCTTCCTTTTAAACTTAATTGTAAATTATTTACTTATACTAATTACAGCTAAGTTTTGCTCAATTCGCTTTCAAAGATTGAGGTACATATTAGCGGCATCGATAGGTGCATTTTACGCTGTGATGTGCTTCGTTCCAAGCTACGAATTTTTAAATCACCCTTTAATAAAACTCTGTCTTTGGGGCATAATCTCGCTCGTTGCTTTCGGAAGGGAAGCAAAACTTTTCCGTTGTGCTGTGAGTTTTCTTGTAGTTTCCGCAGCTTTTGGGGGCGGAGTTTGGGCGATTTCTATGTTTTTCGGGACATCTAGTTTTGATGGAATTTTCAGACTGGATTTGAGAATTTTCGCTCTGTCATTTGCGCTGTGTTATTTGGGATTAAGTCTCATTTTATCTGGAAAAGCCACTAAAACCAAGCGTGAATTTTTGGAAATCGATTTAGTTCACAGAAGCAGTCGTATCAAACTAACTGCGTTGAGAGATACAGGAAATTCTCTCCGCGACCTTGCCACTGGAAAAAATGTCATAGTCGTAGATTTGCAGACAGTTTCAACAATTTTCACTGAAAAAGAAAGAAAAGCTTTGTCAATATCCGATGGAACAGAAGCCATTTTGGATTTATCGAAAATTGAAAGCGCACCAAAATTTCGTCCAATAATCTACAGGGCGGTTGGGGTTGAACTGAGCATAATTCCGGCTTTTACGCCAGATGAAATTTATATTAATGGAAAGTTAAGCAAAGAATATGCAGTTGCGGTTTCACCGTCACCGCTGGGAAGTGAAGAGTATTCAGCTATAATTTAGCGGAAAGGTTTGGTCTATATGGGTAAGAAAATTAAAGGATTTAGAAGGTTAGAAGTTTTTAAAATGCAGTTTAGAATTCATGTTCAGAGAATATTGACAAAATTTGGTTTTCCTCCGCCAGAAATCATGTACATAGGCGGGAGTGATAATCTCCCCCCACCTCTATCCCGAGAGGACGAGCAAAAAGCAATAGAGGCATTAGCCGATGGTGATGAGAGTGCAAAACAGCTTTTAATAGAGCGAAATTTGCGTTTAGTGGTCTATATTGCCCGAAGATTTGAAAATA
>CAYJOS010000109.1:0-7545 GCA_964371875.1 uncultured Oscillospiraceae bacterium | reverse complement strand
TGCCTATTCCACGACAGCGGCATACGTGAATATTAGTTTACCATAAACTAATCGTTTTGTCAAGTCAAAACCGTCTAAAAATTAAATATATGTCAATTTTCTGATACTCACATGATTCGCCATAATGCTCATTAGATAGTCAATAATCTTTCGTTTTCTTTAAGGATATTTGTAAGAGGAATTCCCATTCCGTCCACTTCGATGCCCAGAGATTTCAGCTTATCGGTTACGCCGAACATGTTCGCACAGGAAATGCATGCCTTAACTACAACCCCCGTGTGCATAGCAAGCTTAATTCGCTCCTGTATGCCCTCGTCTTCGGCAACGAGCTTTGCAGTAGGTCCCCAAATGATGACTTCCACCTCGTCAAACCAAGCGCGAGACTTTGCATTAGTCGCATACATAAACACCATAGTGTGGGCAGTTTGGGGATTGTCATTAACCCATAAAATATTTAGCTTTGTATTCATTTTAATTTCTCCTTAATATTATATACCTTGGATTATATATTAGTAGAATTTATAAGTCAAGGCACTAATTTTTTGCACAAAAAACTCCGCTCAAAACATGAACGGAGTTTTATTGAGTTGTTGAAAAAAGTATTTTGTGAAGGCGACTTTGCCAACAGCTCCTTTATATATTACATTAAATAAGTGCGATTAAGCTTCGCCACGCTCTTTAAGAGCGTCT
The DNA here is from genome assembly GCA_964371875.1 of uncultured Oscillospiraceae bacterium. GTDB lineage: Bacteria > Bacillota > Clostridia > Oscillospirales > Oscillospiraceae > Heteroscillospira. The sequence goes on along the minus strand of CAYJOS010000109.1, from coordinate 6,855 downwards.
TTACGGCTAAGATTTACTCTGCCACGGTCATCAACTTCGCTGACTTTAACCCAAGTCATATCGCCGATATTGACAACATCTTCAACCTTTTCAGTGCGTTTGAACTCAAGGTCTTTGATATGGCACATGCCGTCTTTTCCAGGTACAAGTTCAATAAATGCACCGATTGGTATAATTCTGACAACTTTTCCGTAGTATAATTGACCAACTTCGGGCTCGAAAACAATGTTTTCAATTGTTGTGCGAGCTTGACGGCAAGCGTCGATATCTTCACTTGCGATATAGATTGAGCCGTCGTCTTCGATGTCAATTTTACAACCTGTGTCAGCTGCAATTTTTTGAATAACTTTACCACCTGAACCGATAACTTCACGGATTTTTTCAGGATTGATTTTCATTTGAATCATTTTTGGAGCACTTTCAGCAAGTTCTTTTCTTGGCTCTGCAATGCAATCTAGCATGATTTCATCAAGAATTTGGAAACGTGCTTCTTTTGTGATTTCAAGTGCATTTTTAACGATTTCGTGCTTTAGTCCATCGTTTTTAAGGTCCATTTGAATAGCAGTGATACCTTTTTTAGAACCAGCAACTTTAAAGTCCATTTCGCCGTGGAAATCTTCAACGCCTTGAATGTCGATGAAAGTTGTCCAGTTGTCGCCGTCTTGGATTAGACCGCAAGAAATACCAGCAACAGGCGCTTTAATTGGAACACCAGCGTCCATAAGAGCTAGGCAGCTTGCACAAATTGAACCTTGTGAAGTTGAGCCATTTGACGATAAAACTTCAGAAACTACACGGATTGTGTAGGGGAAATCCTCAACTTCTGGGATGATTGCTTCAAGAGCTTTTTCAGCAAGAGCACCATGACCATATTCACGTCTACCTGTTGAACGGCTTCCTCTAGCTTCGCCGACTGAGTATGAAGGGAAGTTGTAGTGATGCAAGAAGCGTTTTGAATCTTCTTCCCAAATTGTATCAAGTTTTTGTGCCGCTGACATTGTGTTTAGTGTTGCAACTGCAAGAACTTGTGTTTGTCCACGAGAGAAAAGACCTGTTCCGTGAACTTTTGGAAGGATACCAACTTCAGCAGAAAGTGGGCGAATTTCGTCCATAGCTCTGCCGTCTACACGTTTACCATCAAGTAGCCATTTTTTGACGATTTTCTTTTGCATACGATACAAAATTTCGTCCATAAAGCTTCCCATTTCTGGGAATTGTTCGATATATTTTTCTGTGACAACAGATATCCACTCATTTACACGTGTTTCACGAACATTTTTGTCGTCTGTGTCCATGCAGTGTTCCATGCCAGCAAGTTCGTTTGCGTATAGTGTGTCGAATAGAACTGTGTCGAAGCTTGATTGTGCATATTCGAATTTTGTTTTGCCGATTTCAGCAACCATTTGGTCGATTAGGTCGATTACAGGGATGATAGTTTCGTGTGCTTTTACGATACCGTCGTACATAATGTCGTCAGGAACTTCTTTAGCTTCAGCTTCAATCATGACAATTTTTTCACGAGTTGCCGCAATTGTGACTATCATTTGGTTAGTTGCTTTTTCTTCAGCTGTTGGGTTGAAAAGATATTTTTCGCCGTCCCAACCGAGAACGATGCCCGCGATTGGTCCATTAAATGGAATATCTGAAATGCTGACTGCCGCAGAAGCACCGATCATAGCCGCAATTTCGCAAGGGCAATCTCTGTCAACTGACAAAACTGTGCAGCAAAGTGCAACGTCGTTTCTAAGGTCAGAAGGGAAAAGTGGGCGCATTGGTCTGTCGATTAGACGACCTGCAAGAACAGCTGGAAGGCTTGGTCTTCCTTCACGGCGCATGAAGCTGCCTGGAATTCTTCCGACTGCGTATAGTTTTTCTTCAAAATCAACTGAAAGAGGGAAAAAGTCAATTCCGTCTTTTGGTCTTGAAGAAGCTGTTGCTGTTACAAGAACAGTTGTTTCGCCGTATTTTACCAAAACAGCTGCGTTTGCAAGTTCTGCAAGTTTTCCGACTTCAAGAGTTAGAGGTCTGCCAGCAAAATCCATTGAATAGGTTTTTACATTTGTGTATTCTTTTTTTGTAATTTTCATTGGTATCTCCTTAAATATTTTATTTTTCAGAGCACCTTTAGCATTTGAAAATAGACCCAAAATTTAGATACATTTTCAACTGCTAAAGCTTTGTGCTCTGCCTTTTTCACACTGCGTACACTACTTGTTTTTCATATTTTTGCGTAAACAGGTGGCAGAAAATAATTCTGCCACCTGACACAAATTTTACTTTCTGATACCTAGTTTTGCGATTAGAGCTCTGTAACGCTCGATATCTTTTTCTTTTAGGTAGTCAAGAAGACGACGACGTTTACCAACCATTTTGTACATACCAAGACGGCTGTGGTTGTCTTTCTTGTGAACTTTAAGGTGCTCAGTTAGCTGAGAAATACGCTCAGATAGGATAGCAACTTGAACTTCGGGTGAACCTGTGTCAGTTCCATGAGTTTTGTTAGCTTCGATAACTACGGTTTTTTGGTCTTTAGTGATCATTTTTAAAACATTCCTTTCTTTTTTGACGCCCACAAAACCGGGTATAGGGTGGAAAGGTACTGAAAAATCAGCTATTTCCCACAACCAAGTATTGGGGCAAAATTCGTATAATTATATCATACGCACAACGAATTGTAAATAGTTTTTTTAATTATTTCGATACATAAAATATGCCAATCATATTTGCGCCTGTATGTGTTCCGATAATAGGTCCGCAAAAAGTGACTTCAACATTTTTGTTAGGCACAGCTGCTTCAATCTCTGCTTTCAGGGCATTAGCCTCGTCAATGCAGTCTGAATGAGCGATGTAAATTGCAGTATTGTCAGCAATATCAGCTGATTTTACTTTATCAAGTAAATATTGAACAGCTTTTTTTCTTCCTCTAGCCTTGCCAACAGAAACAAGCGCGCCAGTGTTATCCACTTTCAAAAGTGGCTTAACTGAAAGAGCTGTTCCAACAATTGCAGTTACCGCCGGAATTCTTCCGCCACGCTTTAGGTGGTGCAAATCGTCAACCGTGAACCAGTGTTCGACCTTTTTCGCCATAGCACGGATAGCGTCTGCTGTTTCGTCAATATTTTTGCCCTCGGCACGCAAGCGAGCTGCTTCTAAAACCAGAAGCCCTTCACCTGCTGAGGCGCATAATGTGTCGATTACGACGATTTTACAGCTGTGTTTTTCCATCATTTCATCAGCCGCCGCAACCGCATATTGATAGGTTGAGCTGAGCGCAGAAGAAAAGCCGACAACCAAAAGTTCTTTGCTGTTTTGTAGGCATTTTTCCATATCCTCGCACCATCTGTCGATGTTGACAGCGCTAGTGGAAGACTTTTCTCCTGCACGAAGTCTTTTGTAAAATTCGTCTAGGGGAAGTTCGCTATAGTCTGATAGGTGATTGTAAAATTGTCCGCCCATGGTAACACCAAGAGGTGCAGATTTTACATTATTTGCATTTAATATTTCTATAGTAAGGTCACAAGTGGTATCGGTTATAATTTCAAAACTCATTTCAATTCTCCTTATAAATGATACCATATTTTAGCATATTGAAAACAAGATGTAAAGTTTATTTCTCTTTTTTCTGTGCTCTCAAACGCAAACCGTGGTCTAGTATGCTTTTTCTAAGTCTTAGAGATTTGGGAGTAACTTCCAAAAGTTCGTCGTCACCCAAAAATTCTAGGCATTGTTCAAGGCTTAAGTTTCTTGGTGGGACTAGTCTTAATGACTCGTCAGAACCTGAAGCACGCATGTTTGTAAGTTGTTTTCTTTTACATACGTTAACGCTCATGTCTTCAGATTTTGGTGAAACACCGACAATCATACCAGCATAAACAGGCACACCAGCACCGATGAACAGAGACCCACGCTCTTGAGCGTTGAAAAGTCCGTAAGAAACTGACTCACCTGTTTCAAATGAAATCAGTGAACCTGTGCTACGGCGTGAAATTTCGCCTCTGAATGGCTCGTATTTATCAAAAACGCTTGCCATGATGCCTTCACCTTTAGTATCTGTCAAAAATTCGTTTCTATAACCGAAAAGTCCACGAGATGGGATTAAAAATTCAAGTTTCATACGGCTTCCAACAGGAGTCATTGAAACGAATTCGCCTTTTCTTGAACCAAGTTTTTCCATAACAGAACCCATGAAATCCTGTGGAACGTCTGCAACCAAACGCTCGATAGGCTCACATTTTTGTCCGTCGATTTCTTTATAAAGCACACGAGGAGGAGAAACTTGGAATTCGTAACCCTCACGGCGCATAGTTTCGATAAGAATTGAAAGGCTCATTTCGCCACGTCCAGCGACGTTTAGAGCGTCACTAGCTTCAACGTCAGTAACACGAAGTGAAACGTCACGTAATGTTTCTTTGAAAAGTCTGTCACGGATTTGACGTGAAGTGACAAATTTTCCTTCACGACCTGCAAAAGGTGAGTCATTAACAGAAAATGTCATTTCTAGTGTTGGAGCAGAAATTTTGACAAATTCCATAGGCTCAACGCAGTCTGATGCACAAATTGTGTCACCAATTCCGACATCGCCGATACCGCTCATTGCGATGATATTACCTGCACTTGCTTCAGTTACAGGAGCTTTTGCAAGACCTTCAAATTGATATAGTGAAACCGCTTTTGCCTTTTTAGGCGCAACATCTTGCTTATGATAGTTGCAAACTGCGATTTCTTGGTTTTGACGGATTACACCACGTTCAATACGTCCGATTGCGATACGACCGACAAATTCATTGTAGTCGATTGAAGAAACAAGCATTTGGAAAGGTGCTTCTTCGTCTGCTTCGGGGTTTGGGATGTAGTCCATGATAGTTTTGAAAAGTGGTTCTAAATCTGTTCCGACTTGGTCGGGTGAATATGACGCTGTTCCAGCTCTACCAGAGCAGAAAAGCATTGGTGAGTCAAGTTGCTCATCAGTAGCGTCAAGATCCATAAGAAGCTCAAGACATTCGTCGATGACTTCTTGAATACGGCTATCAGGTCTGTCGATTTTATTGACAGCAACGATAATTCTATGACCAAGTTCCAAAGCACGGCTCAAAACAAAGCGAGTTTGAGGCATAGGCCCTTCAGCAGCATCAACCAATAGGATAACGCCGTTGACCATTTTAAGAATACGTTCAACCTCACCGCCAAAGTCAGCATGTCCTGGGGTGTCTACTATGTTTATTTTTGCATCTCCGTAACGAACAGCAGTATTTTTTGCCATGATGGTAATACCACGTTCACGTTCCAAATCGTTAGAGTCCATGACTCTGTCAACGATTTCCTGATTTTCCCTGTACACGCCGCCTTGTTTTAACATTTCGTCCACGAGAGTTGTTTTTCCGTGGTCAACGTGGGCGATAATCGCTATGTTTCTGAGTTTATCCAAAATTGCACTTCCTTATTAAAATTCATAAGTCCCTATTATAACTGCAAAAGCTACAAATTACAAGTAAAATCTTTGTTATTTTTCACTATCGACAATTATTTTTACACTGCTGTTAATATTTTCAAGGTAAACGTCCACATGTTCACCGCCATTTTCGCCGTCTGTTGTCCATGCAACAGGCTCGTCAAACCTAAATCGAACGCTTCTGCTGTGGACAATTTTTATGATATCACCAGCATAATCTTTTGCGATATAGGCACGAAAAGCGTCCTGTAATTCCTTGGCAGTTTTTGGTCTTTTGACTAAAACGACCTCGAATAAACCATCACTAAGCCCGACAACAGCTTCGTCTATTTGAAAAAGTCCTGCAAGTTTTGTCGAATTTGTGACACCTGCAAAGATGAAATCATCTTCAATAAGTCCACCGTCATGTATAACTCTTGCCCTTATCGTGGGGAGTTTTGGGACTCTTGCAATCCCTTCAAGTATATATGCAAATTGCCCTAAAACCTGCTTGCTTTCCCTCGGAGTTTGGTAACTTACGTCTGTAAACATGCCAAAAGCAGCAATATATGTGAAATATTTGCTGTCGTTCATTTTGCCTATATCAAGAGAAATTGCCTTGCCTTCAATTATAGATTTAGCGGCTGTAATTGGATTTTTTGAAATTCCCAAACCCGAAGCAACATCGTTTGAAGTGCCCATGGGGATGTATCCAATAGGAGGGGAGTCTTTTATTTGACAAATTCCTGCTGTAACTTCGCTCAAAGTTCCGTCACCGCCCATGCAGGCAATGATATCATATTTTTTTGCATGTTCAATTGCGAGATTTGTAGCATCACCTTTTGCGGAAGTAAAATAAATTTCAGGTAAATATCCGCCTTGGTAAAAAGTGTGCAACACTTCGCCAAGTGAGTTTTTAAATTTGCCTTTTCCTGCCACGGGATTTACGATTAACATTAATTTTTTCATTAAATCACCATTTCAATAAAATTTGCTCTTACTATATATTAATACCCTGTTATCTAGTTTGTCAATCTACTTATATAAAAAGACTGTGAAGAAATTATTAACAATTCTCAATTTGGGGAAAAGAACGAGGAGAACGGAGAGTTTTCGTTGCGACGAAAAGCACGGAGAATTTTTTGTTGCGACAAAAAAGAAAACGCGCTCCGCTGGGGTAACTTTTTTTTCAAGAAAAAAGTCACCAAAAACTTGTCGGGGAAACACCCCCGAACGGTGGGAACGGTTAATGTTGCTGAATATACAATAATAATTAACCGGCAAAACAAGAAACAGTTACCATCGCACTAAAAGAGAGCTAATCCACGGCTGTCGCCTGCCTAAAGCCCGTTGACTACTCACCGGCAAAATTTGCGAGTAGGAGGGTCTATTTAGAACTGTTAGATACGAACCGTTTTGCAGAGTTC
>CAYJOS010000108.1:0-7625 GCA_964371875.1 uncultured Oscillospiraceae bacterium | reverse complement strand
GACCCTCCTACTCGCGGTTCTTGCCAGTGGGTAGCCAACGGGCATTAATCAGGCGTCAGCCGTGACTATGCTCTAACTTAGTGCGATAGTAACTGGTTTTTGTTTTGCCAGTCATGATAGCCTGTATACTCCGCACCCTAACCGTTCCCACCGTTCGGGGGTGTTTCCCCGACAAGTTTTTGGTGACTTTTTTCTTGAAAAAAAAGTTACCCCAGCGGAGCGCGTTCTCCGTTCTCTCGTGCTTTTCGCCGAAGCGAAAATTCTCCGTTATCTTTTCGCCAAAGTGTGTCTCTTTTTGCCAAAGCAAAAAATTAAAAATCACACAATTTTTGTTGTCCAATCCTCAACATTCCAAACATCTGTCACAAAATCCTCATAAAACCAAGGTTCATGGCAGACAATCAAAATCGAACCTTTATAAGCCGTCAAGGCTCTTTTGAGTTCATCTTTTGCATCTGTGTCAAGGTGGTTTGTCGGCTCGTCCAAAATCAGCCAATTCGACTGTTTTTGCATTAAATCACAAATTCTAACTTTCGCATTTTCACCACCGCTTAAAACTCGCATTTGGCTTGTGATATGGTCTGTTGTCAGCCCGCATTTTGCCAGTGCTGCACGGGCTTCTGCGTTGGTAAAAGATGGGTATTTTCCAATTATGTAGTCAAGCGCTGTGACGCTGCTATCTCTCCCAGCTTCCTGTTCAAAATATGCAGGGGTTAAAAAATCACCTAGCTCAACTTCGCCCTCAAAAGTGTCAATTTGTCCTAAAATTGTCTTTAAAAGCGTAGTTTTACCTAAACCATTTGTTCCAACGATTGCCAATTTCGTGTTGCGTTCTATGTTGAAATTCAGGGGTTTTGTGAGCGCTTCATTGTAACCTATGACCAAATCTTTGACCTCAACCAGATATTTCGACGGTGTTCCGCCCTCTTTAAAAGCAAAACTTGGCTTTGGTTTTTCTCTTGGTTTTTCGATGACTTCAATTCTATCCAGCATTTTTTGTCTGGAGCTTGCCATGCCACGGGTCGCAACTCTTGCCTTATTTCGTGCAATAAAATCTTCCATTTTTTCAATTTCAGCTTGCTGACGTTCAAAGGCTTTTTGCTGTTGGCTGACTTTAATTTCATTCATGCGTAGGAAATTATTGTAATCTCCTGTATATCTCGAAAATTCACCGTCATTTACATGATAAACAACATTGATGACCTCGTTCAAAAATTCCACATCATGGGAAATCAAAATAAATGAATTTTCATACTCCTTCAAATAGCGTTTCAACCACTCAATATGCTCAAAATCTAGGTAGTTTGTGGGCTCGTCAAGCAGTAAAGTTGATGGATTTTCAAGCAGTAGTTTTGTGAGCAAAACTTTAGTTCTTTGCCCACCTGAAATGCTTGAAACGTCCTTGTCAAGTCCAATGTCCATCAGCCCTAAACCTGTGGCAACTCTTGAAATTTTGGTGTCAATATCATAGAAACCGCTTTGCTCTAAAATTTCACCAATCTCCCCTGCTTCTTCCATCATGGCATCGACATCTGCACCATCTTCGCCCATTTTTTCGTATAAATCGAGCATTTTTTGCTCTAATTTAAACATTTTGGAAAAAGCTTCTTCCAGTACACTTTTGATTGTCATACCCTTTTTCAGCGAGGCATGTTGATCCATATAGCCGACGGTAACGTTTCTCGACCACTCGACATCGCCCTCGTCGGGCATTAAATCGCCTGTAATTATATTTAAAAATGTTGATTTTCCAGTTCCGTTAGCTCCAACTAATCCTATGTGTTCGCCTTTCAAAAGTCTAAACGAAACGTTATCTAAAATTGTTCTTCCACCAAAATCGTGGGACACATTACTAACTGTCAGTAAACTCATTTTTCCCAATCCTCACGCAAATCTGGAACATTATGTTCCACTGCAAATTCTGAAATTTTTCCCCAAATCGAGGGTTTAAAAGAGGTATTTACCTCAATTCCGTTGTCTTTATATTCAATTTCTCCGACCACCGCATCACGGCGAAGCATCTCCAAAACCGCTCCTTTATCATAGGGTAAAAGCAGTTTTGCACTATATTTTCCAAGTCCCAAAGCATCGCAAATTCGGCTCAAAAGTCTGTCAGTTCCCTCGGAAGTTTTAGCTGAAATGAACACGCTTTCACGCTCTGAGGGTAAGTCACCGATGTATTTATCGCACTTGTTATAAACACGAATGCAGGGCGTTTGCTCCGCTTCAAGCTTTAAAATAAGGTCGTCGACAATTTCCGCTTGGTGTTCCCACTCGGGATTTGAAATGTCAATAACATGCAAAATTAGGTCTGCATATCGAAGTTCTTCAAGGGTAGATTTAAACGCTTCAATCAAATGGTGAGGGAGTTTTCTGATAAATCCGACGGTGTCGGAGATTAATAATTCCTCATTATCGTCAGTGATAATTTTTCTTGTTGTGGTGTCCAAAGTGTCGAAAAGTCTGTCATTTGCAGGGATATCTGAATTTGAAAGACTGTTTAAAAGTGTGGATTTTCCAGCATTTGTATAGCCAACTAGGGCGATAACAGGCACGGAATTTTTTTCTCTTTGTCTGCGTTGAGTTGAGCGAACTCTGCGAACTGATTCGAGCTCATCACGCAATTTTTGGATTTTTCGTCTTATGTGACGTCTGTCGGTTTCGAGCTGAGTTTCACCAGGTCCACGAGTTCCAATAGGGCTTGAACCACCACCAGCAGTTTGGCGGACAAGGTGAGTCCACATTCCGATTAGCCTTGGCATTAGGTATTGATATTGGGCAAGTTCGACCTGTAATTTACCCTCTCTAGTCTGTGCTCTTTGGGCAAAAATATCAAGAATTAAGCCTGAACGGTCAAGAACTTTTACGCCCAAATCCTCAGATAAAACCCTCATTTGTGAGGGGGAAAGTTCGTTATCAAAAACCGCAAGATTGCACTCTTCAGCCTCGATAAGTGCTTTCATTTCAGCAACTTTTCCTTCGCCTATGAAGCTTCTTGGGTCGGGTGTGTGCCTATTTTGAAGCACAAATGCGACTGCCTCTCCACCTGCCGTTTCGACTAGGGCGGAGAGTTCTTCCATACTCTCTTCAGTTGATTGCTCTGCCTTGTCCATGCACGCTGCGTTGAGTCCTGCTAAAATTGCTCGTTCTTTTTTTTCGCTATTGCTATTTATAATTTATCATTCCTTTTTAATAGTATAAGTTTAATTTTTTCGTCCAATTTGCTCTAGTGAATGAGCATCTGAATTATATAGTATATCACATTTTTGCAAATATGTATGCTGTTCTAAAAGTTCTTCGGTACGCTTGGAATTTTTAATTTCTGCCATGATAAATTTGCTGTCTGGCGGAATCATACCGAGGTTTGCAATGATACTGTTTGCGTCCTTTTCAATATGAGCCGGAAACCAAATTCCGTTATATTCATCCATCAAATCGTCGACATCATCAATGGAAATATCGGTCGCACTAATGAGCAGTTTTTCAACAGTTCCAGCGATATTGTCGTCCTCGCCGACTATGATTTGGTCGCCAAAAATTTCAGGTTTGCACTTGATATTCAACAGTTGTTCGTAGACAAATTCGCCAAAACGCAAACCATCTTCCAAGCGTGGAAAAAGGCATACAACATGGATTTCCTCAGAGGTGGTAAGCTCCATTCCGGGTATGACAATCACGCCATATTCCTCGCCGTATTTCATGGCAACACCGCAGTTTAAACAGCTGTTGTGGTCTGTAATCGCAATGATTTTCAAACCGCTAATAAATGCCATTCCGACAATATTCGCAGGGGTCATATCATTGTCACCGCAAGGCGAAAGACAGCTGTGAATATGCAAATCATACTTCGCTTCTAACATAATTTCATTTTCTCGTGTATTGCCAAACTCGCCTCGAAAATTGGCATTTCTGTTTTAAAAACAGGTACATTTTCCAAAACAGCTTTTTTGCTCGCCTGCTCGTCCAAAACTGAATTTTCCGCCAAAACTATGCAAGCGGCATCGGCTAAAGTTGCAACTGCTATGGAGTTCATGTTGCCCATAACAGTAATCCAAACGCCATCGGCTGGGCATCTTCCCATGACAACACTAAGCAAATCACAGCAAAAAATCTGCGAAATTTCTCTTTCGTCGTCGCCTTTGTTTACTATATTAAATCCTTCGATTTCTGCTAATTTCTTAACTTTCATCGTTTTCACTCCACTCTTTAAGTTCATTGTCTAAAAATCTGTAATCATTGCGGATTTTCGTTACATAGTCTTTCAAAACATAAACGCAACTGGTTTTTTGTGCTTCGCCTCTTGCGATATCCTCGGCAAGTGCACGACAAGTTGGCGCACCGCAAGTTCCGCAGTCAAGCCCCGGAAGCTCGGCGGTCAATTGCTCTACAAGGTTCATTCTCGCCATGCTTTCACGGAAATTTTGACCTAATTGGAAAACAGGTTCAAACTCAACCGCTTCATTCCATTCAAAATCGATTTTGATTTCATCATCAATGCTCGACCTAGAATATGGAAGATGTTTGTTGATTTTTTTGATTTTAGTAATGGAAATATAAGGATTTTCAACATTTAAAACCCCACCAACACAGCCACCACTACATGAGTTTAGCTCTATAAAACGCAAATCATCAAATTTTTCGTCCTCTAAATCTTCAAGCACTTGTAAAATATTGTCAATTCCGTCTGCTGCAAGATAATTCTCCGTACATAGTGCCGCAATTTCGCCACCACTTGAACCCCAGCCGACTCCAACTCTGCCTGAGCAGGACAGAGGTTTTAAGTTTTCGGTGTTATTTTTCATAAGCGGTAGCAACAGTGGGTACACTTCTTTTATTGCAACCACGTTGTCAATTTCGCTTTTTTCAACGCCCAAAGGTGTGTGTGCATAAGTCACTTTTGAGGGGCAGGGAGAAATGAAAATTATTCCAATTTCCTCTGGTTTTAGTCCAGTTTTCTCAACTGCAAGCTTTCTTGCAAGCTCTGCCGCAACCTCAACAGGCGGTTTAATCGGCAAAAGTCTTGGGATAAGCGATGGAAATTTAACACGAATAAGCCTTACGACAGTTGGGCAAGCTGTGCTGATAAATGGTGTTTCGGCTTCGTGTTTTTCCAAATATAGTCGTGAATAATCAGACACCAATTCAGCAGCTCCGCTAACCTCAAAAACATCGTCAAAACCTAGTGCTATCAATGCATTTAAGACTATATCAATATTTTTTAAATTGTTAAATTGAGCATAAAGCGACGGCGCAGGAAGTGCCACCGTATGTTTATATTTTTTCATAACATCAAGCGAGTCATAAACTGGAACTTTCGCATGATGTGGGCAAACTCGAATACACTTTGCACAGTCTATGCAAAATGCTTCTATAATTTTTGCCTTACCGTTTTGAACTCGAATGGCTTGAGTTGGGCAATGCTTAATGCAGTTAACACAACCCTTACATTTATCAATTTCAAGACGTACAGAATGTTTAAATTTGCTCAGAAAAATCACCTCCTAACCAAATTAAAAGAGAATATCCATGGAAACAGTCGTTCCAACTCCAACAGTTGATTTTATATCCATAACATCAGTATTTTTTTTCATATTTGGCAAGCCCATTCCAGCGCCAAAACCTAAAGCACGAATTTCTTCACCGGCAGTTGAAAAGCCGGCTTGCATAGCCCTTTCTATATCTTCAATGCCAGGGCCTACGTCGTTTAAAACCATATGTACGCCTGTATCGTCGATGTTAACGTCAATAGTTCCGCCGTTTGCGTGAATGACCATATTTATCTCGCCTTCATACATGGCAATGGCAACTTTTCGGATGACAGTATTGTCTACACCAAGCATTTTTAGCTTACTTTTAACATCACTACTAGCATCGCCAACTCGGTTAAAATCTTCCTTTGAAACCGTATAATTAAAATTAATTGAGTCGCTCATCTAGGAAATTCCTCTCAATCCGTTTTCATATAAAATTCCGCATGTTGTGAAAATTGGCAAACTAGTTGTTAAAACTGCTATGCATTTTTCTTCGGCAAGTTTTTGAATTTGCTCGTTTGGTTGTTTTTCGCTTGCAAAAATAATGCAGGAAATATCCATCATTTCAGCAGTTCTTACCACTTGAGGATTACATAGCCCTGTGACCAAAACAGAGTGTCCCTCCCCAAAAGCTAAAACATCACTCATCATGTCAGATGAAAAAACAAACTCGGCTTCTTCACTAAGACAATTTTCTCCGCATAAAATTTCTGCTGTTAGTAAATTTTTAATTTCAAGTAAAGTCATTTTAATCTCCTATAGATAAATTGTTTAGTTACTCTCTTTAGACGAAATTATAACACATTTAACATAGAAATACAAGACGGTGAAATGTCCCGTTTTTTAGTTAACAGGATAAAAATTTACTGGATAAAAAAGGAAGTAGTGTCAATTTAGACATATAATAAAGGTTAGTTTGTGCAAATTAGTCAAGTTGCATACGATTGACAATAATTTAACTAAGTTTTTTATACAAAATTTCTTGAAAAATTAATGGATTTATTTTTTGTTTTGTGATAGAATATACTGAGAAAAATAGAGCATAATTTAGCTTTATAAAAAATCAGGAGGTATAAAAATGCTTTCAACGAAAGAAACCGTTCCTTTTAACGGAACTAAGGAACAAGAAGCAGAATTAATAAAAGTAATTGAAGAACTAAAAGATGATTGCGGTGCTTTAATGCCAATGCTTCAGAAAGCACAAGAGATTTATGGATATCTTCCAATTGAAGTTCAAACTATAATCTCAAATCATTCAGGAATTCCACTTGAGAGAATTTACGGAGTTGCAACTTTCTACTCACAATTTTCTCTAACACCAAAAGGCAAATACCAAATTTCAGTTTGCCTTGGAACAGCTTGCTATGTTAAAGGCGCAGGCGACCTATTCAGCTCACTATGTACAAAGCTCGGAATTAAAGGTGGCGAATGCACAGAAGACGGAAAGTTTTCTATCGACGCTTGTCGCTGCATCGGTGCTTGTGGTCTTGCACCTGTTTTGCTTGTAAATGACGACGTTTACGGCAGACTAAACCTTGAAGACCTTGACGGCATTTTAGCTAAATACGAATAAAAATTTATGCAAGAACTCTCGTTAAACATTTTAGATATTGCGGAAAACTCTACCAGAGCAGGGGCAAAAAATGTTGAAATTTCTGTTTCAACAGACACTAAAAACGATGTTCTATGCATAAAAATCGGTGATGACGGCTGTGGAATGACAGAGGAGCAGGTTAAAAACGTAATCGACCCCTTTTTCACAACCAGAACAACCCGCAGAGTCGGACTTGGAGTGCCGTTTTTTAAAATGTCGGCGGAAAACGCAGGTGGTTCTTTTAAAATCAGTTCTAAGGTCAATGTTGGCACTGAAGTTTTTGCAAGCTATCAGTTCAGCCACTTGGACAGAATGCCACTTGGCGATATTAACGCTACTATCTATACGCTTATTTCCTGTCACGAAGATATACATTTTAAATTTGAATATTCAGTGGACGAGCGTTCATTTATTTTTGACACCAATGAGATTAGGGAAATAATTGGTGACATTTCTTTCCAAACCGCCGAGGTTGCAAGTTTTATAAAATCATTTTTAAA
>CAYJOS010000107.1:0-7627 GCA_964371875.1 uncultured Oscillospiraceae bacterium | reverse complement strand
CGCCACCTTGCCAAGGTGGAGGTAGAGAGTTCGAGCCTCTTCGCCCGCTCCATTTCTATTTCTGGGATGGAAAAACGCTTCGAGTTCAAATCACGAACTCTAATTTTTGCGAAAAATGTCGAAGCATTTTGCAAACTCAAAACCAAATATGGCGCCATAGCCAAGTGGTAAGGCAGTGGACTGCAAATCCGCGATTCCCCGGTTCAAATCCGGGTGGCGCCTCCAAATTTCTGAAACACCTTAGGGTGTTATTTTTTTGCTCTCATTCGAAAACTTGTTTCCTTGCTTGCGAAAAATGTCGAACGCCCCCGAGGGTGTTATTTTTTTGCTCTCATTCAAAAACTTGTTTCCTTGACTTGCGAAAAATGTCGAACGCCCCCGAGGGTGTTATTTTTTTGCTCTCATCCGAAAACTTGTTTCCTTGACTTGCGAAAAATGTCGAACACCCCCCAAGGGGTGATTTTTTTTTACCCACCGCAATTATATATAATGTATAAGTGCAGTTTACATAACTCCGTTTGCGACAATGTTACGGTTATGTTACAAAGGGCAAAATAGCATTGACTATACCCAAAACACATGTTATTATACATGAGCAAGCAAGAGGCGAAGAAAAAGACCTCTTGTGAAAAAAAGCTCGGTTTTCATGTTCGGGCGAAAAAAATTCTATAAGGAGGATATAACATGAAAAAATCACTAGCACTATTGCTTGTATTGACAATGGTTTTCGGAATGATGGCTGTTCCTGCATCAGCTAACTTCACTGACGAAGATTCAATCACATACACGCAAGCAGTCGAAATCGTCGAAGCAATCGGCGTAATCGACGGATTCGACACAGGAGATTTCCAACCACAAGGCGACCTAACACGTGAGCAAGCTGCAAAGCTTATCGCTTACCTAATGCTAGGCACAACAAAAGCTGATGACCTAGGCACAACATCAGACGTTTTCACAGACGTTGATGCAGACCGTTGGTCAGCTGGCTACATTGCATACTGCCAAAACGAAGGCATCCTTTCTGGACGTGGCGACGGCACATTCGATCCTGAAGCTAAAGTTACAGGTTATGAATTTGCTAAAATGCTTCTAGTAGCTCTAGGCTACGATGCAAAAATCGAAGGCTTCACAGGAGACCAATGGGCAATCAATGTTGCAAAAATCGCTATCCAAGTCGGACTATTCGACGATAACGACAATGCAAACTTCAATGACCCTGCAAACCGTGAAGAAGCAACTCTTTACATCTTCAACATGCTACTATCAGACATGGTTTCATACAGCGATAAAGGTGTAGAAATCACACTAGAAGATGGTTCAACAATCCTAATGGGTGCTTCTGACGCTAAAGCGGTTTATGAAGACCAAGAAGGTTCAGACTCAGATAAAGACTACAGAAATGAAGAAGATGATGTTCTTCAATTCGTAGAAAGATTCTTCCCTGACCTGAAAGTTACAGAGGGCACAGCTGATGCTTCTGGTCGTCCTTCAAACAAATGGACATATGACAAAGAAGTTATCGACACATATGCTGCTGAAGCAGACCTAACTTACATCGAAGCTGTTAAAGGCGAAGCAATTGCTGATGATATCGATCAAGACGACATCGTTGTTGGCGATTTCTGGGAAGATGGTAAACAAAACACAACAAGAGTAGAAAACAATGATGGTTCATCAACTGCTTATGCTGATTTCTTTGCAAACGATGTGAAGAAAATCGGTGGCATGGGCACAGAAGTTGAAGTTTTTGAAGATGATAAAGCTTCAACAACAACTGTTGAAGAATACACAATCGTTGTAACAAACACATATGTTGGTAAAATTACTGACTGGACTGAAGAAAATGATGATGACAACGAAGAAATCACAATCAAAGGTCTAGCTGGTATGACTGGTACATATGATTTCGAAACAGCTAAATTTGACGAAGATGACGCTGATGATGAAATTTATGTTCTATTCACAATGGACAAAGACGGTGTAGCTACTGTTGTTGAAGCTGAAGCTGTTGACGTTGAAGTTACATCAACAAAAGGTGCTACTTTCTCAGACGGCGATGATGATTACGAATATTCAAGATTCGCACGCAACGACGCTGAAAGCGTTGATGTTAACACAGCTGTTACAAGCACAATGCTAGCTAAAGATGACGAAGCAACTGTCTACCTAGACATGTACGGCAATGTTATCCTAATCACAGAACTAGAAACTTCAGGTCCAAAAGACTATGCATTCATCACAGGTCTTGAAGTAACTAACTCATTCGGTCTTTCATTCGAAGCTCAAATCATGATGGCTGATGGTACAGTTGAAGTTGTTGATTTCGACCTAACAGAACAAATTGAAAAGATGACAGCTTATGAAGCAAATGGCACAACAGCAATACCAAATGGTTCAAATGACGCAACAATTAAAGATCTTGTTGACAATCTTGAAGGAACTAATACTCTAAGTGTCACTGTTGAACAACTACTAACAGCTCTAGATGTTATACTAGGAGAAACAGCTGTAGAATACACAGAAGAAGACGGCACATATGAGTTTGAAGTTCTTCCAACAACTGAAGCTGGTACAATTGCTCCAGTAGCTTCACCTGCAACTGATAAATTATTCATTGACAATGAAGCTGTTACACTGGGCGACAACGCTGTAAAAACAGGTGCTGATGTTGCTTTCAACAATGATACAATCTTTGTTGTAGATTCAAAAACTTCTGCTTCTTCTTTCGATGTTACAATCTACGAAGGTAAAGACGCAGTTCCAAACCTACAAGCTATTGCTTCAACAGCTGGTGCTTATGTAGTTGATAACGGCTTTGCTTCAATCGTATTCGTTGTAAACGCAGACGATAAAGGCGCAAACAATGACGATCTAACATTCGTTTCATTCGTTGATGTTAGCAGAACAGATGATATCAGAAATGGTGAATACTTCACAGTTAACGCTGTTGTTGATGGCGATGTAACTACACTAGATGTTATTGAAGGCGATTATGCTAATAACTTCGCTCTAGTTAAAAACTACACAACTAACAGTGATGGTTATGCTGACCTAGGTACAGCTATCACACCTGATGGTATAGCTTACGGCTTCATGGATGCTAACTCAGGCGCTCTAACAATCAAAGAAGCTGCTGGTAAAGTAACTTATGCATACAATGCAGATACAGAATTGTACTACATTGATGATGCTGGTGTTATCAAAGCTGGTGATATTGAAGATCTAAATGAAGCAAACGATACAATCGTTTACACACTAGATACAACAACTTCAGTTAACAACCTACTAGCTAATGTTTATGTTTTTGAAGATCAAACATTTGCTGCAGTTCAAGTTAATTATGTAACAGATGGCTTCTACACAGCATGGACAAGTGCAGATGTTAACACACCTTATACTGTTGACTCAGTATTCACAACAGGTGGTACAGGTTCATCAATCACACTTGAAACAATTCCTTCACCACTTTACATGGGAGCAACTACACAAACAACAGGCACAAATGCTTGGGTTGTTAAAGATGCACAAGATAATATTGTAACTACATTTACAAACCTAGATGCAGGAGTTTACACAGCAACTCTAACTAACACACCTCCAACTCCCTAATCACCCCTAGCAAACCCCAAAGAGGACACATTCGTGTCCTCTTTTTTTATACCCTTTTCCGCAAAACCCCCACCAAAAAAACCAAGGGCAACAATATATAAACCACAAATAGATTGATAATCGGCACATACACAAACGAAAGCTCCCAAAGCGACAAACTCGTCGGCGCAACAAAAAATGCCGTTAGCGTTGCAAGCAAAACAGTTATAATCGCAAGGAGGGTTTTTCTTCCCCTTTTTCCAAAAACGCCTTCTATTATATTGCAAACCGCCTGTATTAATAAGCCGATTAACAAAAAATCCGTGAAATACCATATGGCTATGATGATTGCCTCTATCCGCTCTAGCATGTTGAACACCTTTATGTTGCGTATCAACACAAAAAATGGATGGTTAAGCTCCGCCGACAGCCTTGTCCCCAATGTTCCCGACACCAATGCGCATAATAAGGCACTGACCAAAACCGCCACGGCTATATATATAGTTTCTGCTCGTCCCCCTGCTCGCTCCCTCGGCACATAGCCATTTAAAAAATATGCAAAAACTGCAACGCCCAAGGCATTGATTACAGGAAATGCGCCCCGAAAAATCTGCGGTGCGTCTGATAGCTCAGGCGACACAAAAGAAGAAAATTCGACATCCCCAACCGCAAACACAAAGACAAATAGCAAGGTCACCAGTAATAATGGCAAAACTATCTCCGCCGAGCGTGCCAATGCCTTAACTGTTCCCATTCCGACAAAAATCGCCAATATTCCCATCATCGGTATAAACGCCGAGGGTGTGCTCTCGGGATATATCGTCGAAACAAATCTGTCCGCCGATGCTCGCATGATGAAGCCCGTGTAAAATGTCAGCCACAGCGCAAGCAATATTAGAAATGCTCCGCCGACACCTTTCCCCAAATTTCGCACAAACGCTTCCGTCAGCCCCTCCCCCTCAGGTAGGCTTTTTTGCGTGCGGTTTATTATCCAAAATATCAAAAGTAGGGGCACGATTGATATTATCGACGATAGCCACGAGTGAAACCCCGCAAGCTCTATCGATCGGGTCGGCACTACTCGGATTAATGGCGATAATACCGACGCAAAGCCCAAGGCTAATAACTGCCGACGGCTGATTTGTTCGCTCTTTTTCATGGCTTGCCCTCCTCTGGCTCGGTTGGAACTCTCATGTCGGCGGTTTTGTCGATTTTGGAATTTACTGTAACCGAAATCTCAGCTTCAGGCATCTCTTCGACAAATTTCGCAAGCTCCATCCCAAATTCTCCGCTAATTCCAAGAAAGTCAACCCCGAATTCGCCCTGACTTGCTAAACCCTTGCGGATTAATCCCGAGATGTTCTCAGATATCGCTAGTTCAAGCTCTTCGACAGATTTCGCCGTGAAATTCGGTGACGTGCTCCCAATTTCCGACACAGAACCAGAAATTTCGCACTCCACCAAAATTTCCGCCAGTTTTCCCTCTGTAGTAAATTTTGGACTGAGCTTTGCGCCGTGACTTTCGATTGATACGGTGTATTGCCTGTCCGTTTCGATGACGAGATTTCCAATTTCAGTTTCGCCGAGAAGTATGGAAACACCTTTTGCCGCTTCATCTAAAATAAAACCGACAAGTTTTTCTCCACGCAAAACCCCGAAGCCAATCGGCTCGGCAACTACCTCAGATGTCTCCGAGAGTACAACCCCCTCGGTTTCGACAATTTTCACCGCAGAAATTAAGGCTGAACCCTTTTCAGAAAGTGAACGGGAAATGTCCTTTGCAGAAAATATTTTGCTTATGCCTGTCGTTTCGGTCATGCGCTCGAGTTCAGAGAGATATTCGGTGATGTCTGTTGTCTCGCTGGAACTTTTCGATATTAACTCTTCGGCTGTTGCTTCGTGTACCACAAACATTCCTATATCAAGGCGGACGTAGGGCGCTCTTTCAAAATAATCCAAAAATCGACTTATGCCCTCCATCGCCGAAGCTTGTCCCAAAACCGCATACTGCACATGAGCATAAAACATGTCATCTCTTTGGGAATATTCCTGCATACTCTCAATTGCAGTAACTACACTTTCGCCCTCCTGAGTAATCAAAAATGGTTTTGTACCCGAAGTTCCTTGTCCAGAGGTTATAGTCAAACGAACATTCTCTTCAGCTACATCAATTCCCATGGTTTGAATTAGTTGTATATTTTCAATTTCTCGAAAATTGGCGTAAATTGAAGTGCTACAGGCAGAAAATAAAAATAAAAATGAGATTATTAAAATTAAAGAAACTACTTTTTTCAAATCCTACCTCATTTCTGCGTGCGTTTGTCAGGAGTATGAAGACCACGCTCACGGTATTTTATATCTTTAAGGGGAGGTCTGCCTAAAGTTCTAATCCAGCCTTTGGGTGAACCATCAGAAATCGGACTTAAATATGATAGACCAAGACTGTCGATAGAGGACAAATGCCAAATCAAAATCGCAATAGCGGACATAATTCCAAACATGCCCCCGAAAAATCCCGCAAAGGTCACCAAAATTCGACTCACCCTAAGTGCCGTGGACAAATCAGGGTTAGGGCAAGTATAGCCAGCTATACCGGCAAAGGCGACAACGATAACCGCAATCGGCGAAACTACCCGAGCTTCAACAGCGGATTGACCAACAATCAACGCACCTATTATGCTAACGGTTTGACCGACAGGGTCAGGAAGCCTAAGTCCAGCTTCTTGTAATAATTCAAAAGCGATTAACATTCCTATTATTTCCATAAACGTGGAGAAAGGAACGTCTTTCTTACTATCTATAATAGACATCAATAATTTAGTCGGAATCATTTCCTGATGGTATAAAGCAACTGCGATATAAAGCCCTGGTAATAATATAGTAGTAACTATTCCAACATAACGCAAAAAGGTCATAAAAGATGCTACTATATAATGGTATGCATCATCCTCGGGTACTTTTACAAATTGCGAAAGCGAAGCAGGTAGTAAATATCCCATAGGCAGACCGTCAACTAAAATCCCAACCCGACCTTCTAATAAATTCATTGCAAATTTATCAGGACGCTCTGTTTGTATCATTTGGGGGAAAGGGGAGGAGGGGCTCTCGCTCAACTGCTCCACCAAAGCACCGCAGGTTAATAAGGCATCAATATCAATTTCGTCAATTCGTTTTAATACATCATTATAATAGTCAGGATTGCAAACACCGTCTACATATAATATAGCAACAGTGGTTCGACTTTTTCGCCCAACAACACTCTGCTTAATTTTCAAAGCAGGGTTATAAAGCTTTCTCCGTATAAGGGAAGTGTTCACACGAATACTCTCAACAAAACAATCCTTAGAACCTTTAACACTCTTTTCCATTTTCGGCTCGGATATAGAGCGCCAAAAAGAAGTTCTCGCTTCAAAAGTAACGGCAAGATGTGCGTTATCAAAAACGACAGCAGCATAACCACGAGTAAGGTCGCCTATTAAGTCATCGAGAGTGTCTCGCTTGCGTGCCGTTGCACTGAAAATTGCTCCTTTAAATAAACTTTCTGCACACTCTGCTTCGTCAATGTCAGGGTCAACACGAAAAATGTCGGTTAAAGGCATTACAATTTGCTTAGATACATCGGCGGTATTGATAGTACCGTCGACATAAAATATAGTAGCTTTAAGAGAAGACGTCGCACCAGCGTATATTTCACGAATTTCAAAGTCGTCGCTGTCGGAAAAAATCGCCTTAACAGCGTCAGCGGTGATAGGGTCGGTGTACTCAGGATTCTTTCTAGGGTGGTAGGGTTGGTTATGGTTTTGCTTTTTGTTTTTAGACATAAAATCACCTCGTATTTAATCAGCTTATATAAGTTTGTCGCTAATTTGAGGGATTATTACATAATTTAACAGACAATAAATGTAAATACAGAGTTTGAAAGTCGTTAAATAGTTGTAAAAGCTTAACAAAAATTACATATTAGGACATTATTGTATAAATATTAAAAAAAATGAAAAAAAGAGCAGAAAAGTGTTGACATTTGGCGTATGGCATGGTA
>CAYJOS010000106.1:0-7741 GCA_964371875.1 uncultured Oscillospiraceae bacterium | reverse complement strand
TACCGTCAGCACGAAGTCCTGCCATTTTAAGTGTTTCACGGATTTCTTCTTCGTTTGCACCATTAAATATAGGTGTTGCAACTTTCCAGCCCAAAGCTTGAGCTGCATAGCCGAGGTGAACTTCCAAAACCTGTCCGATGTTCATACGTGAAGGAACGCCAAGCGGGTTCAAAACGATGTCAAGGGCAGTACCATCAGGTAGATAAGGCATGTCTTCTTTTGGTAGAACACGAGAAACAACACCCTTGTTACCATGTCGACCCGCCATTTTATCACCGACGGAAATTTTACGTTTTTGAGCGATGTAAACACGAACAACTTGGTTTACACCAGGTGAAAGTTCGTCACCTGCTTCACGTGTAAAGCGTTTAACGTCAACGATAATACCGCTTTCACCGTGGGGAACTTTTAGCGAAGTATCACGGACTTCACGAGCTTTTTCGCCGAAAATCGCACGAAGTAGTCGCTCTTCCGCTGTAAGGTCAGTTTCACCTTTTGGTGTAACTTTACCGACCAAAATATCACCAGCACGAATTTCAGCACCTATGCTGATAATTCCACGCTCATCAAGGAATTTAAGGGCATCTTCACCGACACCTGGGATATCTCTTGTGATTTCTTCTGGTCCAAGCTTTGTATCACGGGCATCGCATTCATATTCTTCAACGTGAATTGATGTGAAAACGTCTTCCATGATAAGACGCTCGTTTAGAAGAATAGCATCTTCGTAGTTATAGCCTTCCCAAGTCATAAATCCGACTAGGATATTTTTACCCATGGAAAGCTCACCTTGAGCGGTTGAAGGGCCGTCGGCGATAACTGATTTATATGAAACTCTCTCACCTCTTGAAACGATAGGACGTTGGTTGAGGCATGTGCTCTGGTTTGAACGAGCAAATTTTAAGAGTGGGTAATTTTTTGTGATGCCGTCATCATATTTAATAGTAACATCAGTTGCAGAAACTTGAGTTACAACGCCGTCACCCTCAGCAAGGGCAACAACTCCGGAGTCAACCGCACATTTATGCTCAATACCTGTAGCAACAATAGGTGCTTCAGTTATCAATAGTGGAACAGCCTGACGTTGCATGTTCGCACCCATTAGCGCACGGTTGGCGTCATCGTTTTCTAGGAAAGGAATCATCGCTGTCGCGATTGAAACCATCATGCGTGGGCTGATGTCCATAAGGTCAACACGTTCACGGTCAACTTCGATGATTTCATCTCTATAACGGCAAACGATACGTTTATTGACTAGGCAACCGTTTTCGTCAACAGGTTCAGTCGCCTGAGCAACACTGTGACCGTCTTCGACGTCGGCTGTCATGTAAACGATTTCATCTGAGACAAAACCAGTTTCTTTGTCGATTTTTCTGTAAGGTGTTACGATAAAGCCGTATTCATTAACTCTAGCATAGCTGGAGATATAAGAAATAAGACCGATGTTTGGACCTTCAGGTGTTTCGATTGGACACATACGGCCATAGTGGCTGTAATGAACGTCACGAACTTCAAAGTTTGCTCTTTCTCTTGAAAGACCGCCAGGGCCAAGCGCCGACATACGTCTTTTGTGAGTAAGCTCTGAAAGTGGGTTTGTTTGGTCCATAAATTGGCTCAATGGGCTTGAACCAAAGAACTCTTTAATCGCCGCAGTTACAGGGCGAATATTGATAAGGCTTTGAGGAGTGACAATATCCAAATCCTGCAAAGTCATACGCTCTCTGATAACACGCTCCATACGTGAGAAACCAATTCTAAATTGGTTTTGAAGAAGCTCACCAACACTTCTTACACGGCGGTTTCCAAGATGGTCGATATCATCTTTTTCGCCGACACCGTTAGCAAGTGCATTTAAATAGTTAACAGACGAGAAAACGTCGTCGCAAATAATTGTTTTTGGAATAAGGTCATCCATGTTTTCACGGATAGCTTCTTTAAGTGCATCGCCTTCATATTGCTCTAAAAGTGTTTTTAGAATAATGAAGCGGACTTTTTCTTTAATTCCAAACTCTTCCATTGGATCAAAGTCAACAAAGTCTTTAAGGTCAACCATGCCGTTTGAGAAAACACGAACGTTTTTCCCGTCGCAATCGAGGTTGACAACGATAACACCACGAGAAACAAGCATTTCAGCCTTAGGACGGTCGATTGTTTCGCCGGGTTCAGCCAAAATTTCACCTGTCATTGGGTCGCAGACCATTTCAGCAAGTCTGTGTCCAATAATACGTGGAAGCAGTGAAAGTTTTTTGTTAAATTTATATCTACCAACTGTAGAGATATCATATCTACGTTTGTCGAAGAAAAGACTTTCTAAAAGGCTTTCCGCACTGTCGATAGTGGGTGGATCGCCTGGGCGAAGTTTGCGGTAGATTTCAAGCAAAGCTTCCTCACGAGTGCGGCAAGTATCTTTATCAAGAGTTGCAAGCATACGAAGGTCTTCGCCGAAAATGCTTCTCAAATGGTCATCAGAAACAGCACCGACATGAGTGTCTGTGCAGCTAAGCCATGTGTGAGGTTTTTCGGGTCTGTAAACACCCATAGACTTTAGAAGCCATGAAACAGGCAGTTTACGGTTTTTGTCGATACGGACATAAAAAACATCGTTTGTGTCAGTTTCATACTCAAGCCATGCGCCGTGGTAAGGGATGGCTGTTGCACTGTAAACAGAAGTTTGAGTTTTATCTGTTTTTCTGTCGAAATAGACACCGGGGCTTCTTACGATTTGAGAAACGATAACACGCTCCGCACCGTTGATGATGAAGGTTCCGCCATCTGTCATAAGTGGGAAGTCACCCATGAAGATTTCTTGCTCTTTGATTTCCTCTGTCTCTTTGTTACGCAAACGAACGGTAACTTTAAGTGGTGCTGCATAGTTTGCATCACGGGCTTTACATTCGTTGACGGAATACTTTGGATTTTCATCCATAGTATAGTCTACGAAGCTTAGTTCAAGGTTACCTGTGTAGTCTGTAACCGAGGCTACATCTTTGAATACATCACGTAGTCCTTGATTGAGAAACCACCTATAAGAGTTCTTTTGAATCTCAAGAAGGTTTGGCATCTCGTGAATTTCGTCTTTTCGGGCAAAGCTTTTTCGCACCGTTTTACCGAAGCTGACGTCTTTTGGCATGTTCCTTCACTCCTTTAAAAATCTCGATACGCTCGGGAGCGTTGTATAATAATTCGTGAATAAGGTTGATTTTTTTTGTAAATCTGTTACAATAACACCGTAACGATTGTGGGAGAGTATCCCCCCTGTCGTCTCGGATAGCAAGCTATTATATCATTTGAAAACCCTTGTTGTCAAGTAAAATTTATAATTTTTTCAAATTTTTGGCGGAATGTAATGAAATATTCCGTCAATTTTTTATAATTTGACAGGTAATGTCATTGTTTTTAGTTCGGAGGCAATATTAATGTACAATCTGGCGATTTTATTATTGATAATTATTTATGGTGCGACTTTGCTAATTTTAAGGCGAGAAAAAATGATAAATTCTTCTCGGGAAAAAATTTTTGCAATTGTTTTAATAGGAATAGCTCTCACAATAAGGGCGTTTATGCTCACTCACGAAACCGACGATTATTTAATTTTCCTAAGTCAGTGGGTGGAGCATTTCAGGCTGAACAGCGGATTTTTTGGCTTGGCGGACATTGTAGGAAATTACAATCTCCCCTACCTTTATTTCCTCGCCCTCTTCTCATATCTGCCAATAGACGACCTATATTTAATTAAAATTTTATCAATTTGTTTCGACATTTTCCTAGCTTTTGGAGTTTCAAAAGTAGTATTTTATTTTAAAAAACCGAAAGATTTAAGGCTCATCACCTTCTGCGGAGTTCTTTTAATTCCGACCGTGATTTTGAACGGAGCATATTGGGCACAATGCGACAGTATTTTTACCGCATTTGCAATCTGGGCATTTTACTACGCACTGCAAAATCGTGGAAAAATTTCCATGGTTTACGCTGCCCTGTCGCTGGCTTTTAAGGTGCAAGCCGTGTTCTTTTTACCAATTTATATAGTATTCTTGCTACTGAAAAAGATAAAATTTAAAGAAATCTTCGTCTTCCCTGCCGTTTACATTGCAAGTTTACTGCCAGCCGTGATTTTTGGTCACTCCTTCACCGACGCACTTCTTGCCTATTTTAGACAGGTGGAAGGAGTTGGAAGTAGCTTAAACTACAACAGCGCCTCTATGTACGCTTTCATCCCCTACAATTACACCGCAGATTGGCTATATTATGCAGAATTTATAGGAATTGCACTGGCTTTAGCCCTAATTTACGCTGTAATTTTCCTAGTTTTAGTAAAAGGAAAAAACTTTACAGACCATACAATTTTGGGAATTTCTGTATTATTTGTGCTGGGAATTCCGTTTTTCCTACCATATATGCACGATAGATATTTCTTCATGGCCGACATTTTCACCTTTATGCTCGCCATAATTTCCGTAAGTTGCATACCAATTTTCCCACTTTGCCTTTTCGGAAGTCTGCTCGGTTATCACGCTTATCTGAAGATGCAATTTTTGCTCACCATGGACTACGGAGCGGCAACTATGCTCTCCGCTTTTGTCGGAATTTGCATTTATATTTTTACAACAATAAAAAAGGCTGAATTTAAAAATGATTAGATTTTTTATTTCAATAATACTAATTTTTTCACTCACAGCATGTGCAGAAACTCAGCACAGTTCGACCATTTTCGCAATGAACACCACCATGACATTTACTGTCAACGGAAAGAACGCCGAAGCTGCAACACTTGAAGCGACAAAGGCTATAAACGAGCTTTCAAGCCTGCTATCTGTCACAGTCGAAGGCAGTGAAATCTCAAAAGTTAACGCAAATCCCGAGCAAAAAACCGAAGTTTCAGAGCAGACATTTTTCATTTTGCAAGAAGCTCAAAAAATCAGCGAAAAGACAGACGGAGCGCTCGACCTCTCTATCTATCCCATCGTTGAAGCCTGGGGTTTTACCACAAGTGAGTATAAAATTCCTAGCGAAAGTGAAATTGAAAATTTGTTAAAAAATGTCGATTATTCACAAATAACCCTTGAAAATAGTACGGTTTCTATGCAAAACGGCATGAAAATAGACCTCGGAAGTGTCGCAAAAGGCTATGCCGGCGATTTAGCTTCCGAAATTTTAAAGGAAAACGGCATAGACTCTGCCATTATAAATCTCGGTGGAAATGTAGAGTTAGTTGGTTCTAATCCAGATGGAGAAAACTTCAGAGTTGGGGTGCAAGACCCTCTCGATACTTCGAACTTTTTCGGAATTTTGAGCCTTTCAGATTGTTCAATAGTCAGCTCAGGCGGCTATAACCGATACTTCGAAGAAAATGGCGAAATTTACTGGCACATCATGAGCCCCTACACGGGAAAACCCTCAAATTCAGGACTGATTTCGACCACAATTGTCGGCGATAGCGGACTTTTTTGTGATGGATTTTCTACCGCTGCATTTGTCATGGGCAAGGATAAAGCCATTGATTTTTGGAAAGAAAATGGCGATTTTGATATGATTTTAATTACAGAAAATAATGAAATTTTTATCACAGAAAAATTATTTGAAAATTTTGAACTATTAGATGAGTACAAAAATATTTACACCTTGGAGGTTATTTCTTGAAACGAAAAATCATGCGCAAACTGCAAAGCACAAGATTTTGGCTTGTTTGCATAGCTGGAATGTTTTTACTGGGCACATTTTCCATGTTCTTCTTTCAGCCTATAGACAAGGGCTCTGTCGCCGTCATCACCAGAGGCTCCGAAGTTCTCAGACGTATAGATTTGTCTGAAGTTAGAGAAGAATACACCATGCTTTTTGACCATAAAAACGGCACATATAATCTAATTTCTGTGAAAAATGACGAAATTTCTGTCATTGAGTCCAGCTGTACTGACAAAAAATGCTTAGCTCACGGCTACATATCAGGTTCTGAAACTCCTATAATTTGCCTTGAAAATAAGTTTAGTATTTATATTGAAAGTGATAATGAAAATTAGATTTATATTGGTAAACTAACAAAAATCGGTCCAACCAAAACCGTAATTATCCCTGTAAATGACGCCGCCAACGCACTCATAGCGCCCTCAGTTTCACCCAAAATCAAGGCTCTCGCCGTGCCTATGCTGTGCGCCGACGAGCCGAGCGACACGCCTTTTGAAACTGGGTCTTTTATGCGTATCCAACGCAAAACCCTCTCGGCCATGAGATTTCCGCACACACCGCTAATCATGACCGCAAAGACCGTAACGCCATATATTCCGCCGTATTCCTCGCTGAGTGGCACGGAAATTGGAGCTGTCATGTGTTTTGGAATTAAAGAGAAATATTCCTCCTTAGTCAAGCCCAAAACTCGTGATAAAAGGTAAATTGTGGCAATATTTATGACCACTCCCAGAAAAATCGACACTGCAACAGGAAGCCAATTTTCCTTTAATTCGTCGAGTTTTTTGTAGAGCGGAATTGCAAAGCAAACCGTTGCAGGTGTGGAAAAATAGTTCAAAAACTTAGCCGAATAGGAATAATCTTCATAGGAAACATCAAGCAAAGCCATCATTGCAACCAAAATAATTACAGCCAGAAAAAATTGGTTTGATATAGGACTTTTGAACTTTTTACTAATCCAGCCACCGAGCTCAAAAGCTAAAATCGTGACAGTTGCACCGAGAAATAGAGATGTTGAAAAGAAATAACTCATACTTTTGCCCTCTCGATTTTCGCAATTATCGCATCGGAAATTTTAGATGTTGAGATAATTGTGACTAGGGTTGAAATTATGGAGATTGCCAGTATAAGGAAGCTTCTTTCTTGCATAATTGGCAAAAAATCTATAAATTCCGCACATAATGGCAACAAAAACAGTTGCATGTTGCTGAGGAGAAAATTTCCAACACCTTCAACATCGGCTAGTTTTATGACTTTTGTGCAAAGGCAAGTGAACAAAATCGCAAATCCATACACTCCAGCTGGAATTGGAAATGGAATATAATATCTCAAAACTTCACCGATGGCAGTAATCATCATGATTATTGCCATTTGATTTATATGCTTCATATGTAAACCTCCAGTTCTTTTTTATTTTATTATACAAAATTTTCCGCGAAATTTAAAGTTATTTTTAGAAAAAATGGGAAAACTAGTTTTGAAATTTTTTAAAAGGATGGATAATTTTATGAATCAAGCTCAAACAAGAAATTTTTTTAAAGGTGTAGGACTGGGTATTATGGTCGGCTCAACCGTCGGCATGATGATGAAGGGAAACAGCGGAAAAAGCAAGAATTCTTGGGGAAAAGCGCTGAAATCTATGGGCGAAGTTGTCGAAAATGTGACTGGTGTTTTTGGCCTGTAAATTGTATGTAAAAAAGAAATTTAAAAAAATTTAAAAAATTTTTCAAAAAAGGCTTGCTTTTTTCTTCTAGCTGTGCTATTATACTTAAGCGCTGTGAATTACGGCGAAACAGTATGCGCCCCTAGCTCAGCTGGATAGAGCGTCTGGCTACGGACCAGAAGGTCAGGAGTTCGAATCTCTTGGGGCGTGCCAAAATCCTTAGATGTTTTACGTCTAAGGATTTTTTGTTTTTGTAATTAAATTTTAAGGCGAAAAGAACGCTCTCCGAGGGGAAATTTTCGCTTCGGCGAAAAGAACGAGAGAGTTTTCGCTTCGGCGAAAAGGAACGAGAGAACGCTCTCCGAGGGCTCACTTTTTCTCGTGAAAAAGTAAGCAAAA
>CAYJOS010000105.1:0-7766 GCA_964371875.1 uncultured Oscillospiraceae bacterium | reverse complement strand
CACTATTATCCAGCACACTTGTCAAAAGTGCAGCCATATATTCCTTGGGAAAATGACATTTCATGTAAGCGGTTCTGTAGCTGATAACCGCATAACTCACCGCATGGGCTTTGTTAAATGCATAGTTTGCAAAGTCCAAAATTTCGTCGTAAATACTGCTTGCAATTTGCGCCGAAACTCCGTTTGCAATCGCACCGTGAATGTTGCGTTCGGGGTCGCCATGGATAAAGGCTTTTCGCTCTGCATCGATGACATCATGCTTCTTTTTCGACATCGCACGGCGTATCATATCCGCTTGCCCAAGCGAAAATCCTGCAAGTTTTCTGAAAATTTCGATAACCTGTTCTTGATATACTATACATCCATAAGTAACATCCAAAATTTCACGCAAAAGTTCGTGTTTATAGCTGATTTTTTCGGGATGATGACGTCTTTCGATAAATCGAGGAATACTTTCCATAGGACCTGGGCGGTAGAGTGCAATAACCGCTGTGATATCCTCTATGCTCTCGGGTTTTAGTCCCATGCAAACATTGGTAATTCCAGTACTTTCAAGCTGAAAAACACCTGCGGTTTTTCCGTGGGTTAGCATGTCGAAAACTGCCTTGTCATCTTCGGACACGTCTTCAATTTTGAAATCTGGTATATTTTTTCGGACTAATTTGACCGCATCGTCAAGGACTGTCAAGTTTCGCAGTCCTAAGAAGTCCATTTTCAAAAGTCCGAGTTCTTCAAGGGTGGTCATCGGAAATTGGGCAACTATTGATTCGTCATTTTTCGCCAAAGGCACATATTCATAAACAGGCGCTTCAGTGATTACAACTCCTGCTGCGTGGGTTGAAGCATGTCTTGGCATTCCCTCCAAACGCTGTGCGGTATTGATTAAATTTTTCAGTCTTTCGTCGCTTTCATACAAATCATGAAGCGGACAAGAGAGTTTTAAAGCCTCGGAAATTTTCATGTTTAGAGGCATGGTCGGCACTTGTTTTGCGACAGCGTCACACTCCGCATAGCTGACATTTAAGGCTCGTCCGACATCTCGGATTGACCCTCTCGCCGCCATTGTTCCGAAGGTTACAATCTGTGCAACGTGGTCAACTCCGTATTTTTCGTTGACGTAATTTATGACTTCTCCACGACGTCTGACGCAAAAGTCAATATCAATATCAGGCATACTGATACGCTCGGGATTTAAAAATCTCTCGAAAAATAGGCTGTATTTTATGGGGTCAACGTCCGTAATTTCAAGCGCATAGGAAACAACGCTACCAGCCGCCGAACCACGTCCAGGGCCAACGGGAATGTCATTATTTTTGGCATAGGCAATGAAATCTCCGACTATTAAAAAGTAGTCGGTGAAGCCCATGTCTTTAATCATTTGAAGTTCATATTCAAGCTGTTTTTCCGCTTCGGCAGAGTTTTCGCCATAGCGTTTTTTAACACCCTCATGACAGAGTTTTTCGAGGTATAAATAGCTATCGGTTTCGCCTTCGGGTAGTTTGAAAAGTGGCAAATGGTATTTTCCAAACTCAAAATCAAAATTACACATTTCGGCAATTTTTGCAGTGTTTTCTATACAATCTGGGAATTTTTCAAACATTTCCCTCATTTCATCTTCGCTTTTTAGGTAAAAATCACTGCCTTGAAAGCTCATGCGGTCAGGGTCATCAACCGTTTTTCCCATTTGTATGCACATCAAAACATCTTGGTCTTTATAGTCCTCACGGCTGACATAATGGGCGTCATTTGTCGCCGCAAGCGGTATTCCTGTTTCACGGTGAATTCTAAGCATACCAGCCGAGGCTTTTCGCTCTTCATCCATGCCATGGTCTTGAATTTCGAGGTAAAATCTATCTTTTCCGAAAATTTCGGATAATTCTTGCGCTTTTTTTAATGCGGATTTATAGTCCCCATTGTTAATCATTCTAGGAATTGCGCCAGCGACACAACCCGAAAGGCAAATTAATCCCTCTGCATGTTCCGACAAAATTTGCCAGTCAATTCTAGGTTTTGTGTAAAAACCTTCAGTGAAACTTTTTGAAACCAAATAGGATAAATTTTTATATCCTGTTTCGTTTTCGCAGAGCAAAATGAGGTGGGTATATTCATTATCCACCCCGTAGTTTTTTGAATGTCTGCTATTCGGCGCAACATAAACCTCGCAGCCGATTATGGGTTTTATCCCTGCTTTTTTCATCGCTTTATAAAAAGCCACCGCACCATACATCGTGCCGTGGTCTGTTATTGCTATTGCTGTTTGCCCTATGGAATTTAATCGCTCTGCCATTCTATCTATACGGCAAGCTCCGTCTAAAAGACTAAATTCACTGTGGACATGTAGGTGAACAAATGCCATTTTTACTCCTCTATTTTTCGGGATTGGATAGGTCGATTATCTTTTTAATTCTATGCCCCAAGCAACTTTTGCTAACAGGTGGATTTGATAAATTTGCCAAATCGCTAAGGCTTGCTTCAGGATTTGCAACACGCAAAAGTGCGGTTTCCTGTAATTTTTGCGGTAAATTTTCAAGCCCTGTTGTGCGTTCAATTCGCCTAATAGCTTCCAGTTGCTCCTGTGCGGCATTTACGATTTTATCTGCGTTTGCGTTGTCGCAATTTACACGGCGGTTGACCGCATTTCGCATATTTTTTTCAACCTTAGTTTGCATGATTTCCATTGCAGAAAGCTTTGCACCAATTTTTACAAAAAACTCCTCTATAGCCTCACTGTTTTTAAAATACAGTATGTGATGACCGCCCCTAGAGGTCGATTTTGGCTCTAATTCCATCTCGTTTAGCATGTGAAAACCCTCACGGTTTACCGCCGCGTGGTCTGTCACCATCTCTAAATGATAGCGTTTTGTTGGCTCTGTTATGCTTCCGCCTGCTAGAAATGCACCTCTAACAAAAGCGGATTTACAGCAATCGTCTTCCAAAATTGCAAGGTTTATATGCTTTGAAAGTGTGTTGTCAGGGGCGTAGCCGAAAGCTTCGAAAATCTTCGAAATTTTCTCTTTTTCGGTCATAACATAGCTAAATTTGGTCTTGCTTTTACTATTTTCGGGTAAATCTATTGTAAAGCCAAAGGCTTTTTTAAAAAGCTTTGGGAGTCTTGTTGCAAAACTCTCATTGCCTGTTATTATTCTAATTTCACGTATTGTAAATGTATTGCAATACAAAAGTATTCCAAAACATTCCGCAACTGCACAGCATTTTTTCTGTATTGCATTGTCACGGCACAGCTCGGTTTTTGCGTCTGATGAAAAGGACATTTTCTAAAACTCCTGATTTTTTTACTTGTAAATTCTGGTTGGGGATTGTTCGTTAAAAATTCGCATAAGCTCTCTTGCAAGCCTGTCGGGGTGGTGTCTTACTAAATTATTTCTCGTGTCTGCGACTGGGGCTGTTATAAGCTCTATGCCAAGCTTTTCTATCTGTTTTACATCCAAAACAGTTTGGGTTGCACCCTGTTTTTTGTATCTCTCTAAAATTTCGTCAGAAAGTTCTAAATCATTGGCTAGGCAAAAGTCGAAAAGCTCATCTGAGGAGTGATTTTGCAAGGCTCTTATATGTGCCGAAGCGGTGTAGCCTTCGGTTTCTCCATCTTGGGTCATGATGTTCATTACATAAATTTTAACAGCGTCAGACTCACACACAGCCTTTGCAATTCCGTCTGTCAAAAGATTTGGAATTATGCTGGTATAAAGGCTTCCGGGGCCTATGATTATCATGTCAGCTTCCTCAACAGCCCTAATGCTGTCGGGGAGGGCGGCAGGTTTTTCGGGGATTAAATTAATTCTCGTGATATTGCTGGAACACTGGGCTTTGTGTTTTGAAATATAGGACTCGCCAACAACTTCAGAGCCGTCATCAAACTCAGCTCTGATATTAATATTCTCGTTTGAAACAGGCAAAACCCTACCAGTTATCGCCAAAACGTCGCTCATTTTCATGACGGCTTCGTCAAAAGAGTCACTCATATCATTAAGTGCGGCGAGAAATAAATTGCCGAAACTCTGCCCTTTTAGGCTACCGTCTTTGAAGCGGTAATTCATAAGCGCACCCATAGTCGGCTCTGTATTTGCAAGCGCTTCGAGGCAGTTTCGTATATCGCCCGGAGGGGGCATATTGAGTTCATTTCGCAAAATTCCCGAACCGCCTCCGTCGTCGGCGACGGTGACTATTGCAGTTAAATTTTTTGTGTATTTTTTCAGCCCTCTAAGCATGGTGGAAAGCCCTGTTCCTCCGCCGATTGTGACAATCGCTGTGTTGCTCAGTCCTCTATTTGGCATTAATTCTCACCCCCTTTTATTTTAGCCTTTTTCGATATCCCTATTGGTGTTTACAGCGTTATAGCCGTTTTCATTCACGATTTTCACAAGTGCCTGAGCAATGGAAACCGAACGGTGTCTACCACCAGTGCAACCGATTGCAATTGTAAGGCTGTGCTTGCCTTCCTCTATATAATGAGGGATTAAAAATAGGAATAAATCCGTTAAAAGCACCAAAAGTTCTCGTGTATCTCCGTTATCATACACAAATTTTTGTACTTCTGGGTCAAGTCCTGTTTTGTGTCTTAGCTCGGCTACATAGAAAGGATTTGGCAAAAATCGCACGTCAAACACAAGGTCTGCTTCAATTGGAATGCCATATTTAAAGCCAAAAGCCATGAAATTTACATTAATTCCACGCTCTCCACCTTCGGCTACAAAAAGCTCATAAAGTGTTTTTTGAAGTTGACCTAGGGTGAGTTTTGAGGTGTTTACCACGTGGTCGGCTCTCTCGCGGACGGTTGCTAAAATTTGCATTTCTTGCTTAACAGCATTTTCCAAAGTGCCCTCTACCGAGGCTAGCGGATGACGGCGACGTGTTTCTTTATAGCGCTTGACTATGGTTTCGAGGTCAGCTTCTAAAAACAAAATTTTATATCCACAACCAAGCTCCCACAGGGCATCTAACGCCACGAAAAGTTCGTCAAAATTATTTCCCTCACGAATGTCGGTGACAAGCGCAACACGCTCATATCTTCCCCTTGCGGCAACGCAAAGCTCGGCAAATCTGCCGATTAGCGCAACGGGAAGATTGTCTACGCAGTAGTAGTCTAAATCTTCGAGCACGTCAACAGTTCGGCTTTTTCCTGCACCCGACAAACCTGATACAATTAAAAATTCCATATAATCACCCCTTTTGGCTATTTTATTATTTTTACCTCAGGTGTTAGTTTCACACCTTTTTCGGCTAAAACGGTTTTTTCTATGTGTTCCATTAATTTTATAACATCTTCAAAGCTTGCGTTGCCATTATTTACCACAAAACCTGCGTGTTTTGGCGAAACCTGAGCACCGCCAACGCTATAACCTTTCAGTCCGCACTCGTCTATCATGGCGGCAGCATATCCAGTTTCGGGACGCTTAAATGTCGAGCCAGCCGAGGGTTTGTCTAGTGGTTGGCTCGCACGTCTTTTTTCAGATAATTCACGCATTTTTGCGGAAATTTCTTCGCTGTTCGATGGGTTCAATCGCATTTTTGCTGAAAGTAAAATGTCGTTTCTGTCTGAGAAAAAGCTGTGCCTATATGTCAAATTTAGCTCTGAAATTTCTTTTTCAAAAATTTCTCCGCTCTCGCCGTCTATATATCTTGCAGACAAAATCACGTCTTTCATCTCTCCGCCGTAAGCGCCTGCGTTCATGCAAATTGCACCGCCGAGAGTTCCCGGAATTCCGTGTGCAAATTCAAGTCCGCTTAAGCCTTCATTTTTTGCTTTAACCGCAAGTTTTGCCAAGGTCACACCGCATTGTGCATAAATTTCATTGTTGTCTAAAACAGAAATTTCGTCAAATCCGTCACAAATTTTAATCACATAGGCATCTATGCCCTCGTCGGAAACCAGCAAATTCGAGCCGTTTCCGATAATCAAAGGCTTTATGCCTTCGCTGTGTAAAATTTTAAGAAGCTCACTAATTTCATTTTCGCTTTTTGGAAAAAACATGGCTGTGCAATTTCCGCCGATTTTGAAATAGCAGTGGTTTTTCATCGCTTCGTTTTCTGAAATTTTCAAACTTGATAAACTTTTTGCTATGTGTGCTAAGAGAGATTTTGTCATAAAATGACTTTTCCTTTCAATTTAAAGTTGACTTGCTTATTGGTAAGACCATCATAAACGCTACAAACTAATCCAGCCTGCGTCTTCTACACTATCATGCTTTTCGACAAATGCCTTCGCCGCATCGTAGCCCATTTGTTTTAGTCTTTGGTTCATGGAAGCTGTTTCCAAAATAACCGCTACGTTTCTGCCTGGGCGGATTGGAATTGTGATAAGTGGAATTTGCACGCCAAGGACATCTAGTCTTTCGTCGCTTATGCCTAGTCTGTCATATACCTTTGTTTTATCCCACGCTTCCATATTGATTACTAGGTCGACTCTTGCGTTCATTTTTACTGAACCAACACCATAGAGCATTTTTATGTCAATTAAGCCTATGCCACGAATTTCCATATAGTGTCTGATTAACTCTGGCGCTGTTCCTACGATTTTGTTTCTTCCTATTTTTCTAACTTCAACTGCATCGTCTGCAATCAGCTTATGTCCACGCTTAATAAGCTCTAGCGCCGCTTCACTTTTTCCGACACCACTGTCACCTGTGATTAGAACACCTTTACCGTGAATTTCAACCAAAACGCCGTGCATGGTTTGTCGTGGGGCAAGATGAATTCTAAGCATTTCAATAAGGTCTGCTATAAATTCTGTTGTATCTCTTTCTGATTCAAAAAGGCTGACATCGTGTTTTTTCGCCATTTCTAAGCATTCGTCAAAAATTGGCGAACGGTGGCAGACGACAACTGCAACAGGTTTTGTTGCCATGAACCTATCAAAACTTTTTAAACGCTCTTCGCCTGTCATGCCTGTTATATACATGGTTTCAACCATGCCGATGGTTTGCACACGTGCTGGGTCAAAGTATGCGTAAAAACCTGATAGCTGCAATCCTGGTCTATTGATTTCTGATGTTCTTATTTGTTTTTCATCAAAGTCTGATGATTTGTGTATTGTTTTTATCCCCATATCCTTTACAATTCGGCTTAGGTTAACTCCGTATTTTGATTCCATAATAGTACCTCGCATTTCATAATCGGTTCTGTTTTTATAACTTACTTCTTCTATTTTAAACAAATTATGGTTTTTTTGCAATGCTAAAGTGTAAATTTTAATATTAAATATCTTTTTTCAATTTTATACTTGCTTTTTTTTCATTTCTCTGTTATTATAATAGAGCTGTTTATTTAGTTAAGTGAGGAGGTGCAGCTGGAAATGGCAAAATGTGATTTCTGCGGAAAGGGTGTAACCTTCGGAATTAAGGTCAGCCACTCTCACAGACGCTCCAATCGTACATGGAAACCTAATGTTAAAAGAGTTAAGGCTATCGTTGCCGGAACACCTAAACACGTGCACGTGTGTACTAGATGCCTACGTAGTGGCAAAGTTGATCGTGCCTAAGAATGTACAAATCAGACTCTGATTAATTTTAGAGCAGATGTATCTATAACATAATACGATACAAAATAACACCGTAAGCGTCTAATGACGGCTTACGGTGTTATTTTGTTTTAGCGAAAAGAAACTCGCTCCGAGGGGAATTTTCGCTTCGGCGAAAAGCACGAGAGAATTTTCGTTGCGACGAAAAGAAACGAGGAGAACGGTCTCCGACGGCTTACTTTTTCTCGTGAAAAAGTAAGCAAAACACGTCGGGGACTCGCCCCCGAACGGC
>CAYJOS010000104.1:0-7774 GCA_964371875.1 uncultured Oscillospiraceae bacterium | reverse complement strand
TGCTTTTCGTCGCAACGAAAATCCCCCTCGGAGAGCGTTCTCCTCGTTTCTTTTCGCCGAAGCAAAAATCTCTCGCTATAATAAAAATTCCGCTCAAAATCGAGCGGAATTTTTTTATTAAATTGAATTAATAACTTGATTTCTTGCAAAGAAAATTCTAAGCAATCCAGAAGCATCGACAAAAATTTCAGCATCAACATCATAAACTTCACGTATCAGAGATTTGGTCAAAACTTCTTTAGTATTGCCCGAATCGAAGACTTTTCCGTCTTTCAAAACATAGATATAATCACAGTACATAGCAGCAATATTAAGGTCATGAATTGCAGAAATCACAGTCTTATTCAGCCCCTTAACTATATCCATAAGTTCAAGTTGGTGCTTGATATCAAGGTGGTTTGTCGGTTCGTCAAGCACAAGACATTCAGTATCTTGGGCGAGCGCACGGGCGAGAATAACCCTCTGTTGTTCACCACCTGAAAGAGTTTGAAAACTTCGCTCGGCAAAATCACTCATGCCAACAGTTTCAAGGCAATCGGCGACAATTTGGTGGTCTTTTGCACTGTCACGCTCCAACATTTTTTTGTGTGGAGAGCGTCCCATTAAAACTATGTCTTGGACGGCAAAATCGAAATTATAATAGTTGTGCTGTGCGACAACACTCATCTTTTTTGCAGATTCTTTCACAGACCACTTATTTAATGGCTTTCCGTCGAGCAAAACTGCACCGCCTGTGGGCTTCAAAGTTCTGTAAATCGCTTTCAGCAAAGTACTTTTTCCGCTACCGTTTGGCCCTAAAAGTCCGACAAATTGACCCTTTTTTGCCATAACATCAACCTGTTTTAGTATGGAAACACTGTCAAAGCTGACTTCAATTTCCTTTGTTTGAATGTCCATCAATCTCTTCCTCCAAAGCCATATTTTTTGCGAATCATTAAATATATAAACACGGGAGCACCTACCATTGAGGTCAAAATTCCGACTGGAATTTCGTTTCCCGGAATCACTCTTCGGCACAATACGTCTGCCCAAAGCAGAAAAATTGAACCGAAGAGTGCGGAAAGGGGCAAAAGTTTTCTGTGGTCCGTACCAAAAATCATACGAACTATGTGTGGAATTACAAGTCCCACAAAGCCTATCATACCAGCTTTATAAACCGAAAAACCTACCATTAATGAGCAGATTATTAGATATAAAATTCTCCATTTATTAACATCCGTGCCGAGAGTTACAGCGGAGTCGTCGCCTAAAAGCATAAGGTTTAAAACCCTAGCTTGGGTCAAGAAAAACACAGTTGCGACAAGAATTACCGAAAGTATAATCGCATTGCTTTCCCAATCAGCTCCGCCAAGTCCACCCATAGACCACTGCACAACCGCTGAGGTGTCTGAATCGCTTAGCATAATAATGCAAAAATTTGAAAAAGCAGAGCAGATTGCGCCAATGGCTGTACCTGCTAAAATTAGTTTAACTGAGTTTGATTTTCCGCCTAAATTCGACAAGGTCATAACCGCAAAAGATGCCAAAAGTGCGCCTATGCAACCAAAAACACCCATGGCATTTGCGCCAAACCAAGCGCCTAAACCTGTTACAAGCGAAAGGCTTGCGCCAAGATAAGCGCCAGAGGAAATTCCCAAAACATAGGGGTCTGCAAGAGGGTTTTTGACAATCGCCTGCATGACAACACCACACACGGAAAGCCCCATACCAACTGCAATCGCAAGGATAATTCTTGGCAGTCTTATAAGCCAAACAACATCGTGGACGCTTCCAGTGCCCCATTGCTCATATGAGCCTATGCCGAATAATTTGTGCATTAAAACACTGTAAACATCGCTAATCGGTATGGAAATTGTTCCAAATCCTACACCGACTAATATTGAGAAAATTAGTAGTATTATTCCACCGATTAATGCTATAAGGAAAACCGAAAAATTCGATTTTCCTTTATTTATTTGCTCTAAATTCATTAATTTCCGTCCTGATACATCCCCTCGGATAAAGTTTCAATACCATTTATCGCACGTGACCCACAGGCGAAAACATCCACCAAAGTCACAGGGATTATTTTATTATTTTGTTTTGCTGTTAAAGAGTCAAAAGCTGAGTCTGTAAGGAAATAGTCCAATTGATTTTGCATTATAGACTCAGGATGTTCGCCGACATATGGCAAGTAAATTACGAAAATCACGTCAGGATTTGAAGCGATTACATCTTCTTTTCCTATAGTTCCGTCCACGGGCAAAACCAATTCACCGCCAAGTTGAGTGACCATGTCGCCGGGAAGACTGTCAGCGCCGTAGTTTGTGATTGCGCCTTCGTATGGCTCTAAAATCGCAACTTTTACGCTTTCACCTTGGGGAGCGTTTGCAAGTGCAGTTTCGATTTCTGCCTTAACTTCATCGACCAAAGCTTGTGCCTCTGCTTCTTTATTAAATATCTTTCCTAAATTTAAAATGTCTTGATATTCATTTTCAAGTGTTCTTGCATGGTCGCCACGTCTTGTATTTGTTGTGATATAAGTTGCAACGTCATTTTCGTGCCAGTTTGAAACATCGCCTATGCGATTATCTCCGAAAAAGGAGCTCCAAGAAATTACCATATCAGGCTCTAAAAGTGTGACAGTTTCTTTGTCAGGCATGAAAACTGAATCATCATAGTTCATATTTTCAAAACCTTCGGCATATTGAGGTGAAATCGCCTCGTCAAGTCCGTATGAAGCAATTACATGGTCTTCAAGGCCAAGTGCGATTAGAGTTTCAATACCTGTTTGGTAAACTGCAACAACTCTCTCGGGCGCTTTTTCGAATGTATATTCAACTTCTTCGCCTGCATAGTTGTAGTTTGTGATAGTCACGGGATAATATGAGTCTTCATCGCTTGCAGTTTCGGTTTCCACCGGAGCAGTTTCAACTGCTTCGCTTTCGACAGGAGCGGTCTCGGGTGCTTCTGTTTCGGCTGTTTCGGAATTTCCGCAAGCTGATAATGTTAGTACTAATGCAAGAGTTAAAGTTGAAAGTAATTTTTTCATTTTTTGTTCTCCGTCTGTCTTGTTAATTTATCTTTGTTTATTTTACTTTAATAAATTAGCACACGCAAGCCCCCTAGGGGGTTATTTTTTTAACAAAAAACGAAAAAATTTTTGGAACTTTTTTTATTCGCCGTACATTCCGCTTGCAATAGTCTTAATTCCGTCCATAGTGCGAGGTCCACTTGCATACATGTCGCCAAGCATGATTGGGTAAACCCTGCCACTCTCCATCACAGAAAGTGAAGCTAATGCAGTGTCATTATTTATAGTATCAAGTTGATTTTGCATTTCTTCCTCAGGACTTTCGCCAGAATATGCCATATAAACCACGAAAACGACATCAGGATTTGCTGCGATTAAATCTTCTTTTCCAATTTCACCCGATTGTGGAATTACAAGCTCACCGCCTAAAGCAGTTATCATATCTCCGCCTAAACTTGTTTCGCCGTAGTTTGTGATAGTTCCTGATGAAGTTGGTTCTATCATTGCAACTGTTATTGCTTCGCCCTCGGGAATATTTGCTAAAGTTGATTCAATTTCGGCTTTCATCTCGTCGACTAAAGCCCCAGCTTCGTCTTCGACGTCAAAAATTATACCTATATTAATAATGTCTTGATATTCATTTTCAAGAGTTCTGCTGTGTCCACCTGCACGAGTATTTGTCGAAACATAGGTCGCAACGCCGTTTGCGTTCCAGTCTTCTGTTGCGCCCGAGCGGTCGTCAGCGAAAAGTGAACCCCATGAGAAAATCATGTCCGCTTCAAACATTGTCATGACTTCTTTGTCAGGAAAACGTAAATCTGCTTGATAGTTCATTGCAGAAAAACCTTCTTCCCACTCAGGTTTTACAGCGTTGTCCAGACCGAATGAGGCAACAACATGGTCTTCAAGTCCTAGTGCAATCATGGTTTCAATTGTTCCTTGATAGCCAGCAACCACTTTTTCGGGTGCTTTTTCGTATGTAAATTCGACTTCTTCGCCTGCATAGTTGTAGTTTGTGATTGTAACAGGGTAGTGAGCTTCTTCGTTTGTTTCTACAGGTGCTTCGCTCTCCACTGCTGTTGTTTCAATAGGTGCTTCTGTCGGTGCGCTTGTTTCTGCGGCTTCGTTTCCTCCGCAAGCCGTGAAAGCTAGAGCCATTGATAGTGTCATTGTCGCCAGTAGTTTTTTCATTTTTCTCTCTCCAATTATAATAGTATTAGCTAATTGTGATTATGAGCAAGAAAAAACACCACCCCTGTGGGCAGTGCTTACAAAACAAATAGACCAATTCCCCCACCGAAATTAATCACACAAAATTTCGGCAGGTGTCCTGACTTTTGTTCAACCGATTTTACCCCTTCCCAAGTTAATGAAAACTCAGTGGATAATGTAAAACCGTCACAATTACAGTAGAGCGGGCTGTGACAGACTTTCACTGTCTTCCCTATTAATGCGTTAGCAACCGACAATTTCTCAATATTAGCTTTGCGTTATCATA
This sequence comes from uncultured Oscillospiraceae bacterium, assembly GCA_964371875.1. Classification (GTDB taxonomy): domain Bacteria; phylum Bacillota; class Clostridia; order Oscillospirales; family Oscillospiraceae; genus Heteroscillospira. The sequence goes on along the minus strand of CAYJOS010000104.1, from coordinate 3,263 downwards.
ACATTATAAATTAAATATGTCAAGTGGATTTGAAGTTAATTCCCAAATATTAGTTTATGCTAATTTACATAAATCTAATAAACTCTTAACCGAAAAGAGATAGCAAACCTAGAAAAAAATGTATATACTAATTTTCGTTGAGAAAAACAAAAAGAACTTAAAAAAGTTTATTTTATGGAGGATTTTATGTTTAACAAGAAAAAAGTAGCCGGCATCGTTGCGGCTTCACTAGCGGTCACATCACTAACAAGCGTTGCTTTCGCTGACGAAATGACAAAAACTCTAGAGGCTGTTTACAACGACATTAAATTGGTTATCAACGGTTCTGAAACTGTTACAACTGACGCTAACGGCACAGTTGTTGACCCATTCATCGTTGACGGAACAACTTATCTACCTGTACGTGGTGTTGCTGAAGCTCTCGGCGAAACAGTTACTTGGGACGGTGAAACATCAACAGTTCACATCGGTGATGCTGAATCTCCAAAATATGTATTTATGTTCATCGGCGACGGTTTGTCACATGTTCAAACACAAATGGCAAGCTATTATGTAGATGCAACAACAAGCGATGCTGTTTCTCCTCTTGAAGGCGGAAGCAACATTCTTAAAACACAACATAACTTGAGTTATCAAAACTTCCCATCAGTTGGTATCACAGGTACACATGACTCAACCTCTTTTGCTCCTGACTCTGCTTCAACAGCAACATCAATTGCAACAGGTGAAAAAACTCACAGTGGTACTATTAACATGAACGAAACTTTCACCACTGAATATGAAACAATCGCTGAAAAACTAAGAGATCAAACTGACATGAAAATTGGTGTTGTTTCTTCAGTTACAATCAACCATGCAACTCCCGCTGCATTTTACGCACATAACGAGTCAAGAAACAACTACTACGACATCGGTTTAGAACTGGTTGAATCTGATTTTGACTATTTTGCCGGTGGCGAAATCAGCAAACACGACAACGAAGGCGAATCAACAAGCGTTTACACACTAGCTGAAGAAGCTGGTTACACAGTTGTTCTTAAAGACCAAGACGCAGCTGAAGCAGTAACAGCGGCTGACGGAAAAGTTATCATCATCGGTGAAGATGCTGACGGCGCTCTTCCTTATGAAGTTGACAGAGAAGCTGACATGTGGGCACTTTCAGACTACGTTGAAAAAGGTATCGAAGTTCTTGACAACGAAAACGGTTTCTTCATGATGGTTGAAGCTGGTAAAATCGACTGGGCATGTCATGCTAATGACGCTAAAGCATCAATCATGGACACAATTGCATTCGACAACGCTATCCAAGAAGCTTATGAATTCTATGAGCAACACCCAGACGAAACTCTAATCGTTGTAACAGGTGACCACGAAACAGGTGGTATGACTATCGGTTATGCTGGTACAGAATACGACACATTCCTAGCACAACTTGAAGGACAAACAGGTTCATACGACATGTTTGAAGCGAAAGTTGAAGGATTTATCGAAAACAAAACATCATTTGACGATGTTATGACAGAAATCGAAGCTTTCTTCGGACTAGGTTCTGGAAAACTTGAACTAACAGCTTATGAAACAGAAAAACTTCAAACAGCATACAACGTTTCAGTTCTAGGCGAAACAATTGACGAAGATGAGCACAATGCAATCTACGGCGGATATGACCCACTTGCAATCACAGCAATTCATATCCTAAACAACAAATCAGGTATTGATTTCTCATCATTCTCGCACACAGGTGTTACAGTTGGTACATACGCAGTTGGCGTAGGTGCTGAAAGATATGTTGGTCACTATGACAACACAAATATCTTTGACCAAACAGCAGAGCTACTAGGTGTAAAATAGTTTAATTTAAAATTAAAATATAGACTGCATATCAAGGTGCAGTCTATATTTTACATTATTGATTTGTAAAAAATGAGGAAAAAATGAAAAAAATAATTAGAGAAAACCTTGCCTTAATAATAAGCCTTGCAATACTTTTAGTTTTGCTTGCAATCCCCACGGGCTATGAAGATGCCGAAATTTTCACAGACCGTGAACGTGCTGTTGCCGAAGTCACAGCGGTTAATAACGAGCACATCATAACTGTCGGAATTGTTCACACAGGCGACCAAACTTGTGAGCTGGAAATTTTAGACGGAAAATTTAAAGGTGAAACTGCCGAGGGCTTTAACATGCTTACAGGCTCTGTTGAAGCGGACAAAATCTATTCAGTCGGCGATGAAGTTTTAGTGCTAATAAGCGTTGAAAATGACGAAGTTTCCTTCGTTTCTATGATAGATCATTACAGAATTAATGTTGAATTAATTTTAGTTGGACTTTTCTTTGTTTTCCTAATAATCGTTGCAGGAAAAACAGGTTTAAAGTCTATTTTAAGCTTTGCAATTTCAATTTTGATGATATGGAAAGTTTTAGTCCCAGGATATTTAGATGGAATTAACCCTATAATTTTAGGTTTTATAATAGTAGCAGTTTTGACGGTTATAATCATTTCTCTTGTTTTCGAGTTTGGAAAAATGATGATGGCGGCAACCATAGGATCGCTCACAGGAACATTTGTGACCATGATTATGGCGCTGATTTTCACAGATTTTTTCACACTAAGCGACATTATTCCCCAAGGTTCGCAAGGGCTTTTGTACAGTGGATTTCCAAATTTGGACTTGACAGAAATTTTCATTGCAAGCATTTTCATAGGCTCATCAGGTGCGGTTATGGATTTAGCGGTTGATATCACTGCTTCAGTTAACGAAGTTGTCGAGAAAAAACCAGATATTTCGGCAAAAGAAGCCATAAAAAGCGGAATGAATGTCGGTAGGGCAGCGATGGGAACAATGACGACCACACTTTTGCTTGCTTATTCAGGCGGATATATCACACTTTTGATGATTTTTATGGCACAAGGTACACCAGTTGATAATATTTTAAACTACCGTTACATGTCAAGCGAAATACTTGACACAGTTGTCGGAAGTTTTGGACTTGTAAGTGTTGCACCACTGACTGCGATTTGTGCAGGGATTTTTCTTACAAAGAAAACTGGGGTTAAATAAAAATGCCTCTTGGGTGGGAAGTTTTCGTTGCGACGAAGGTAACGAAAGAACGAGGTATTTTCGTTGCGACGAAAAGCACGAGAGAACGAGAGAGTTTTCGCTTCGGCGAAAAGAAACGAGGGAAAACGCGCTCCGCTGGGGTAACTTTTTTTTCAAGAAAAAAGTCACCAAAAACTTGTCGGGGAAACACCCCCGAACGGT
>CAYJOS010000103.1:0-7852 GCA_964371875.1 uncultured Oscillospiraceae bacterium | reverse complement strand
GAACTCTGCACAACGTTCGTATCTAACAGTTTTAAATAGACCCTCCTACTCGCAGATTTTGCCAGTGGGTAGTCAACGGGCTTTTTGCAGGCGTCAGCCGTGGATTATCTCTCTTTTGGTGCGATAGCAACTACTCTAAATTATGCCTGTTAATTATTCTTGTATATTCAGCATATTAAACGTTCCCACCGTTCGGGGGTGTTTCCCCGATGAGTTTTTTCCATACTTTTTTTCTCACTAAAAAAAGTATGCCCTCGGAGAGCGTATCCTTTTCGCCGAAGCGAAAATTCTCCGTCCTCTCGTTTTTTTCGCCGAAGCGAAAAAAAGTTCAAAAACCCTACATTATATATTTGGAAATCTTCGGAATTTTACTCATAAAATATGCCAAAACCAATGCCACCACAAACACAACCGCACTAATTGTCGGCACAGACAAAATTGGATTAAACGACAGCGTTGTGATATTGAAAAATCCTCTGATAAATATAATAACAAACTCATGAACTAGATAAACTCCAAAAACCAAGCCAGCTAATTTGTTGATTTTTTCTGAATATTTTTCAGTAAATTTCCACTTAGAAACCCTATTTCTGAAAAATATGAACACTGCAACACTTACAATAAATGTATTTATTGCATGATAATCAAAGAAGCTTTCCATGGGCCTTTGATAAATTTGTGAGTACCACATAGTTCCAATTACTGTAAAAGCTAGGCTAAAAATCGACAAAATATACACCGCAATTTCCATCTTTTTGCTCAAACCAAAAACATGAAGATAGTAACCAAGCATAAAATATGCCGCAAATCCAAGAACCGTGTGAAACTCTGAATTGAACATCAAAGTGTTAAAAATATAACCATACGGGGTCAGATAGGCATAGTACATACACGAATGGAAAATTATTGAAAGTACAATAAAATACTTCATTATGGAAATATCTGCCGAAATTATCCTTAAAATTGGAGTTAGGACATAAAGCGAAGCAATAGTCCACAAAAACCACAGGTGATAATGCCCAATAATTATACTTTTTATAATCTCATTTGTGCTTTTATTGTAAATAAATCCCTCAACAATCCCATACAAAACCGACCAAAAAACAAAGGCAATCGCAACCCTTAGCACATTTTTGCGAAACATCTGTTTTATTGTCACTTCCCTGCTCGGATCTAGGAAAAACACACCCGAAATCATCACAAAAACAGGCACGCAAAACCTAACTAAGCTGTCATAAAAAGTAAAAACTTTCCAGTCAAAACTGTCAATAGAAGTCGTGTTCCAATTTGAGCCTGAAACATGCACAATAACCACTGCAAAAATTGTAAAAATCCGCAGTGCGTCGAGGTAAACTATGCGTTTTTTTCCGTTTTTTTGTGTCATTTAACTATATGCTCACCAATTTGGAATACGTCGCCCGCTCCGATAGTCAATATCAAATCCCCAGGTGATGCAGTCCATTTCAAGCTCTCTTCAAGTTCTGAAAACTCGGCAAAAAACTGTGAATTTGGAATTTCTCTAGCGATGTCAGCCGAGGAAATCCCTAGGGTATTTTGCTCTCTCGCAGCGTAAATTTCGGTGAGATAAAGCAAATCAGGACGTTTTAATTGCTCGACAAAATCGTCAAACAGCGCATTCGTTCTGGTGTAGGTATGTGGCTGAAAAACAGCGACAACTCTCTTGTAGCCCAGTGGTTCAACAGCGTCCAAAATCGCCTTCAATTCTCTGGGATGATGGGCATAATCGTCATAGACATCAGCGCCGTTATACTTGCCCTTAAACTCAAATCTTCTTCCAGCGCCTGTAAAACCAGCAAGCCCATATTTGACAGAAATTGGTGAAACTCCTATGCAAATCGCCGCCGCAGTTGCCGCCAAAGCGTTGTAAACATTGTGCATACCTGGAACATTTAGGCGAACATCTTGGAAAAATTCCCCTTTGTAAAACACATCAAAACTTGTGCTTGCACCCTTAAATGTGACATTTTTCGCAAAAACATCTGAACTTTCAGTTGTTCCAAAAGTGATAACTTGTCGATTTATGCCAGAAATTGCGGACATGGTGTTTGCATCGTCGCCGTTTGCAACTATAAAGCCATGTTCAGGCACAAGTTTTGCAAAATTATGGAAGGAATTTTTAATATCGTCCAAGTCTTTGAAGAAATCAAGATGGTCGGAGTCAACATTTAAAATAACTGCAATTGTGGGCGAAAAACTCAAAAATGAGTTATAATACTCACATGCTTCAAGTATTATAGTCTCACCTTTGCCAATTCTGTGGCTAGCTTGCAAAAGCGGAAGTGTTCCGCCGAGCATGACGGTTGGGTCGTGCTCCGCCGCCATTAAAATGTGCGTAACCATAGAAGTTGTTGTGGTTTTTCCGTGAGTTCCAGAAACACAAACCGCATTTTTATAGTCTTTCATCAAAGTTCCCCAAGCTTCTGTGCGTTCAAAAACCGGGATATTAAGCTTTCTAGCAGCCAAAACTTCGACATTGTCGTCTCTTGCCGCCGCAGTGCGAACAATAAAATCAGTGTCCTCACCGATATTTCCTGCACTGTGTCCGATGTCGATTTCAATGCCCTTTTTGCGAAGTGAGGAAACTTTTTCGCTCTCGCTAATATCAGAGCCCTTGATGACAAGCCCCATATCGTGTAAAACTTCGGCAAGCGGTGACATGGAAACTCCGCCGATGCCGATTAAATGCCCCTTTTTTCCAGGGCGAATATAGTCTGAAAAAGATGTTTTCAATTTGATACTCCAATCAATTTAAGGATTTGCATAAAATTTAACAAACCACCATTGTTTTTTTAACGTTCATATATTATAATGCTTATAAAGCATTTTGACAATAGTGTAATGCTTATTTTGTTGATTTTTCAATAGAAAATATTAAATTTATTTATTTCATTCTTCGAAATGGAGGTTTTTTTGTGAAAGTATTGATTTTGAGCGTCACCGCAGGCTATGGACACATCTCCACCGCCAATGCAATTGCGGACGAGTTTCGAGCTCGTGGGGCTGATGTTCGGGTCGAGGATTTGTACCAACAAATCAGCCGTATTACTTATGAAGTAATTGATAAAGGTTATCTACTGTCAGTCAAAAATTTAAAACATGGTTATAGACACGCTTACAGACACATGGAAAATAGTGAGCATGTCAGAAAACTTGCGTCTTTTTTCACTTCAAACAAGGTTATAACTAAAAGGATTGCACGCTTTTTGAATGAGTATATGCCTGATTGCATAATCTCAACTCACCCTTTTGCTGGGCTTGTTATAAGCAAATTAAAGGAAGATAATTACATCAAAACACCTTCAATCGGAATTATCACCGACTACTGCATACATCCAGGTTGGGAGGATTGCACATCACTTGAATATATTGTAACCGCAAGTGAGCTTTTAAATTACATAGCTGACCAAAAATCTATGGATTTAGAGCGTGTAGCACCGCTTGGAATACCTGTTCGTCCGATTTTCCGCAATTCTATAGATAAAGAGCTTGCGAGAGAAAAACTTGGACTGCTCAACAACAAACGCACTGTGCTTATCATGGGCGGAAGCATGGGCTATGGCGATATGATGAAAACTGTCAGTGCAATTTGCAGAATGGATTTGGACTTGCAATTGGTTTGCATTTGTGGAAGAAACGAAAAACTTCGTAGGCATTTGAGTATGCTAAAAACTGAAAGACCCATTGTCATTAAAGGTTTTGTCGATAATGTGGACACATATATGGATGCTTCTGACTGTGTTGTAACAAAACCAGGCGGGCTTACAGTTACGGAAGCATTATGCAAAAAATTGCCACTGATTTTAGTCAACCCTATCCCAGGGCATGAGGAAAAAAATGTATCATTTTTGATGAATAACGGTGCTGCCATGTGCGTTAACGACACCTTTTCGGTCACAGAAGCCATGTATTTCCTATTTTCCACAGACAACAGATTGGACGACATGCGAAACGCAATTGAAAACATTGCAAAGCCAAACGCTTCCGCTAGCATTTGCGACCTCGCAACCGAACTTTGCACATGCTAGAAATTCCAGCTTATGTCAAAATCATACTGCAAAAACTTGAAAATTCAGGTTTTGAAGCCTATATAGTCGGCGGTTGTTGCCGTGATATTTTGCTAGGAAAAATTCCGCACGATTGGGATATCACAACTTCCGCTCTGCCTGAAAATATTGTCGAAATATTTGACAAAACCATTCCCACAGGCATGGCTCACGGCACGGTAACTGTGTGTATCGACCGCCAAAATGTGGAAGTCACCACTTTCCGCACCGACGGGGAATATACCGACTGTCGCCGTCCCGACAAAGTGGTTTTCACGCCAAATCTTAAAGAGGATTTATCCCGTCGAGATTTTACTATGAATGCTATCGCAATGGATAAAAATTTTAATATAATCGACCCATTTGACGGTCAAATCGACATAAAAAACCGCAAAATCCGCTGTGTAGGCAAGGCTGAAAAGCGTTTTGAAGAAGATGCACTCAGAATGTTTCGGGCGATTAGGTTTAAGGCTCAACTAGGTTTTGAGTTCGACAGCGAAATTTTACCGACTATCAAAAAGCTATCATCAAATGCAATCTTTGTTTCCGCCGAGAGGATTTATGCCGAAACTTGTAAAATTTTGCTCTCCCCTACTCCGCAAACTATTGAAATTGCGATAAATAGCGGACTTTTCGCCAAATATTTAAAGTCGGACAATGCACCGAATTTAGGCGCTTTATCCGACTTACCCTGTGATTTAAAATCTCGGTTTACTGCCCTTTGTGCTGTTTTAAAACGAGATAGTTTGATTGAAAATTCGACAAATTTTTTAAAATCCCTCACCTGTGAAAGCAAAATCATCAAGTCTGTCAGCATGTCAATAGAGCCTGATTTTTTGTGGAAAACGACAAAAACTCTACCCAAGATTGTCGCAAAAGTCGGCAGAGAAAACGCAGTTCCCACAGCTTCGGCTATGCAAATTTGCGGTTTTGAAAACGCTGTTGCGGAAATGCAAAATTTACTTGCCGAAAACCGCTGTTTAACCGTAAAAGAGCTTGATATCAGCGGTGGTGATTTAATGAATTTGGGAATTCGTGGCGTTAAAGTTGGGGAATGTTTAAACCTTTTATTAGTTCATGTTTTAAAATTTCCCAATGATAATAAACATGAAATTTTACTTGAATTAGCCGAAAAACATTAATTTTCTTCCCAATCACAAGCTCTAGCTAGGGCTTTCTGCCATTTTTTATGATATTTTTCAGACTGCGTTAAGTCCATCAAAGGTGTAAAAACTTTTTCGGATTGACGCAGTTTTGTTGCATCTGCGACCGAAGACCAAACTCCCGAGGCTATGCCTGCGAGCATGGCTGCACCCAGTGCTGTTGTTTCAGTGACCGAGGGTCTGTCTATGGGTTTTCTTAGTAAATCCGCTTGAAATTGCATCAAAAAGTTGCTCACACTTGCCCCACCGTCGACTTTTAGTGTGCTTAGAGTTTGCCCAGACTCTTTCTCCATCACGTCAAGCATGTCTTTGACTTGATAGGCTATCCCCTCAAGGGTTGCCCTCGTGATGTGCGCCTTGGTTGACCCACGGGTCAAGCCGAAAATTCCGCCCCTTGCGTACATATCCCAAGTCGGCGCGCCAAGTCCCGTGAATGCTGGCACGAAATAAACTCCGCCGTTATCGGGTACACTTTCAGCGAGGCTGTCACATTCGGAAGATGAACCAATTATTCTCATTTCATCTCTAAGCCATTGTATGGCACTCCCAGCGTTGAAAACACTGCCTTCAAGCGCATATGCCCTCTCATTTCCAACCACCCAAGCGACAGAGGTGATTAGCCCAGAATTGGAACGAATTGACTTTTCTCCAACGTTCATAAGTGTAAAACAGCCAGTTCCATAGGTGTTTTTTGACTGTCCTTTTTCTATGCAAGCCTGACCCAAAAGGGCTGATTGTTGGTCACCGGCACTTCCGCAAATTGGAATTCCGTGCAGTTTATTAAGCCCAGCAATACCCTTTTTGATAGTTCCATATTTTTCCGAACAGCTTGTAGCTCTAGGCAAAGCCGACATGGGAACACCCATTTTTTTACACAAAATTTCGTCCCAACAGAGCTTATCAATGTCAAAAATCATGGTGCGTGAAGCATTTGAAAAGTCCGTCACATGTTCGCCCGTGAGATTATAAATCAGCCAGCTGTCAACAGTTCCAAGCATAAGTTCGCCCTTTTCGGCTAGCGGTTTTGCCATGGGATAGTTTTCCATTATCCATTTTATTTTACTTCCAGAAAAATATGCGTCAATGACTAGTCCTGTTTTTTCGAGGACATAATCGGATAAGCCTTCGGCTTTCATTTCATCGCAAATTTGTGCTGTTCTTCTGCACTGCCAAACTATGGCATTTCCTATGGGTTTTCCGCTAGATTTTTCCCAAGCGACAACGGTTTCACGCTGATTTGTAATTCCAATTCCTGCTATATCCGTGGGTGAAAGTCCGCTTTTTTCAAAGGCTTCACTGAGTGCCTTGATTTGGGTTTGCAAGATGTCCATAGGGTCGTGTTCAACCCAAGCTTGTTTTGGATAAATTTGCTTTAATGGATATTGTGCCATTGAAACAATATTTCCGTTTAGGTCGAAAATTACAGCTCTTGAACTGGTTGTGCCTTGGTCTAGCGCTATCAAATATTCATTCATACTATAAATTCCCTTTAAAATCAAAAATTATTATTTAGTGTGACAGTTGACCTTTTTGGTAAAATGGCTTAAAATAATATGTATAGTATATCATGTATTGGAGGAATTTACCATGGCAAATTATAGTGAATTTACATTTACATCTACAAATGGTAAAACTGATATCCACGCTGTTCAATGGATACCCACCTTCGGAGTCCGTGGAATTATACAAATTGCACATGGAATTTCCGACCATATTGGAAGATATGACAGACTTGCTCAATTTTTGTGCGACAAAGGCTTTGTCGTTTTGGGCTGTGACCATATTGGGCACGGAAGAAGTGTTATTGAAAATGAAAATCTTGGTTACTGTGGTGAAAACGGCGGTTGGGAAATTATGGTTTCCGATTTGCACAAACTCCACGAGCTGGCAAGGATTAAATATCCTCATGTGCCCTTTTTCCTCTTTGGGCACAGCATGGGCAGTTTTTTGGCAAGGACTTATATGATACGCTATCGCTCCGACTTGGCTGGGGTTATTTTGTGCGGAACAGGTCAGCAAACCCCCATGACTTTGAACTTTTTGAAGGCTATGATTGAAGTTGAAATTGCTTCAAATGACGGGCGATATGTCAGCGAGAGATTGCACCGTTTGATGTTTGGAAAATACAATGCAGGAATTATTGCCCTAAATTCAGGCTTTGATTGGGTTTCTCGTGATGCCGCTTTTGTGGATTCATATATTAATGATGTCTACTGTGGTTATATCCCCTCGGCGGCACTGCTTCGTGACATGGTCGATGGACTAAAATTCATCAATAACACCAGAAATATTAAGCGTATGCACAAAAATGTGCCTGTTTTTTTCATCTCAGGTGATAAAGACCCTGTCGGTGGAATGGGCAAAGGTGTTATCCGTGCATATAGGAGCTTTTTGGATGCTGGAATGACAGATGTTTACATGAAGCTTTATCATGGGGCAAGGCATGAGCTTATAAATGAAACGAATTATGAGGAAGTTTTTGCGGATATAATTAATTGGATTGAAGCGAAGGTATAAGGGAATTTTCGCTTCGGCGAAAAGAACGAGAGAACGAGAGATTTTTCGTTGCGACGAAAAGGATGCGCGCTCCGCTGGGGTAACTTTTTCACGTGAAAAAGTCACCAA
>CAYJOS010000102.1:0-7855 GCA_964371875.1 uncultured Oscillospiraceae bacterium | reverse complement strand
ATTTGAAAATCCGCAAACTCCACCCATGTTTTGCATGTTTTTGAGAAAGCATTTGCAGGGGTCAACCATTCTCAATTTCACCCAACCCGAGGGCGAGAGAATGGTAGAAATGCACCTACGTGGTTATGACGAGCTTGGCGAACTTTCCGAGAAAAGATTTGTCCTTGAAATGATTGGCAGAGCTTCAAATTTCATACTTGTGGACAGCGAAAATCGTATAATGGACTGCCTTCGCCGTGTGGATTTTGAGATGAGCGAAAAACGTCAAATTTTGCCTGGATTAATCTACCACTACCCACCAAAACCCGACAAACCACTGTTTGTAAGCTGTGAAAATCGTGCTCAAATTTTCCAGCTAGAAACTGCTGATAGACGTGCCGACAAATGGCTAACCGACACATATGCAGGGCTATCCCCTCTTATTTGCCGTGAAATTTGCGTGAGAAGCACTGGAGAAATTTCACCCATAATTTCCCAAATGACAGCAGACGAAAAATCGAGATTTATTGCAGTTTCTGACGCACTTGCTGACAGCATAAATGCAAATGAATTCACTCCGTACATGGTCATAGACGGAAACACGCCTAGAGATTTTTCTTTCATGGCAATAAATCAATACGGGGAAAACGTCAAATCAATACAAAACAATACATTTTCTGAACTTATAGAAGGTTTTTATTCAAAACGAGATAGATTGGAGCGAATGAAAAATCGCTCTCGTGAACTCTTCCGTCAAGTCAAAAACCGTTGTGATAGACAAGCTAGAAAGCTTGAAAATCAACGTGAAGAATTGAAAGCATGTGAAAATCGTGAAATTTTCAAACGAAACGGCGACCTCATTACAGCCAATATTTACCGCATAAAAAAGGGTGAAACGGAGATTGAATGTGAAGATTATTATGATGAAAATTTACCAATTGTCAAAATTTCACTGGATATTTTAAAGACCCCACAGCAAAATGCTGCAGAGAATTTCAAAGCATACAATAAGGCTAAAACTGCCGAAAATTTCCTTACAGATTTAATAGAAAAAGGCGAAAAGGAGCTTCACTATCTCGAAAGTGTGCTTGATGAAATTGAGCGTGCCGAGGGTGAAGCCGAACTTTTAGACATCAAAAAAGAGCTGACGGAACAGCGTTATATTAGAGAGCAAAAAACGTCGAAAAAGCAAAAACACAAGGAAACTAGACCTCGAGTTTTTGTATCCGACACTGGATTGGAAATTTTTGTCGGTCGAAATAATGCCCAAAACGACAAGCTCACCACCCAAGACGCAAGGCGAACAGACACTTGGCTTCACGTGCAAAAAATTCACGGTAGCCATGTCATAATTTCTGCAAATGGGCAAGAACCCGATGACACAACTTTGCTTCAAGCGGCATCACTTGCTGCCTTTTATTCCCAAGCGAGAGGTGGCGGAAAAGTGCCCGTCGACTACACTCAGGTTCGTTTTGTTAAGAAACCCTCAGGCTCACTCCCCGGAAAAGTCATCTACACAGACTACAAAACAATCATGGCCGAAGCGGACGAAAATTTAGCCAAAAGACTGGAGAAAAAATAGAGGTTTGTCATGAGAAAAGTAATTTTTGACAATTTTTTTCTTATAATTTTGCTCGCAATTGGAGTGATAGCAAGCCTTATTTTGTGTACTTTTAGAGCAGAAATCGAAGCAAATGACAAAGAAATTTCTGTCGTTATGTCAAAAAATGATATTGAAAATTTATCAGAAATGCACAATATAACTTATGCTGAATATGCAGAAATTTTGACAAATTCCGCTGTCGTAATCATAGAAAATGAGGGCGAAATTAACGAAGAATTAAACCTGTTTTTGGGCAGTACCTACAATGGCGAGAACGCAACAATCGGACTGATTGAGGACGAAGACCAGTACAGTTTTGTGCCCATCAACGGCTTTGAATATAATGCAAATTCTGATGTAGTTCGCGTGTTTAAATATACACCAAAAGTGGAAATTAATTCAGAAAATTGGGGCTACGACGGCAACGATAATCCTGAAAATATCGCTTACCGAGCCATAACCGACCGCAATATTCGTGTGCTTTGGTTGACCCCATTTTTCGACACCGAAACAGGCGAAATCATCTCTGACCCACAGGTTTACACAGATATGATTTCCAGTTTGAGCGAGCGAATAAACAAGCATGGAATTTCCATTGACAAGTTTACAAAAATGCCACCTTATCAGCCAAATTCTTTCCTGATTATTGCTATAATTCTAGGAATTTCAGCTGCTGGAGTGCTTTTAATTAACAGTCTTTTTTCACTTACCAAAAAGCTAAAAACCGCACTTTCAATTCTGGCTTTTGCTGCACTTTCAATTGCCCAGGTTATAAATCCAGCGTTGGTTTCTCTTGCATCCTCCATAGCATTTCCATGTTTATCCATATGGTATATTGTTTGGATTCTAACTAATAAAGAGCATTTTTCCTCAAAAAAAGACATGATTTTTACTTATATTCTAACTATCACAGTTGCATTTTTTATAGCAACTATAGGCGGATTTTCCGTCGGAGCGCTCAACAGCTCACGGGCATATTTACTTGCTGTCGAAAATTTTAGAGGGGTCAAGCTTAGCCAAATCGCACCTTTAATTTATGCATTTTTGATTAGTTTTAAGTGTTTTTATAAAAGGAAAAATTTCAAAGAAATTTTCACCATATATTTAAAAAATAAAGTCATATTAACTCTATTAATCATCGGAATTTTTACAGTTAGCACTGTTTTTTTACTTAGAACGGGCGATGATTTTTTAACGGCTAGCACCCTAGAATTGGACTTCAGAAATTTTCTTGAACACACACTAATTGCAAGACCACGGACGAAAGAATTTCTGTTTGCCTACCCCATACTTGCCCTTGGAATTGTATTTTTAGCGCATAAATATACAGAACTCGCTTTGCCATTCACAGCACTTTCTTCTGTGGGTTTTGCGTCAATTGTAAACACTTTTTGCCACTCCAGAGCACCCTTGTGGCTGTCTTTTACACGCTCAATTACAGCACTTTTTTTTGGTATTTTAATCGGAATTATTTTAATTTTATTGAGTAAAAAAACTGCAATCACAAAACTTTCATAAGTTTTATGATTGCAGTTTTTTACATTATCAAGTTTACCAAAGTACACAAAATCACACCTGCCGAAAGTGGCAAAAGTGCTGATAAAACAGCCCATTTCGTGCTGCCTGTTTCCTTTTTTATTGTAAGCAAAGCTGTCGAGCAAGGCCAGTGAAGTAGAGCAAAAATTAAGAAGCAAATTGCCGTTTTCTCTGTCCAGTTATTTGCTCTCAAAATCTCACCAAGTTCTGAAAGTGAGGCAAATTCCGTGAGCGTCGCCTGCGATGTGAGTATCATCAAAATCACCGGAATTACAATTTCATTTGCGGGTAATCCCAGCACAAAAGCTAGCAAAATCACTCCATTTAACCCCAAAATCAGACCAACTGGGTCAAGAAAATTTGATATTGGAGTAAGTAAGTCAAATTGCCCCAAAATCCATATAAAAAGCCCAGCCGGGATTGCAACAACCACCGCCCTACCGAGAACAAAAGCAGTCCTGTCTATAAGTGATCTCACCAGAATTTTCATCGGATCCGCCGAGCGATATGGTGGAAGTTCAAGCGTAAACGACGAAGCTGTTCCCTTCAAAACAGTCGCCGACAGAATTCTTGAGTAAATAAATGTCAAGACAATTCCCAAAATAATTAAACTTGACAAAAGTAGTGAACCATGTAGTGCATTTTGCGCAAAAAACACGCTGATTATTGCAATAAGTGACGGGAATTTTCCATTACAAGGCACAAATGAATTTGTCAAAATTGCAATCATTCGCTCACGCTCGGAGTCAATAATTCTGCACCCGACTACCCCAGCCGCCGTACACCCAAAACCCATGCACATGGTTAATCCTTGCTTTCCGCAAGCGTGTGATTTCTGGAAAAAACCGTCCAAATTAAAGGCAATTCTTGGCAGATATCCAATGTCTTCAAGCAATGTGAAAAGTGGAAAAAATATTGCCATCGGCGGTAACATAACCGAAATTACCCATGCCGATGTCACCCAAATTC
The DNA here is from genome assembly GCA_964371875.1 of uncultured Oscillospiraceae bacterium. Classification (GTDB taxonomy): domain Bacteria; phylum Bacillota; class Clostridia; order Oscillospirales; family Oscillospiraceae; genus Heteroscillospira. The sequence goes on along the minus strand of CAYJOS010000102.1, from coordinate 3,768 downwards.
CATCAAATAGAGCTCCTAAAATCCAATTCGGCATGAACGAGCAAGCCTCTTTTAAGCTGTCACCAAGTCCAAAAAGGAAGTTACTAAGCATTTGTGATGGATAGTTTGCACCTGTGATTGTCAGCCAGAAAACAAGTGCTAATAGTGCCATCATTGTAGGAATTCCCAATATTTTATGTGTTAGTATTTTATCAATTCCTAGATTATTTCTAACAGCTTTCTCACCACAAAGTTTAGCGAGCTCTGCTCCCCTTTGCCCCAAGCTCATGGCAATTCTATCTTCTAGATTATCAGTATTTTCCAGAATACTTCTACCTTTTTCTGATACTTCTACTAAAGTTTCAAGTGATATCGAAAGATTTTCTACAATACTATTACAAGCAGAGACATCAGCTCTAAGTAAACTGATTGCGATAAACCTTCTGCTTTTATCAGGAATTTTATCACCCAACGTTTCTATTATATGTAAAATTGCATTTTCAATATCATTATCATATGTAATTGGATTTGCTTTTTTTATATCTACCATTGTAAGTTCCTCTAAAAGCAAATCCACCCCCTCACCTTTGGCTGCATTAGTGCCAACAACCGTCACTCCCATTTCCTCGGATAACAGCTTCAGGTTCGGTACAAATCCTTTTTTCTTCGCCTCGTCCATGAGGTTTACGCATACTATCACCTTGTCATGCGCTTCCATAACTTGGTATGCAAACGATATCCCCCTCGCAAGGCTTGAAGCATCACAAATCACTGCTATATTTTCCATTTTTCCGAAGCAAATATAGTCTCGTGCAAGTTCCTCTTCTTTGGAGCTCGCAGCTAAAGAATACGCTCCTGGGATGTCTACAAATTCATGTTCAACACCTTCGACTTTCGCCTTTCCGAATGCAATACCAACTGTTTTTCCGCTCCAATTTCCTGTGTGTTGGTTCAGCCCAGTCACCCTGTTGAAAATTGTACTTTTTCCAACATTTGGGCAGCCAGCAAATGCAAAAATTCCCATTTACCCCTCCCCTATTCAACAAAAATTTTGCTTGCATCACTTTTTCTTAGTGCTATAAGCGAGTTATTAACTCGACATGCAACTATTTTCCTACCCTCTAAAACCTTTATTATTTCCGCACCTTCGATAAACCCTAAATCCATTAAACGCCGTCGCATAATTCCTGTATTTACCAGTGCTATTACCCTATATTTTACATTTAATTCGCTTTTCCATAGTGTTTTCCGCATATTTATTTCAATCCCCTCCTATTATTCAGCTTATGCATTTGACGCGAGAATTGACACTGAAAAAATTCCAGTTAAATCCATATTCTCTTGATAGCAGAAAAAGAGAGATATAATTCTAGAATTTGTCGAAAAACTGTTGCAATTGCTGAATTTTGTAGTACAATAGGTACTAAGAAACTAAAACAAAAATTGTTAGATTTATATCAAAATTTAAAACGAGGGGTTAAGTAGTCATGCCAAATTTAAAAAGCAACTTAATTTCAACTTTAGTAGTCATCGTCGTTATATTTGTGAGTGTTGCTATTTATAGGAACAATCTTGCTCGTGAACTCGAAGGTGGTATCGAGCTAACTTTAACTGAAACATCACAACAGCAAAACTACATCCTCACCGAGGATATGGATAGCAAAATTTTAGCACTTGAAAGCATTGCCACGCAACTCACTGACTTACATGATGAAAATTTTATCGAAACTATTTCGCCTGAGTTTTTATCACTAATTTCTATTGTGGAAAGTCAATTGAACTTTCAAAGAATTGGCTTGTCTGACGCAGCTGGAAACGCAGTTTTAGTAAATGGTGAAATTGAGTATGTAGGTAATTGCGAATTTTTTTCTGATATCAAGCATGACGGTATAGAAATTTCAGGTTTGACAAAATCGGTAGTTGATGACAGCGACTGCATTTATCTATCAACTGAAATTGAAAGCAAAAGTGGTGAACTTATGGGTTATGTACTCGCTGAAGTAGGTACAAATACTATACAGGAGCTAATGTTGCCATCTTTTAACAATGAGGGTGTCGGAATTGTCCTTGACTCTTTGGGATACGTCATCACTGTTTCCGAAAACGGCGACGATATTACCGCTGGCATAAACGCACTCGAATATCTAGATTTTTATATACTTGACGACGGCTTCACACCCGACGAACTAACCCTACTTTTGCAATCCGAAAACCGGGAAGGCTTTATGGCTTATAAGCTAAATGGAGTTGACATGATTTTCAAATATATGCCCATAGGTGAAACGCCGTGGACATATCTGCTTTCTGTGCCTAAAAACGAGGTTTCTATACACTCTGACCAAGTTATCGTTGACACATCTTTGATATTCACAGAAATTCTTATTATAGTTTTTATCATTTTATACAGGTCAAATCGCCTAAGCAAAAAGCACCTAAAAGAAGTTGAACAATATGCATATCACGACGAACTTACAGGGCTAATCAACGAGAAAAAATTCAAAACGCTAATGAGAATAATCTTGTTAAATAACTCCGACAAGCAATATTGCGTAGTTAAATTTGATATAGCTGGCTTTAAGGTTTTAAACAAAATTTGCGACTATAATGTTGGAAATACAGCAATAAAATTAATCGCTGACAGAGTTCAGCAAACCATTACAAGCATAGACGACACCTTGATTTGCCGAGTTGTCGCAGATGAATTCTTGGTTTTTGCACCTTATGTCGATACACAAGAGGTTATTCCAATACTTAAAGAGTATGAAAACGCTATAAATGACGAGCTTTACAAAATCTGCAAGCGTACTATGAGATTTAGATATAGCCGTTATATAATCCCTATTGGTGAGACAAATGTAAATGATATTGTCGATACAATAGAACTAACTCACAATACCCATAAAGGACTCAATTTTGAGGGCATTTACCATTATGAAGACAACCTCAAAATGCAACTTTTACACGCTACATATATTGTCGATATCATGAAAGATGCACTTATCAATGAAGAATTTCAGGTTTATCTTCAACCAAAAATTGACATAGAAACACGCAAGGTAAGTGGCGGTGAAGCGCTTGTAAGATGGCAAAGACCCGACGGAAAATTCATTTTCCCAGACCAATTTATTTCAATTTTTGAGCAAGAGGGCTTTATTGTCGAGCTTGATAAATATATGCTCAAAAAAGTTTGCGCAATCATACAGCGTTATATAAGTAAAGGCTATGCAATACCTATTTCAATCAACTTTTCAAGATTGCATATGCTAAACAAAAATTTTGCAAATGAAATCAGCGAAACAGTCGATAGCTTTGGAATTCCACATGAATTAATAGAAATTGAAATGACCGAAACTTCAATGATGGAGGACACACAGTCCTTTAAAGACCTTTTCGCAGACTTGCACAGCCGTGGATTTAAGCTTTCAATGGACGATTTCGGTGCTGGATATTCTTCATTTGACCTGTTGATTGAGCTAAACTTTGACGTTATTAAACTGGACAAAAGCCTCCTCACACAAACTGCCGTAACAGGAAATAGAAAGCTTGTAATCGAGGCCATAATCAACATGGCAAATGAGCTGAACTTAACCACAGTTTGCGAAGGCGTTGAAACTATTGAACAAGTTAAGTTCCTTGAAAATGCAAATTGCGACATCGCACAGGGTTATTTCTTCTCAAGACCTATACCAAATGAAGATTTTGATGCACTGCTGGATAAAATATACTAGTATTTGATTTCAACGTGAAGGCGAACCCTGATGGTTCGCCCTCACACTCCCACTCCTTCCG
>CAYJOS010000101.1:324-7914 GCA_964371875.1 uncultured Oscillospiraceae bacterium | reverse complement strand
CGACGTTTTTTGGTGACTTTTTCACGCGAAAAAGTTACCCCAGCGGAGCGCGTTTCCCCTCGTTTCTTTTCGCCGAAGCGAAAATTCTCTCGAGATTTTAGCCAAAGCAAAAATCCCAAACTCCAAATCCCTAAAACAATGACAATTGATTTATAACAACACTATCCCTTTTCCGCTCTGTTACAATCGCATTAGCATTCACTTCACCGATAAGCACCGCCGAGTTCGGATTATGCCTTTTCATATTGGCAATAGAGGTTTTTTCATTTTGCAGTGCATAGCAATAATTACAGCCATTAGCACAGCAATTATACGTCCCAATGTCTATACTTTCAAGACAAAGACATTCGGGTCGTTGATTTTTATCCCTAATATTTGTAATATTGCACCCTAAAACTTTTTCAATAATGCTTTTATCTATGCAAGCACCATGATTTATGCCATATTTTTCAAGTTCAATATTTTCAGCACAGGTAAAAATCTCAAGCCCGTTTTCCTTGGCTATACCAGATAAAATCTCTGCAAGTTTATAAATATTCGGCTTAGTCATATGATAGGTCGGGTCTTTTCCCATTCTTGCCATCACGTTTTTATATCTATAAACAAAACTTAAAACACAGCGTTCAGTACTATTTTTAAGCATTTTCGCCATGTAAGAAAATCGCTCTGTATGATACTCAATCGTGTATAAATCATCAATAATTATAGGGTCATATCGCCACACCATTCTATGTTTTCCAAGTTTTTCAGCAAGGCTGATGAAGGTGTCCAGCAAAATCTCTTTATCGGGCAAATTAAGCTCGGCTTCCCTGCCGTATGGAGTTATGGTGAACTCAAAATAATAGGTATAACCCATCTTATCAATTTCTGGCAGATATTTCAAAAAAGGTCGAGGGTTTTTTGTCCAAAATACGATTACATCAACATCATTTGTAGTTAAATACGCCTTTGAATAGCGGTCATTATTATAGGGATTTTGTATCAGCACATAGCCCTCTTTCAGGCGGTTTACAAACCACTCTCCATAAAAAGAGGGTATATCCGTCCGTCTAGTCGCACTGATTATCATAGCAAAAATTCATTAGAGTCAGATGGTGCATTTTCACGGTCAGCGTCACCATACTCTCGAATTGCCTTGCAGACAGTTATTTTATAGCTTTCAAAAAGCTTGTTTTTTCCCTCCGCTTGGCTCATTCTATGCTGTAAATTATTTCGCCATTTTTCTATAGCTTCTTCACTTTCCCAAACATTCATAGAGAGCAGTTTCCCCTCTTCGTTTAGACTTGAAAAGCGTTCTGCACTTATAAAACCTTCGGCTGTGCTTAGCATAGGTTTTAGCATTGCAGCAAGCTCTAAATATTTTTCCATGCCCTCTTTTGTGGGCTTCACTTCAAATAAAACTATAATTTTGCTCATGATTTCCACCTACTTTCTTAAAATTTTCTCCATAGCTTTTCCTTTTGCAAGCTCGTCAATGAGCTTATCTAGATAACGAATTTCTTTCATAATCGGCTCGTCAATTGCCTCAATTTTCACTCCGCAGACAGAACCTTTTATCAAGGCTCGATTTGGATTTAAGTTCGGTGCAATTTCAAAGAATTTTGTCATGTCAACTTCATCGTCAAGTTCTGCAAGTGCTTCTTTGTCAAAGCCACTTAGCCAGCAGATTATTTCGTCGACTTCATCTGCTGTTCTGCCTTTTCTTTCAGCTTTTGCAATGTATAGTTTTCGCATTTCATTCCACTTGAACGTGTAAATATTATGTGCGCTCATTTCGTTTTCTCCTTGATTTGATTATAGCTCGATAGGTAAGCCGCTTATTAAACAAATATAAAGTAAGTATATCTTAGCAGATAAATTCGAAAAAGTCGATATATAAATACGTAAAATTAAAACTCACTATCAGAAAACTTGACGTTTTTCGACAGTGAGTTTTGAAATTTTGATTAAACTATTTTCTTATCATAAAGCCTTGCTGCATTCAGCACAACAAGCACAGAGCCAGCATTGTGCACAAGTGCTCCTGTGGCTGGATTTAAAAGTCCCATAACCGACAGAATAATTGCACCAAAGTTAATCACCATTGACATTGTAATGTTGAATTTTATTGAAAAAATCGTTGCATTTGAGAGCTTTTTGATATACGAAATCTTGGTTATATCATCACCCATAATTGCAATATCAGCAGCATCTATAGCTATATCACTGCCCATAGTGCCCATGGCAATTCCAACATTTGCCGTTTTTAGTGCAGGGGCATCGTTCACTCCATCACCCACCATGCAAACATCGTTTCCGTTTTTCATAAGTTCACTTACCGCCGAAACTTTATCTTCCGGAAGAAGTGAAGATTTAACATCGCTTATACCAACTTTATTTGCTATAAAATTAGCACTTTTTTCGTTGTCGCCTGTGAGCAGAACAGTTTTATTTATTCCTGCTGAGTTAAGGTTTGAAATAGCTAGTTTTGAACTGTCTTTCACCTCGTCAGACAGTCCAATAACACCAATGACTTTTTCGGCATTTGCTACTATAATAACTGCCTTGCCCTCATCTCTTAAAGCTGAAACGGCGACGGCAACTTCATTTGAAACTGAAAGTTTTGCATTATCCTCAATGAGCTTTTCGTTGCCGCAGAAAATTTGTGTTCCGTCCACAGTGGCAACAACGCCTTTTCCGACTGCCATAGTGAAATATTTTAAGTCTAGCAATTTTATGTTGTTCGCTTTAGCATATGAAACAACAGCCTTGCCTATAGGATGTTCTGAGCGACTTTCAACTGTGCTAACAAGGCTTATAAGTTCGTTTTCATCAAAATTAAAGGTTTTTATATCACTCACTGCAAGTTTACCGTGAGTTATAGTGCCTGTTTTGTCAAAACAAACTGTGCTGACTGTTCCCATTCGCTCCAAAGCTTCACCTGATTTAATAAGAACACCGTTTTTTGTCGCTTGACCGATAGCCGCCATGATGGACGTCGGAGTAGCCAACGCTAATGCGCAGGGGCAAAAAACAACCAGAATGGTAACTGCACGGATAAGTGCATCGTCTGGTCTTTCCAAGGCAAAGGCAAAAATCAAATAGGTGACTATAGAAATAACACAAGCCATAGGAACGAGATATCCAGCCCATCTATCGACAATTTTTTGCGTTGGTGCTTTTTGATTGTCGGCATCTTCGACAAGTTTAATCATTTTTTGCAGTGAAGAATTTGCGAAAGATTTTGTGACTTTCATATCAACAGAGCCAAAGCGATTTATAGTTCCTGTAAAAACTTCATCGTCAACAGTTTTATCAACAGGTAGGCTCTCACCTGTCATGATACTTTGGTCAACAGTCGTATCACCTACAATAATAATACCGTCAGCTGGAAAACTTTCACCAGGTAAAACTCTTAAAACATCATCTTGCTTTATGTCTTTAGCTTCAACCATAGTTTCGCCGTTTCCTGTGATCACTCTACCCTGTGCTGGAACAAGATTTAAAAGCATTTCTATGCCCTTTTTGGCTTTTTCAACTGTCCTATCCTCTAAAAGTTCGCCTATAGCCATGATAAACGCAACTTCACCAGCTGCAAAAACGTCGCCAATATAAACAGCTGCCACCATTGCAATGGTGATCAAAAGCGGTGAGGTAATTCGCTTATCTAAAGTATTAACTACCGCCAAATAAGCAAGAGGTATGCCCGAAATTATAAGCGATACCCATGCTGGGTTTATTGGGAATTCAAAAGAAATTTCCATAAGTGGAAGTATGTATTCTGTGATAAAACTTGCAAGCAAAAATATTCCCGAAATCCAAAGCATAGGCACTGAATTTAGTTTTGAAATATGTTCTTTCATACCCCTACCCCCTATATGGTCTTAGAAAACTGATTTAACGCTGAAATCAATTTTTCTATAGTTTCATCTTCTTCCCCACTGTTTATGCCATCAAGCACACAGTGGTGCATGTGCCCTTCTAAAATAAGTTGCCCTGTTTTGTGAAGTGCTGATTTTATCGCACCAATTTGAATTAAAATATCCTCACAAGGCTTATCTTCATTAACCATTTTACTAACACCACGCACTTGACCTTCGATTTTTTTAAGACGCTTATTTATAGCGTCAACGTCCATACATTGTTTCATATTAAACTCCTCTCTCATACCCTTAGGGGGTATAGGTATATTATATTCATATTTTTACAAATGTCAAGTATTTTTTAAAAGAGTAGCGAAACAATAATGCAAAACGGGTTAAATTCACCCGACGGCGTATATAAATACGTCGAGCAAATTTAACCCGTAGTCAAAATATATTTTAAATTAAACCTGTAAATTTATTTGTGTTTATACCCTGTATAAATACATTTATGTTGTTTCATTTTCTAGTCCCTCCATCAAAATTAAGTCTTCTTTTTTCATCATAGGTTTCGCCGAATTAACAGTAAGCGCTATCGTCGAGGCATTGTGAAGCCACGCCGAAGTGTTTGCCATAATCACACCTAAAATTCCAAGTCCAATCAAGGCTGTGTTAAACGAAACAATAAATCCATATTGTCTATAAATCTTTTGCATTAATTTTGTTGCAAGTCTGCGAATTTCAACAATTTTTGTAAGCTCATGAGAGAGCACAGAAATATCGGCAACCTCTCTTGCGATATCAGAAGAACCGTTTAAAGTTAGCGATACATCGGCAACACTTAGTGCTGGAGTGTCGTTTATTCCATCGCCCACCATGAGAATAGTTCGTCCATCTGCTTTTAGTTTTTCAACTATTTCAGCTTTTCCATCAGGGAGTACAGACGCATAATATTTATCAATTCCAAGCAGTGAACAGGTATATTTCGCACTGCTTTCACCGTCGCCCGTAATCATAAAAATATCTTTAATTCCCTCTTGTCTAAGCAAATCTATGGTTGCTTTAGCGTCGGCTCTCGGAGGGTCATTTACACAAATTATTCCAATAAGTTCACCGTCAACTGCAAGATAAACAGCGCTGTCACTTCCGATTTGCTCATTTATAAAAGCTTCTTTTTCAGTTGGATATGGGACTTTTTCGTCGTCAAATACGAAGTGTCCACTGCCAATTACGGAGTGCTTTCCATTATAAATACTCGCAATGCCGTGAGCAACAATATATTCAACTTTTCCATGCTCTTCAGGATGGTGAATATTTCTCACTTTTGCTTCTTTTACTATAGAAGACGCAACACTATGAGGGAAATGTTCTTCAAGACAAGCAGCAATTTTTAGCACTTCATCTTCAGAATATCCGCTCGCTATAGGTATAATTTTTGAAACTTTAGGCACAGCATTTGTTAGTGTTCCAGTTTTGTCAAAGACGATGGTGTCTACCTTTGACAGAATTTCGAGGTATTTTCCGCCTTTTACAAGAACTTCGTTGTTAACACTTTCTTTTAGAGCGGAGATAATTGTAATAGGCGTCGTGAGTTTAATCGCACAGGAAAAGTCAACCATAAGCACCGACAAAGCACGTGTGATGCTTCGTGTTAATGCCAAAGTTGCAAAGAAAAGCCCAAAGCTCACAGGTACTATGTCGTCGGCAAGTCGTTCTGCTCTACCCTGCACCATTGCTTTTTCTTTCTCTCCTGTGTCAATCAAGTCAATTATTTTTGCAATGCGTGAATCATTTTGCAAGCTGAGAACTTCAACATCAATTTCGCCGTCCTCTATAACTGTGCCTGCAAAAACAGTGCTGTCAACAGACTTATGCACAGGCAAGGGTTCGCCTGTCATAGTCGATTCATTTATAAGCGCATCACCATGGACAACTGTGCCGTCCATAGGGATTAAACTGCCTTTTCGTATGCGAATAACATCACCCACCACAATATCGCTGTGATGAACTTCAACTTCAATGTCATCTTTAACAAGCCAAACCTTGTCCACATTAATAGTAAGACTTTGTGCCAAAGCGTGTTTTGCCCTTAAATTTGAATATTCAAGAAGTAAATCGGAAAGTCCAAGTAAGAACATTGTGGACGATGCGGTTTTGAAATTTCTTGACAAAAGCGAAGCTGTTATAGCTGTGCCGTCAAGAACTTCCACATTAATTTTTTTGGCTGCTAATGCCTTAAATCCATTTACAATATAAGGAACAGAGCGAACCAAAGTATAAATCCTATGCGGATAAGTTGGCATGAAAAAATGCCTTGCCAAATGACATGCACAGTGTTTTACTATGCGTTTTTTCATTTTGTTTTCCAAAATTGTCGCACGTACTTCTTCCGTTGGTACACTGTCTTTAATTTCGGACAGGGAAAGAGACGAGAGAGTTTTCAAAACTTCTTCTCGCACACTTTTTTTGCCATATTCGATAAGCACCGAGCCGTTAACCTCATTCGCCGAAGCTTTTTCTACACCATTGACAGTAAGGAGCAGGTCACAAAGTCCGTAACACTGCTCCTTAGTTAATATGTATTTGCCAAATCGAACTCTGAGTCGGGAGTGCTTATCATAAATTATATGATATTTCATAAGCTTCTCCTTGAAAATTACTCCTCTGAGCAGTCACAGCTATCGCCACAAGTGCATTCACTTTTGGCAGCCATTTTAGCTTCAGCACAGATGTCGTCTGCTTCTTCTTTGATATTAGTTGCAGTTTCAAGCACCTTGTCTTTTAGCATAATACCGCTTGCAACACCTTTAACTGCAAGTTCACGAGCTTTTGTAGTTTTTAGTAATTTAATAACTGCAAGCCCTGTTGCAGCTCCTGCAGCGAAGATTACTTTTCTCTCTTTTGTGAGATATTCTAAACATTTCATCATGACTAAACCTCCATCTTTTATGTGTATTTTCTTTATTTTACCATTTCTTAACGATTTAATCAACTCCAAAACGACAATTTTTTCTATATTTAGACGGTGGTTCTCCATATTTCTTGCCAAATGCCTCTGCAAACTTGCTTGTATTTATATAATCGACGCAATATGCGATTTCGCTGATTGACATATTTGTTGTTCGAAGCAAGGTTCTTGCCTTGCACAATTTCACCTGACGAATGTATCTTTTTGGTGGCATTCCGAATTTTCGTTTATAAAGCTGACGCAAACTTGTTTCGGATATATATAAAATTTTGGCTATCTGTTTTTCTGTCATCTTGCTTTCAAGAAGAAGTCTTCTTGAAACATTTATAATTTTTTTCACATCTTTGTGCATTATAATACCTCAAAAAGGAAACCCAAAAATTCATCTCCTTGGGTTTCCTTTGGCTAGCTATATATTTAAACTAAACTAGTTTTTCGCCTAGTGCTCTGCAAGCGCCTTCAGCTTCTGCATCAGGAACTTCGTTGCACATATATGTTTCTAGAGTTTTTGCAGTGGTTTCAGCTTCCCAGTTTCTCATCCATTCGCCATCGCCCCAACCGTAAGAGCCGAACAAAATAACATTTTTATCAGCAAGATTGCCTTTTACATCGTCCCACATTGGTTGGAATTCAGTTTCTTCCAAAACTTCATCACCCATAGATGGGCAACCAAAAGCGATTGAGCCATAATCTGCTAATTTCGCAGATGAGAAGTCTTCAGATGTCATAACATCAACTTCAATACCTTTAGCTTTTGCACCTTCAGCTATAAAATTTGCC
>CAYJOS010000101.1:0-314 GCA_964371875.1 uncultured Oscillospiraceae bacterium | reverse complement strand
TGTTCCGCTCCAATAAACTACTGCTGCTTTGCTCATGATAAAAAATCTCCTTAAATTTAATTTAATTATATATATTTATGCTACTGCTCTCTTTTTAACAGTTAGCATTAAAATATCTCTTCCTGCCTGCCATAACTTTTTATATACAGCTTTGCATTTGTCATATTTTTCAAATTTAATCATCGCTTCGTCTTCATTTCCGTACACTTTCCAATATCTGCAAAGATTACAATTTTGTCCTTTATTGCAGATAAAACCCTCGACATCCTGAGGTGGATATCCCAAAAACAAGCCGATTTCATGTGGAAATTCAT
>CAYJOS010000100.1:0-7966 GCA_964371875.1 uncultured Oscillospiraceae bacterium | reverse complement strand
AAACCCTTGATATTACTGGGTTTTTCGTTAAATCCTATATCGCCAATCGCACCATGGAAAAGAGGGGATTTCTATGGGTTGTAAAATTATAGATCGTGTTTTTTGCTTCGTTTTGTTGCTGTGTCATATGCGTGTTTGTTGGCTGAAACGCTTGTGCAGACAAAAAACCCCATTCTAAGTATGACAAGTCAATGTAGCTCGGTTAAATATTTTAATAATATTTAGTATGCTCACTTTGCAACAATAACTTCAACACCCACATTTTCAAACTCTTGTTTGTCAATTTCTCTGATATTTTCATCAGTAATAAATATATCAATTTTGTCAATCGACCCACTGGAAAAATTATTCGGTTTCAAAATTTTACTGCTCTCAGCAACAATATAAACCGTTCCGCTTGTGCGTGCAATCATTTCAGTATTTACCAAGGTTTCTTGCATAATCCCTGTGCTGATGCCTGTTGAATAATCAATTCCGCTCACGCCAAGAAAGCACTTTGAAGCAGAAACATTTTGCAATGCATAAACTGCAAAATCGCCCACCATAGAGTGTTTTTTGTACATAAGTTGCCCACCAGTTACCAAAATTTCGACATTTCTTGGAAAATCCATTTCCAATACTTTGCCGTTATTTGTAACAACAACGACATTTTTATTGTCTAAATATTTTAAAATTTGTAAAGCGGTGGAGCTTGAATTGATGAAAATAATATCTCCATCCGTAATCTTATCAGCAGCACATTTTGCAATTTTTTCCTTGTAGTCAAACTCATCGACTTCACTCTCTTCTTTATCACACAAAAGGCTTGCGCCGCCGTAATGACGCTTGAGCACACCTTTCTTTTCCAATGATTGTAAATCACGTCTGATAGTAAGTGGTGATACTAAAAGCTCGTCAGCAAGTCCTTCGGTACTTATGCTCGGGTTTTTTAATAGTAACTCAATAATTTTATCTCTACGTTTATTTACTTCAGTTAATGAATTTTTCATAGTCCCTCCGTATACATTATAGTTTATATTATACACTAAAATATGAAAATGTTCAATAAAAATTCATTAAAAAAGTTCCACTAAAATGAGTGGAACTTTTTTACATTGTCAATTTTTATTGCCATTGCTTTAATTTTGGCCGTAATAAGCATTTGCGCCGTGCTTTCTGTAATAATGCTTATCTTGAAGCTCTTGTGGAGCTGCTTGATTTCTTGGATTTACGATTTCGGCATTTGTCGCCATTTTCGCAACTTCTTCTAATACAACTGCGTTATGAACTGCATCATGCCCATCTTTTCCCCAAGTGAATGGGCCGTGGTTTTTGCAGAGAACTGCTGGCATTGCGACATAATCTGCATTTTTGAAATGTTCAGCAATTAAAATTCCTGTATTTTTCTCATATGCTTCGTCGATTTCCTCTTTTGTTAAATTTCTGACGCAAGGGATTTCTCCGTACATGTAGTCAGCATGAGTTGTACCATAGCAAGGGATAGGCCTACCTGCTTGCGCCCAACTTGTCGCCCATGGTGAATGTGTATGAACCACTCCGCCGATTTTGTCGAAAGCTTTGTATAGCTCTATGTGTGTTGCTGTGTCAGAAGATGGTTTATAATTGCCTTCGATTACATTGCCTTCTAAGTCAACTATAACCATATCTTCGGGTTTTAGTTTTTCATAATCAACACCGCTTGGCTTAATCGCAAAATAGCCTGTTTCTCTGTCGATTTCGCTGACATTTCCCCAAGTGAATGTGACTAAATTATATTTTTGAAGAAGCATATTAGCTTCATAAACTCGCTCTTTTAGTTGTTCTAACATTTTGAAAACCTCCGATTAATTTTCTATGGTATACATAGCAATTTCGTTAATTTCACGGTTTGCGGAAATTATGATATCCTTGCCATCTTTTTCAAGTTTATAAACATTAGTTGGTCCAATGTCTTCGTCTAAAATTTCAGCTTTGTATGTGTTTGCGTCCTTGTCATAGGTGAAGGCAAGCAAATTTCTCTCGCCTTGTCTGTGCCCGATTACAAGTGCTGGCTTACCGCAAAGTTCTCCACCGAAAATAGCATGTAGGAATTTTGCTTCCTTTTCATACTCATAAACTTTAGTAAATTCACCGTCGATTTTTTTGTAAATCGCAATTGTCGCCCCGTGGAAAGGTGCTAAAACTGCAAGTTCTTTTTCACCATCGCCGTCTAAGTCAACCAAAACTGCATCACTTGCTGGGCTTTCGAGCAGTGTTTCGATTGTCCATTCTCCGCCACTTTCCGCTGGTGGAGTAAATCTGAAAACACCATTTTCAGCAGATACAACACAGGTATCAACGCCGTTTTCTTTTACTTTATAATAACCGTGGTTTTTAAGCATATCGTCTTTAAGTACAGTCATTTTAAGTTGATTATTTTCGTTAAAATCACACAAGGTTTTTGGCAATTCAGCAACATAAACCTTGCCAGGACTTGACCAGTCTTCTTTAAATTCGTGTCCTGATTTTAAAGCGCAAGCGATGAGATAGTTCACGCCGTTTCTGCTTACAATGTCAAAACGGTGAACAAATGGAAGCTCTACCAGTGTGCGAATATTCCAATTTCCCAACACAACAGGGGTTACAATGACGATTTTTGCCTCTTTTGAGTCATTTGGTGAATAAAACTTATGTGTCGCCAAAAATTGACCATTTGTTTCAGGAACTTGAACCATGCTCATAGTTCCGCCTGGCTCTGTCCAAATTGTGTCAACTTGGTTTCCATCCATGTCGAACAAAAGGCAAGGGTCTTGTTTTTCTGCTGCGACTATGAAAAAGTCTTTATCGTAGTATTTTAATGGTGCTATTGCATAGCATTTTTCAAGGTTTGCAATTACTTTTTTATTTGCTTTCATATCTTCTCTCCTGCTCGACTAATAATTTAGTTGCCATATCAAACGCTTTTTTAACGTCTGTTTTCCAATCATCCTTGCCTGTATACCAAAACTCAGTGACAAAGCGTCTTACTCCAAGTTTCCATGCGGCATCGATGTTTTTTTCAAAGTTAACATGCCCTGTGCCGTATTCGATTTCTCTGAAAATTCCAGGCACAGTTTCTTTTAAATGCAGGGCGCAAACATGCCCTTTTCCTGAGAGTATATCGCCAATTTCGTCACTGCCTTGAGTGACTGCGGCATTTTTTAAGTTACCTGAATCAGGGTAAACTCCGAGGTACATTGAATCAATTTCACGAACATAGTACATAGCTTTCCAAACAGTGTTCATAAAGCTGTTTTCCATGGTTTCTAAACCAACCATAACTCCGTGCTTCGCTGCAATTTCTGCAACTTTTCTAAGGTTTTTTACAAATCTTGTTTGAGTTTGAGCTGTCGATTCGCCATAATATACATCATATCCGGGAATCATAACTATACGCACACCTAAATCAGCCGCAAGCTCTATAGATTTTTCAGCAATTTCCATACCACGGTCGCAAATTTCCTTGTCGTCATTGCCTATCGAATATTTTGTAAGCGCACTTACACACATGGTACGGATTGGAACGCCAACTTCGTTCATTGTTTTAACCATGTCAAAGCGTTCCTCTTTTGACATGTAAACACGATTTATCTTCGCTTCACTTGCATCTATGCTAATTTCAACAAAGTCATAGCCTACTTCTTTTGCGACCTCGAGTTTTTCTCTCCAAGAAAGAGTTTCGGGTACAGCT
The DNA here is from genome assembly GCA_964371875.1 of uncultured Oscillospiraceae bacterium. GTDB lineage: Bacteria > Bacillota > Clostridia > Oscillospirales > Oscillospiraceae > Heteroscillospira. Next base: position 4,278 of record CAYJOS010000100.1, on the reverse strand, counting down.
TTTTCATATAGACCTAATGTGTAAGTTTTTTTCATTTTTATGACCATTCCTTTCTGCGAAAGGCACAAATCAACCATATACATGGTCATAAAGTGCCATTTTTTTCAGTTGCCCACATATAGCGGACAACTGAAAAATAGCTTAATTAATTCTTAGTCTTCGATTACGCCGACAGCTCTTAATTTTTCTTCCATTTCAGGTGCTGACATAATGTTTCTTAGACCAACTACGATTGTTCCTTTTTTCTCTGCATCTGCAAACATGTTTGTGAAGTTTTGCGCACACATAACAACATCATATTGAGAAGCAGAACCCTTGCCTTCGGAAAGAGCACAGTGAGCCATACGCCCAGGTTTCATTCCAACTTTTTTAAGAACTTTTTGTAGAGTCATTTTCATCATCATGCTTGAGCCTGCTCCGTTTGCGCAGCAAACCATGAAACTTACATTATCTTTCATTTTAATTTCTCCTTGTATTAATAAATATTAGTTTTGTTTAAACTATGCTTTTTTAGACTTTAAATCTTTATATGCTTCATAATCTTCAGTCATCATGAAGTAGCCTTCTTTGTCAGCTCTGTATTGTAGCTGAGGAATTAGGATAAGTACGATAGCGACGATTGCAATACCAGCATAGCTTAGGTATTTCATAACCGCTGTCATTACAGGCCAGATAACTGCCCAGTCCCACATACCTAGGTAACCGCCGTATGCTGCCATGCCGACCCATCCAGCGATGATAGCAGAACCGACAACTTGCATAATACCAGAGATGAATGGAAGGATTAAAGCTGCTTTAATACCACCTTTTTCGTTAGCGAAAATCGCGATTGTCGAGTTATCAAAGAAAACAGGAACGAATCCGCAGATAACAAGCACAGGGCTTTGTAAAACGATTAGTCCGACAATTGCAAGAATTTGACCTGCAAAACCTGCCAAAAATCCAAGTGGAACAGCGTTTGCAGCACCAAAACCATAGATAACAGCACAGTCAACGCCAGGGATAGAACCAGGAAGTAGTTTGTCTGCAATACCTTGGAATGATTGTGTTAGTTCTGTAACGAATGTTCTAACGCCAAGTTGTAGGATAGCTAGGTAAACAGCAAAGTATAGGCAAGTTTCGATAACATAGAAGAACATTGTTTCGTTTTCACCCATGAATCCGCCAGCTACAAGATAATCTTGACCTAGTATGGTTAGAATTGTTCCGAAGAATAGGAGCATTAGAATTGAAGTACAGACCATGTTGTCATTAAAGATGGACATAAATCCAGGTAATTCTAGATCTTCAATTTTCTTAACTTCTTTATTACTGTTTTTCTTTTTACCGAATAGTTTTTCTGCTAGCCAGTAGTTGATTGCAACACCAAACATTTGTTGGTGAGCAAGACAGAAGCCAGCGCCGTCTGAAACTTCTTGGCATGGTTTGATAGTGAGGTTTGCACCAACCGCCCAATAGAGTCCGAGGATAACCGCCATGACAATGATAAGGCTTATGTCATTCTCTAGTAGGAAGGGGCATGCGAACAATAGCAACCAATAAGCAGTTGAAGCTTGTTGAACTTGAACGTGACCTGTTGTGAAAAGCGCTCTCATTTTTGTGTATTTACTGAAACGAACAACTAAGATATTAACGATAAAAGCAACAAGTAGCAAAATCATTGCTTGTCCAAAGCCTTTACCGAAAACTTCTTCAACACCGACTGTAACAGCGTTTTGTCCGAAATAAGGGTCGATAACCATAGCGTCAATATTAAACCTATCTCTTAAGCCAACTAGAACAGGTCTGAAGTTGCTGACCAGTCCACCTGAACCAACTGTTAGGATTAAATATCCGACAATAGCTTTAATTGTACCTGCAAGAACATCGTAAAAAGGCTTTTTTAGCAGTATGTAGCCTATCATAACGATTAAACCGATCATAAAAGCTGGTTGCTGTAAAATATTAGAAGCAAAAAACTCCCATATACCAATCAAAATATCCATAATTTTTCTCCTCCGTTTTTCTTATACCAAGTATTTTTCCTCTAGTGCAATTAATTCTTCGGGACTTGAAATTGTAGCAAGCTCTGCAATGAGTTCATCATTTGAAAGTATGTCAGCTAGTCTTGACATATTTTCAAGATGTTCATCAGGATTGCATGAAGCGAGTGTGAAGAATAGTTGGGCATCTTTTTCGGGGTCATCAGGGTCAAAACTTACCGCTTTGTCAAGTTTCATAAATGCAATAGTTGTTTTGTTAACGCCAACTGCATTTTCTTGTGAATGTGGCATGGCAACATTAGGAGCGATTACCATGTACGGACCGTATTTTTCAACGCAAGCAATGATATCTTCCTTATAGTTTGCCTCGATTGTGCCGTCGGCTTCCAAGACTTCACAACTCATGCGTATAGCATCTTGCCAGTCTTTAGCGCTTTCAGCAAATTTACAATGATTTTTTTCTACAAACTCTTTAAGCATAGAAATATCCCCCCTTTTACTATAAAATTGAACGGAATGGTGAGTTTGGTTCGCATTCGAAGCAATCTTCAAATCCACGTCTGTGATGGTAAGCTCTCTTATCCTTATCAGCTGGGTACATATAAGCTCCGCCGACTTCCCAGAAGAATGGGTGGAATTTATAATCAAGTCTATCTTTTTTCATATCAAATAGAACTTTGATTTCGTTGATATCAGCCATGAAGTTTGTCCAAACATCATAGTGAATTGGAATAACGACTTCGCATCTTAGAGCTTCAGCCATTCTTAGAATGTCAACAGAAGTCATTTTATCAGCCATACCAACAGGGTTTTCGCCATATGAACCGAAAGCAACGTCGATTTTGTGGTCTTTACCATGTTTTGCATAGTAGATTGAGTAGTGAGAGTCACCGCTGTGATAAATGTTACCACCTGGAGTTTTAACAAGGTAGTTAACTGATTTATCGTCCATGTCTGTTGGGCAAACACCGTATAGGTCTTCTCTTGTTTCGTCAGTTTTGTCAGTTGTTACTAGGCAAGTTCTGTCGAAAGAGTCAAGAGCAACAATTTCGATATCTTTAATTTTAATAGTATCACCAGGTCTTACTGTGATGCATCTATCAGCTGGAACACCCCATTTTTGCCAAAGCTCAACTGATTTTAGAGGTCCGATAAATGGAACAGGAATAACTTTTCCGTTTTCGTCAGTTGTTGTCATTCCGCTTTGGATAACGTGAGCTGCATATTCAGCACTCATATGGTCTTGGTGGTAGTGAGTTGCCAAAACAGCGTCAACTTGTTTAATTCCAAATGGGTCAATAACGAATGGAACTGCACGAAGGTTTGGTTGCATCATTCTGCCACCGCACATGTTAGCCATTTGGTGACCAACAGCCATTTTGCCGTTTCCGTGAGTTCTTTTTCCGTTACCAGCCCAAAGGTCGATTGTGATGTTGCAGTCGCCAGGAGTTTTGAACCAGATGCCTGTGCAGCCTAGCCACCACATGCCAACATTGCCCTCAGGAACAACAGTGTTCTCAATTTCTTCATTTAGCCATGTCCCCCATTCAGGAAACGTTCCTAAAATCCAGCTTTCACGAGTTATTTCATTAACTTTGCTCATAAAAAATGCCTCCGATAAAATATTTAATGTTCTTTTAATGTAATATTAGCAGAAAATGCATCATAAATCAATTACTATTTTATCGGATTGTATATTTTCTATAATATATACAAAAAATTGTATTTGATATGTACAAGTTAACATGTGCATAAATGGTTTTATGAACTTTATAACAAATTATACGAACTTTGTTGACAGTGAACACTTTTTCACAATAATTAATTTACTGTAAATGTTTAGTTTGTCAACAACTCCGATTTGCGACACTAGAGTTACCTTGCTCTCTATCTACCTTAAGTCCGCTTTCGTTAGTCAGTATCATCGTCAAATAAAAAACCGCATGTTTTGTGGCAAGACAATATCACAGAAGGGGGCATAAAGCTATTTAGGAAATGTAACAATTATAAAATAGTTTTTCTTTTCGATTTTGATATATAAAAAGGCTTGGACTTCGTATTGAAATCCAAGCCTTGATATTTCGCTTTTTAGCGTGTCATCTGTTTTTTTGCCCTTTTTCTCTCAAAAATTGCTCTAAAACCACCATATGGAGAAAAGTATTTTCTCTTAGATTTACACAATAATCCCCTTTACTCTATTTTGAGCTAATAAAACTTCTTAAATGCTGATAGAAAATTTCCGTATTTTCACTTAACTTCTTTGTTCTTTTTCTCGTGAAAAAAATCTCCCATTTCA
>CAYJOS010000099.1:0-8136 GCA_964371875.1 uncultured Oscillospiraceae bacterium | reverse complement strand
CGAGTCACTGGTTTTCAAGACCAGCTCCTTAAACCGCTCGGACATCTCTCCATAATTGGTAGCTAGAACATACTAACATAAGTTTCCGCAATTGTCAATACTATTTTTAACAAAAAATGAATTTTGTTTTATTATCTTGAAATTCTTAAATTAATATAGTATAATATCGGTTATGCTATTGAAAAACTAACTGCAATAGCTTTTTCGGAGGACTTAATGAAAGAATTTATCAGCATCAAAGGCGCAAGAGAAAATAATCTTAAAAATATAGACCTAAAACTTCCTCGTGACAAATTAATCGTTTTCACGGGTTTGTCTGGTAGCGGAAAAACTTCTCTCGCTTTTGACACAATATATGCAGAGGGTCAACGCAGATATGTCGAGTCCCTTTCAAGTTACGCTCGTCAATTTTTGGGTCAAAAGGAAAAACCCGACCTAGATTATATCGACGGACTATCCCCAGCAATTTCAATCGACCAAAAAACCACTTCCCACAACCCACGCTCAACTGTCGGAACAGTCACTGAAATTTATGACTATCTCCGCCTTTTGTGGGCAAGAATTGGAATTCCTCACTGCCACAAGTGCGGAAAAGAAATTAAACAGCAGTCGATTGACCAAATCACAGATCAAATTGCAGAGTTAGAAGAGGGTACAAGAATTCAAATTCTCGCCCCTGTAATCCGCTCTCGCAAAGGTGAATACGCTAAGGTCTTTGAAGATGCTCGCAAAAGCGGTTTTGTACGTGCGAGGGTTGACGGAAGCATGTATGACCTCAGTGAAGAAATTAAACTTGATAAAAATAAAAAGCACACAATTGAAGTCGTGGTTGACCGTTTGGTTATGAAACCCGACATCATGCACAGGCTGACAGACTCCATGGAAGTCGCCTCAAATCTTGCAGGCGGAATTGTCATTGTTGACATAGTAGGGGAGGACAGAGAACTTTTATTCTCTCAAAACTATGCCTGTGAAGACTGCGGAATTAGCATGGAAGAGCTAACTCCAAGAATGTTCAGTTTCAATAACCCTTTCGGTGCTTGCGCTGAGTGCATGGGTCTTGGAACTCAACTTCGTGTAAGCCCTGAGATGATTTTTCCGAATAAGCAACTGTCGATTTTTGACGGCGGTATTTCGGCTTCGGGCTGGGGTAGCGTTAAAAATGACGGCATTGCAACTATGTATTTTAACGCTTTGGCTAAAAAATATAAATTTAAACTCACCGACCCTATTGAAAAATTATCCGATGAAATTATAGACATTTTACTTTACGGAACAAAGGGCGAAAAACTCACTTTGCACTACGACCAAGCCCGTGGCAAAGGCACACTAAACCAAGCCTTTGAGGGCATTGCAAACAATATCGAACGCAGATATAGAGAAACCCAAAGCCCTGCCATGCGTACTGAACTTGAACAATGCATGGACGAATATGGCTGTCCACACTGCAAAGGTCTTCGCCTTAAAAAGGAAGTTTTGGCGGTTACAGTCGGCGGAATTAATATTGCCGATTTCACTGCAAAGTCAGTTTCTGACGCTTTGGAATTTGTCGAAAGCCTAAAACTTTACGGCAAAGAAGCCATGATTGCTGATAGAATTTTGAAAGAAATCCGTGAAAGACTTGGATTCTTGAACAGCGTTGGTCTGCAATATCTAACACTTTCAAGAACAGCAGGCACACTTTCTGGTGGCGAAAGCCAAAGAATTCGTCTTGCAACTCAAATCGGCTCATCACTAATGGGCGTTCTTTACATTTTGGACGAACCCTCTATCGGTTTGCACCAACGTGACAACGAAATGCTTTTAAACACATTAAAAGAGCTTCGTGACCTCGGAAACACCCTCATAGTTGTTGAACACGACGAGGACACCATGCTTGCTGCTGACCACATAGTTGACATCGGGCCAGGGGCTGGCGTTCACGGTGGGGAAGTTGTATTTTCGGGAACTGTTGATGATATTATCAAAGACGAAAATTCTGTCACTGGGCAGTATTTAAGCGGTAAAAAACACATTCCAATTCCGAGGGAAAGACGTGTCGGAAACGGCAAAAAATTGATAATCAAAAACGCCACAGAAAACAACCTCAAAAATGTCACAGCCGAAATTCCACTTGGGATTTTCACCTGTGTTACAGGCGTTTCAGGTAGCGGAAAATCTTCGCTTATAAATTCAGTTTTTTATAAAACCCTAGCTTCAGAGCTAAACCGTGCAAAATGTCGCCCAGGAAAATCCGACGGCATTTTAGGTCTTGAAAACGTTGACAAAATCATAGCAATCGACCAAAGTCCAATAGGCAGAACTCCACGTTCAAACCCTGCGACCTACACAGGAGTTTTCACTGAAATTCGTGAACTGTTTGCCAACACCCAAGATGCAAAAATGCGTGGTTATAAATCAGGCAGATTTTCTTTTAACGTCCGTGGCGGTCGTTGCGAGTCCTGCTCTGGTGACGGACTTTTGAAGATTGAAATGCACTTTTTGCCTGACATTTATGTCCCCTGTGAGGTCTGCAAAGGCAAGCGTTATAACAGGGAAACTTTGGAAGTTAAATATAAAGGTAAAAATATTTCTGAAGTTTTGGACATGACGGTTGAAGAAGCATTAGACTTTTTCACAAATATCCCCAAAATTCGCACTAAAATACAAACAATTATGGACGTGGGCTTGGGCTATGTTCGCCTTGGTCAGTCAAGCACAACTCTCTCGGGCGGTGAAGCTCAAAGAGTTAAACTTGCAACAGAACTAAGCAAGCGTAGCACAGGAAAAACTGTTTATGTTTTGGACGAGCCAACCACTGGTTTGCATGTCGCTGACGTTCATAAACTCATAGAAATGCTCAATAGATTAGTCCAAATGGGCAACACAATTGTCGTCATAGAACACAATCTTGATATCATCAAAACTGCCGACAACATTATCGACCTCGGCCCTGAGGGCGGAACTGGGGGCGGTGAGCTGATTTTTGCGGGAACACCCGAAGATTGCGCTAAATGCGACAGAAGTTATACAGGAAAATTCTTAAAATCCGTTTTGGAAAAAGGTGGTGAACTGCACTAGTGGGCATAGCTGAAGCTATTTTAGCTCTTGGAAAAAACGAACTTTTAACGGTGTTTATAATATCAATGCTACCAATTGTCGAACTGCGTGGAGCTATACCTGTCGGTATAGGCTTGGGGCTTGACCCTTTGCAAGTCATGCTGGTCAGCATAGTTGGAAACTGTATTCCAGTGCCGTTTATTATACTTTTTATCAGACAAATTTTTAAATTTATGAGAAAACATTTTTCGTGGGTTTCAAATATACTGGATAAAATCGAAAGACGTGCCCACGGAAAATGGGAAAAAGTTCAAAAATATCAATTTTGGGGACTTTTAATCCTAGTTGCAATCCCCCTCCCAGGCACTGGGGCGTGGACAGGGGCGCTTGTCGCCTCTTTGGTGGATATGAGGCTGAAAACTGCCTTGCCGTCAATTTTTCTCGGGGTTATCGTTGCAGGTCTTGTTGTGACAGGACTTTCCCATGGTTTTGTCAGCTTTTTTGGATAAAATGCGGACATTTTAGTCGCTCTTTGCATAAAATAGTGCAAGGAGGAGAAAAACCATGGTAATTGAGCTCATATTTGCAGTGGCGATATCAGGAATATTGATGTACTGCATTTGGTTTATCTGCGGAACTTTTCACAGTCCCATAACTTTAACCGAGGGAACGAAAATTGAAGTGCAAATTCATGTCTCGGGACATGAAACTTCACTCGAAAAAACGGTTAAAGACCTTTTATGGTTTAGGGAAAACGGCGTTATGGACGCCGATATAACAATAATTGACAGCGGAATGGACGAAGAAACCAAGTTCATTGCCGAAATACTTACACGAAACAACAATAGGGTTTACCTCGCAAAAGGAGATGCTGTTAAATAGATATGCACAGCGATAAAGAACTTATTGAACTTGCAGGCACGGTTAAATCAATCATTTATCAAAATGAAGAAAATGGTTATACAGTGCTTAAAATGGAAAACACCGACGGCGAAGATTTTAACGCCGTCGGTTGTCTGCCGTTTTCGGCTAGAGGTGAGCACCTTATTTTATTCGGCGATTGGACAAGACATCCAAGCCATGGTATGCAGTTTTCAATTCAATTTGCAGAGCGGGTTATGCCGACTAGCAAAGAGGCGATTTACGACTATCTCGCAAGCCGAACCGTAAAAGGCATAGGCCCTGCAACTGCGACCTTGATTGTAAATAAATTTGGTGAAAAAACCTTTGAAGTTTTGGAACGAACACCAGACAGGCTTGCCGAAATCCGTGGAATTAGCATAAAAAAAGCCCGTCAAATTTCCGAAAGTTACAAAAAACAGGCTGGAATGAGAAGGCTTATAGAGTTTTTATATGTCAATGGATTACAGGCACAGTTGGCAGTTAGATTATATAGATTTTACGGCGATGGCGCAACTGCACTTTTGGAGCAAAACCCTTTTATAATTTGCTCTGAACACATAGGCGGAAAATTTTCCGACGCAGACAGCCTTGCGATTAATCTCGGCATGGAGGGGACTTCGCCCCAACGTGTTGCCGCTGCTATAGTTTTTGAACTCATGCACAATTTGCGAAACGGGCACTGCTTTATTCCAAAAGACAAGCTCGCATATGCGACCACTAGTTTGATTGAAGTTGACCCTGCTCTGGTTGACGAGCAAATGGAATATTTAATAGAAAACAAGGAAATTATCAACGAAACTGTCGCTGGAGTGTCCGCTTGTTACTTAAATACGCTGTACAATGCCGAAAGACATTCAGCGGAAAAATTATTACAAATGAAAAACACCCCAGCTGAAAGTTATCCAAAAATCGACGAATTTCTTGAAAACTTACAAGCCGAAGAGGGCATAAATTACGCACAACTTCAAATCGACACCATAAAAACCGCCGAAACCCAAAGAGTTATGGCTCTCACGGGTGGCCCCGGAACTGGTAAAACCACGTGTATCAAGGCGATTTTGCGACTTTTTGACGAAATGGAAATCGAAACCTTATTAGCAGCCCCCACAGGACGAGCGGCGAAGAGAATGAGCGAACTGACAGGCAGACAAGCCCACACAGTTCACCGACTTTTAGAAGCACAATTTGACACAAATGACGGCGTTGTTTTTCGTCGAAATGAGGGCGACCCTTTAAAATGCGATGCACTGATTTTGGACGAGTGCTCTATGGTTGATATATTGCTTATGCGTGCGGTTTTGCGTGCGCTACCGCCGAATTGTAGGCTGATTTTAGTTGGCGATGCTGACCAGTTGCCCAGCGTTGGGGCTGGGAATGTTTTTCTCGACATTATTCGCAGTAATGTTATAAAAACTGTGCGTTTGACCGAGATTTTCAGACAAAGTGAGGAAAGTTATATAGTCAGAAATGCCCATATGATAAACCGTGGAGAGCACCCAAAATTGAGCGAAAACAAAAACGGATTTTTCTTTTTGCGTCGTCCTGAGGCTGACCAAGCTATTGAAACTTTAGTCGAACTTTGCACCAAAAGATTACCCGAAAAAATGCAAATTCCGACAAAAGATATACAGGTTTTATCACCTACTAGACGTGGCGAACAGGGGACTGTAAACCTAAATCGCATGTTGCAAGAGGCGATAAATCCCCCTCACCCGAAGAAAAAAGAGCGAAAATTGGGCGAAATTATTTTCCGTGAGGGTGACAGGGTCATGCAAATTCGCAATAATTACGACATCACTTGGTTCCGTGAGGACGAAACCGAAGAGGGTGCCGGAATTTTTAACGGCGACATTGGCTTTATCACAGCAATAAATTTGCAGGAAGAAAATATTTTGATAGATTATGACGGAAAAATTGCGCAATATGAGTTTGACATGTTAATCGAACTCGAACACGCTTACGCAATGACGGTTCACAAATCACAGGGAAGCGAGTATAGAGCAGTAGTTTTTTCAGCAGGAAAAGGCTCGACCATGCTTTTGTCACGCTCAATTTTATACACAGCAATCACCCGTGCAAGGGAACTTTTAATCTCTGTCGGAGATGACGAAGTCATGCACTATATGATAGATAATCACAGAATTACACGCCGATACAGCGGACTGCGTGCAAGACTGTGCGGAGAGGTTTTATGAGAATAGTAAATTCAGTTTTGGATATTTTATTTCCACCTAAATGTGCTTTTTGCGGTAAAATTATAAAATCAGGTTATAGCGGAATGTGTGATAATTGCGGTTTTTATCTACCTTATACACGAGGAAACCACAAATCTACCACCGATTTTATAACAAGTTGCACAGCTCCACTGTATTATGAAGAATACGTAAGGAAGAGCTTGCACCGCTTTAAATTTACAGGAAGAAAAAGGTATGCGGAAGTTTACGCACCTCTTATTGCTGAAAATATTTTAAAGGCTTTCGACGAGGATTATACAGTTTTAACTTGGATTCCAGTTAGCAAGAAAAGGCTTAGAACAAGAGGTTATGACCAAGCGGAACTACTTGCGATTGAAGTTGGTAAGTTTTTGGACAAAACTCCTGTAAAACTTCTTGAAAAAATTAACGACACAGTCGCTCAATCTTCAATTGGAAACGAAGCGGAAAAAAGAAAGATTAATATTCTGGGCGCATACACGGTGTGCAATCCAGAAAAAGTTAAAGATGCAAAAATTTTAATAATAGACGACATTTTCACAACAGGCTCAACCATGTCCGAATGTGCAAAAACGCTTTTGCGTGGTGGAGCGGACAGCGTTATGGGTGCTTGTGTTGCCAAAAAGCGTGATTAATTTTTATGAAAAATGTCTACAATTCAGAAAGGAAGGATGTTGATTAATGTTATTTTTTGAAAGTGATATAGCACTGGATCTCGGCACTTCAAATATATTGGCATACGTCAGGGGTAAGGGCATAGGTCTGCGCGAACCCTCTGTTGTTGCAGTTGAAAAACATACAGGGAAACTTATAAAAGCAGGTACAGAAGCGCAAAAAATGCTTGGACGTACACCCGCGAATATTGTCGCAATTCACCCTATAAATGCAGGAGTTATTTCCGATTATGACATGACAGTTCGCATGTTAAAGGAATTTATGAATAGAATTACATCTTTCAGCCTGTTTAAGCCTCGTGTTATTGTTTGCGTACCGAGTAGCATAACAGGTGTTGAAGAAAGAGCCATAGTCGACGCTGTCATAGAGGCAGGCGCAAGACGTGTTTATTTACTTGAAAAAGGTGTTGCGACTGCAACTGGAGCAGGTGTTGACATCTCTCGCCCTGATGGACACATGGTCATAGATATTGGTGGTGGAACAACCGAAGTTGCTGTTGTTTCCCTTGGTGGAGTTGCGGAATGTGAGTCTATAAAAACCGCAGGAAGTGAGTTTGACGATGCGATTATCAAGTACATAAGACGCAAACATAATGTACTGATTGGCGCAAAAACCGCGGAGGAAATCAAGCTTACCATCGGTTGCGTTTACCCTCGCCCAGATGTCGCCACTGAAGAAGTTAAGGGCAGATGTTTGGTGACTGGTATGCCAAGAAATGTTGTGGTTAGTTCACAAGAAATGATTGAAGCCCTGGCAGAGCCTTGTATGAAAATTTTAGAAGCAGTTCAATTGGTTTTGGAGAGAACTCCGCCAGAATTGGTTGCTGATATTTCGGTAAACGGCATAGTCATGAGCGGTGGAGGAAGTTTGCTTTGGGGATTTGACAAACTCATTGCAGAGAGAACAGGAATTCCAACTGTTGTCGTTGATGATCCACTTTCTTGTGCAGCTTATGGTGCAGGTAGACGTCTATTGAGAATTGAGGATATGCCTGATGGTATGCTTCATCTTGCGAGACGTAGACAACTTAGAGATTAAAATGTAAACGTGTTACTGGCTGTAGACCAGAAATTGGTATTTATTAGGAATTTTGCTTCGGCGAAAAGAACGCCCTTCGGGGGAAAAGATTTTCGTTGCGACGAAAAGGAAACCAGGAGAACGAGAGAACGGTCTCCGACGGGTAACTTTTTCACGTGAAAAAGTCACCAAAAAACGTCAGGGGTTTCGCCCCCTGAGCGACGGGAACGGTTCAGGGTGCTGAATATACAGGCTTTATTAGAAAGCAAGCCCAGAAACAGGAGCAATC
>CAYJOS010000098.1:6810-8361 GCA_964371875.1 uncultured Oscillospiraceae bacterium | reverse complement strand
TTATGACAGGTGCTGACGACTATGTCACAAAGCCATTTTCCCCCACAGAGCTGACTGCGAGAATTGATGCTCTTTACAGGAGAATTGGCAATGACAGCGAGCAGGGCAAAAAGTCTGACCTTGCCCAAGGGCCGTTTAAACTAAATGTTAGAAATCGAACTTTGGAAAAAAATGGTGTTTTAATCAAGCTAACGCAAATAGAATATTCCATCATGAAGCTTTTTATGGACAACCCTTTGAAAGCCATGTCGAGAGAAGATATTTTACATAGCGTTTGGGGTCGTGACTATTTTGGCGAGCTTAAAGTTGTTGATGTAAATATCAGGCGACTTAGAATTAAGATTGAAGACAACCCGACTGTGCCCTCTTTCATAACCACTATTTGGGGATATGGTTATAAATGGGAGGTCACTTAAAGGAGCAAAGTTATGAAACTTCGGGGTCTTAAAAGTCGTTTTCTTATCACAGGTATCAGCGTAACGGTTTTTATTGTTATGATTGGTGTTTGGATAATTATAACAACTATTCAAAATAATTATTACACTTCCGTGGAGTCAAGCCTAGAGGCAAAAGCGACCACTGCTTCTGATTTTTTCACCTCGTATATGTTTAGAACTTATGCGGAATTTTACCAAAGTGCCACAAATTACACTGAAGAATTTGAAGAAAAAGACAGTATAGAGCTTCAGTTTTTAAGCTCAAATGGTGTTGTTGTGTCCTCAAGTTATGGGCTGACCGCCGGAACAAGTCCTGCGACCGACGACATCGCACTTGCCCTTGAAAGCGGTCAAATGCAAACTTGGCAAGGAACTTACACCGAAACTGATGAGAGAATTTTGGCAGTTTCCTCGCCACTTATAAACCCTGACGGCAGTGTTATTGGACTAGTTCGCTATGTGACCAGCCTTGAACTTGTCGATCGTGCGGTAATTCAAAATTCGGCAACCACGGCGGCAATTGGACTTTTGATTGTTATTTTTATAGTTTTAATAAATCTATATTTTATCAGAACCATCACAGCGCCAGTTTTAACCCTAACTTCAATTGCACAGCAAATTGCAAACGGAAGTTATGGTATGCAGGCGGTTAAACAGCATGATGACGAAATTGGCGATTTAATCGACAGTGTTAACGACATGTCGCTAAAACTTGGAACTTCCGAAAAAATGCAAACCGAATTTATTTCCTCAATTTCCCATGAACTCCGCACTCCCCTAACCGCAATCACAGGTTGGAGCGAAACCTTGCTTTATGACGAGGCTATACAAGCTGATAGCCGAAGAGGAATTACAATAATTTCCAAAGAAGCGTCGAGACTTACCAAAATGGTTGAAGATTTGCTTGAATTTACCAGAATTCAAGACGGTAGATTTAACCTTTCTTTAAAACAGGTGGACATAGCCGAAGAACTCGACGAAGCAATTTTCACTTATGGCGAACTTTTACGACAAGACGGAATTCAATTACATTATAATCCTGATTATGACGGAATTGCCCCTGTAATGGCTGATACTGAGCGTATGAGGCAGGTATTTTTGAACATACTTGATA
>CAYJOS010000098.1:0-6800 GCA_964371875.1 uncultured Oscillospiraceae bacterium | reverse complement strand
CGAAGTCACTTTGCAAAGAAATGAGGATTTTATAGTAATATCCGTTTTAAATTTCGGACCACATATTCCTGAAAAAGAGTTACCTTTTGTGAAGCAAAAATTCTATAAAGGTAGTTCAAAAGAACGTGGTAGCGGAATTGGGCTTGCTGTTTGTGATGAAATTGTCATAAAACACAAGGGCGAACTTACAATTGAAAACTCAAACATTGGCGGAGTTTTAACTACTATAAAACTGCCTGTTTGTGATGAAAACGCAGTAATTTAAGGAGAAATTTTACATAATGCAAAAAAATAGTGCTGAAAATTCAGCAAAACCGTTTAAAACTTCTATCGGTGGTCAAGCGCTGATAGAGGGAATTATGATGAGAGGGCCAAAAAAGCAATCTATAGTTGTCCGCTCACCTGAGGGCATAGTCACGAAAACTACAGAGCTGAAATTAGTTCGTGACCGATATCCAATTTTAGGATTACCACTAATTCGTGGAGTTTTTACTTTTGGCTCTTCCATGGCTAACGGAGTTAAGGCACTGATGTACTCAGCGGAGTTTTTTCCCGAAGACGAAGCAGACGAACCATCAAAATTCGACAAATGGCTTGAAAGTAAAATCGGCAGTGAGAAAATGTCACAATTTGTAATTTATCTTGCGGTTTTACTTGGCATGGCTTTTTCTGTTGGACTTTTTATATTATTACCTACATTTTTGGCTGGATTTATTCCTGACATTGAGGGTCAATATGTTTTAAGAAACCTTTCCGAAGGTGTGATTAAAATTATAATTTTCATAGGATATCTCGCCGCAGTTTCTAAAATGAAAGACATAAAACGAGTTTTTGGCTATCACGGAGCGGAGCACAAGGCGATTTGGTGTTACGAAAAAGGTCTTGAACTCACTGTTGAAAATGTCAGAAAACAAACAAGACTTCACCCACGTTGCGGAACGAGTTTCCTTTTTGTGGTAATTATAATCAGCATTTTAACAGGTGCGTTCATTCGTTCTGACGAAGTTTTAATCCGTATGGGACTGCATCTGTTGATGTTACCTGTCGTGGTTGCGCTCAGCTATGAAATGAACCGCTGGGTCGGCGCTCATGACGGAAAATTTTCCGATATGCTGTCATATACAGGCAGAAAATTACAACTTTTGACAACAAATGAACCAGACGACGAGATGATTGAAGTTGCTATCGAAGCACTTAAAGAAGTTTTACCCGATAACGACGGCGAAGATGAATGGTAAGGGGCGAAATATATGCCAAAAAGATATAATGACTTATATTTAGCAACAAGAAAAATTTTAAAAGATATGGGTGTTGAAGCACACAGTTTGGAAGCTCGAATTTTGGTGGCGAAAGCTGCCGACAAATCGCCTGATGTGCTTTTTCGAGATTTGATGCTGTACACATCAGACGAAACTGTCGAAAAATTAAAACCCATGCTCGCACGCAGATTAATGGGTGAACCTGTTGCCTACATCACAGGTGAATGGGAATTTTATGGGCTTCCAATTTTAGTAAATCAAAATGTTCTAATCCCAAGAGCAGACACAGAAATTATGGTTGACTATGCTCTGAAAGCCTTAAAAGGCAAAAAAATGGACGCTAGAATTTTGGATTTATGCTCTGGAAGTGGCTGCATTGGCTGTGCAATGGCTGCAAATTTGCCTGCTTCACGTGTGGTTTTGGTTGATATCAGCTCAGATGCACTAAGCATTAGTCGAAAAAATTCACAACGACTTTCGCTCACTCCTAGGGTGACTTGTCTGGAAGCTGATGTTTTAAAACCACCGCCAATGTTGGTCGGGAATTTTGACGTAATTATGTGCAATCCGCCATACATAACACCAAAAGATTACGATGAACTTGATATATCTGTCAAAGAATTCGAGCCAAAACTTGCCTTAGTCGGCGGTGAAGACGGCTTGGATTATTACAGAGCAGTGCTCAAAAATTGGAAAAGTGTGCTTAGACACGGCGGTCTTTTGATGTTTGAAGTTGGATATGACCAAGCCGAAGCTGTTAAAACTATGATGCTGATTGCAGGATTTTTAGGCGTGGAGTCACTCAAAGATACAGGCGGAATTGACCGTGTGGTCGTAGGTCGTGCTTAAATTAAGAACAGAGTTTTATTAAAAGTTTTACTCGATTTTTTTCAAAAAATCGTGGGTCTTTAGGGCAAAGCCCTAAATCACCTGTCGCAACAGGCGAAATATTAAACAAAATAGCGCAAACCGCAGTTTGCAAGATATTTTAAATAAATACTATAAAAATAAAATTTAATTTAGAGGTAAAAACAAATGGCAGAAAAGAAAAAAGTCCCAATTTCTGAAGTGGGACAAGCTAGCGATAAGAAAAAAGCACTCGAAACCGCTATTGCACAAATCGAAAAAAACTTCGGTAAAGGCGCAATCATGCGTTTGGGCGACGATTTGCCCGTTAATGTTGAAGCAATTCCAACAGGTTCACTTTCGCTCGACCTCGCACTGGGAATAGGCGGTGTTCCAAGAGGAAGAATTATTGAAATTTATGGACCTGAATCCTCAGGTAAAACCACTCTTGCACTCCATATTTTGGCAAGTGCCCAAAAAATGGGCGGTGAAGTTGCGTTTATCGATGTCGAACATGCCCTAGAGCCAGCTTACGCAAGAGCTTTGGGTGCTGATATTGATAACATGTTAATTTCTCAACCAGACACAGGTGAGCAAGCGCTTGAAATCACAGAACAGCTTGTCCGCTCAGGTGCTTTGGATGTAGTCATTGTCGACTCCGTTGCGGCACTTCTCCCCCGTTCTGAACTCGAAGGCGAAATGGGTGACTCCAGCGTTGGTGTTGTTGCAAGACTTATGTCACAAGCACTGAGAAAACTTGCTGGTACAATTTCAAAAACTCGCACAATTGTTATTTTCATCAACCAATTGCGTGAAAAAATCGGTGTCATGTATGGTAACCCCGAAACAACTCCTGGTGGACGTGCGCTGAAATATTTTTCCAGTGTTCGTATAGATGTTAGAAGAATTGAAACACTAAAATCAGGCACTGAAATGGTCGGTAACAGAACCCGTGCAAAGGTAATTAAAAACAAAGTTGCACCTCCTTTTAAAGAGGCAGAATTTGACATTGTATATGGTGAAGGCATCTCAAAAATTGGTGAAATTGTCGATTTAGGTGTAAAACTTGAACTTATTGACAAGGCTGGCGCTTGGTTCTCTGTTGGCGAAACTCGAATTCAAGGCCGTGAAGCAGTTAAAACTTATTTGAAAGAAAACCCAGAAGTTGCCGACGAATTTGAAGAAAAAATCCGTGAAAATGCCTTCAAATTACTCAGCCCACAGGCAAGAGCAGCAGCAAAAGCGGCAGGTCGTGCGGTTGATATTTCCGCTGATGACTTCGAAGGCTAATGACAGTTACTGACATTAAAAACTCCCACGGCGAGCGATATTATGTCGTTTTTTCTGATGGGAGCATAGTCAAAACCACTTTAAATGTTGTCTTGGAACACAAGGTGAAAAACGGCGAAACAATGGATAATGAACGTTATTTATCCTTTGTTTCCGACTCACAATATTCCCGTGCCCTGCTTCGTGCCATGCGGATAATCGGCACTCGTGCCATGTCCGTCAAAGAGCTTCGTGACAGGCTTGTCGAAAAAGGTGAAACCGAGGAAAATGCCGAAGCTTGCACCGAAAAACTATGCGAACTTGGCTATTTAAACGACGAAAATTACAGCGCTATGATAGTCCGTCATTACACTGCAAAAGGCTATGGCATATCACGGGTGAAACAGGAACTTTATCGCCGTGGAATTGACCGTGAATTGTGGGAAGATGCTCTTTCAGAAGTGGAAGAGGGCACCGAAAAAATTGATAAACTCTTGCGGTCGAAGCTCAAAAATGATGAGCCAGATCGTGCAGAACTGAAAAAAGCCTCTGATTTTTTGCTTCGTCGTGGCTTTGGATACTCGGAAATTAAGGAAGCTATAAATAGATTTTTATCTCAGGATTATTAGTTGGAGGAATTATGTCATATAATGTAGGTATGATTTCCCTTGGCTGTGCAAAAAACCTTGTAAACAGTGAACAAATGCTGTTTTTGCTCAGTGAAGCTGGAAATATAATTGCACCTGAAGTAAGCGACTGCGATGTGGTTATTATCAACACTTGCGGTTTTATTGACAGTGCAAAAAGTGAGGCTATTTCACATATTTTGGAAATGGTCGAACTTAAAAAAAGTGGAAATATTAAGAAAATTATCGTTGCAGGTTGCCTACCTCAGCGTTATCAAGATGAAGTTTTGAATGAATTTCCCGAAGTCGATGCACTAATCGGCGTCGGAAGTTTTGACGATATAGTCATTGCTGTGGACAGAGTTTTCAAGGATGAAAGATTTATTTTAGCTGGGGATAACAGCGCTCCTGTGGAAGAAACAGGAAGAGTTTTGTCTACTGGTCCAGCTTGGGCATACCTAAAAATTGCCGAAGGTTGCGACAATTTTTGCGCATTTTGTGCAATTCCAAAAATTCGTGGTCGATATAGAAGCAGACCTTTTCAAAATATAATTGACGAAGCTCAAGCGCTTTGTGACAGCGGTGTGCGTGAAATTATTTTGATTGCTCAGGACACAACTCGCTACGGAACTGACCTTGAGGGTGACGAAAGTCTTGCAAAACTTTTGACTGAACTATGTCAAATCGAAAAGCTTCATTGGGTCAGAGTTCACTACCTCTACCCTGAAATGATGACCGACGATTTGATTGATGTTATCGCAAAAGAGGAAAAAGTTGTAAAATATTTGGATATTCCAATTCAACATATAAACAGTCCTATTTTGAAGAAAATGAACCGCCGTGGTGATGGTGAATTAATCCGTAATTTGTTCAAAAAACTGCGTAAAAACATTCCAAATGTCGTTTTACGTACTAGTATTATTGCGGGATTACCTGGAGAGGGCGAAGCGGAATTTGAAGAATTATCTGAATTTTTACGTGAAGCAAAAATCGAAAGAGCTGGCGTTTTCCCATTCTCGCCCGAGGAAGGAACACCGGCGGCGACCATGCCCGACACTCCTGATGTCAGCGTAGCCGAGCACAGAGCAGAGCTTTTGCGTGAAATTCAAGCTGATATAATGGACGAGTTTTCCATGAAAAAAATAGGTGAAACTGTCGAAGTGTTGTGTGACGATTTTGACGAGGAAGAGGACTGTTTCGTGGGTCGAAGTTACGCCGACTCCCCTGATATTGATGGGCTGATTTACTTCACTGGCGACTGCATTCCAGGCGAGTTTGTAAATGTTGAAATTACTGCATATGAAAACGGAATTTTGTACGGAGCTGTACCAAGAGAGGATATTGACATATGACAACAGCTAGTAAAATCACCCTTGTCAGAATATTTATGATTCCGATTTTCTTTGTTACCATGCTGTGGGAATTTGAAAATCACAGGATTGTGTCGCTGATAATCTTTGCACTTGCAAGTATTACTGACGGAATTGACGGCTATGTTGCTAGAAAATATAACCAAGTGTCAAATTTCGGAAAATTCATAGACCCATTAGCAGATAAATTACTGGTGACTGCGGCAATGCTCATTTTTGTTGAGTGGGGACGTATGCCAGCTTGGGCTTTGATGCTCGTGCTAACCCGTGAATTTGCGGTTACTGGTTTACGCTTGGTCGCCGTCGAAGGTGGGCGAGTTATAGCGGCAGCCATGTCAGGTAAGATTAAAACTTTTGCAACTATGGTTTGCGTCATGATAATGATTTTTGAAATTCCATTATGGGCAGATAATGTCTGTATTTTAATCATAGTTGGCACAACTATCATCTCAGGAATTGAATATTTTGTTAAAAACAAAGATGTTTTAGATTTAAAAAGATAAGAAAGAAGAATTTTCAAACAACAAGGAGGTTTAATATTATGCCCGTTTATGCAAAAGGGTTTGAAACTAAAAGAAAGTTCATCACACTAACCTATGAAAAACTCATGGAGCACAACGCTTCAACCATCACCGTACGTGACCTAGCTAGCGATAATAATTGCTCTGCACCTGCCTTATATCGCCATTTTGAGAGCCTTGAATATTTAATCGCTGTAGCCTCAATCAGATTTATGGACGATTATATGCAAGAATATGGCAAACTTTTGGATGAAGAAACTGACCTAATGAAGGCTTATATCGAGGGTTGGGAAATCTTTAACCGTTACGCTTTTGCTCGTCCTGACATTTTTTATAGACTTGTTTGGGGACAATATAAGCGTGATTTTACAGCTGCGATTAACGAATATTTTGAGCTATTCCCCTTCTCAGGCTCGGAAAAATATCCTGCATATTTCTACACAATGTTCTTTGAAGATGACATTGAAGTTAGAGATTTCGTAATGTTAAAACGTGCTTCGAATAAGCAACAAATTTCTGAAGCTGATGCTATTTTCATAAGCAAAACCACAAACTTAATCGTTGCTGGTATGCTTACTCGTAGCATGGACGCTGATGATGCTGAGCGTGAAAAACTTCATGAAGAATGCAATTGGCTTATAAGAGAAAATATCAAACGAGCTAAATCTTAAAATTTTATATCAAATTAAAGGAGTTGTCGAAATTTGACAACTCCTTTTGGTTTGGTATTTTTTAAATTTGATAGTTTGAATTATCGAAAAGTACGGAGAATTTTCGTTGCGACAAAAAGGAAAACGAGGAGAAACGCGCTCCGCTGGGGTCACTTTTTCTCGTGAAAAAGTAACCAAAACACGTCGGGGAAACACCCCCGAACGGTGGGAACGGCTAAGGGTGCGGAGTATACAAAAA
>CAYJOS010000097.1:2366-8852 GCA_964371875.1 uncultured Oscillospiraceae bacterium | reverse complement strand
ATGGAGCGAAGCTTGGGGACAAAAAGGCTCGCAAGCCTTTTTGTCTTCGAGCTGAGACTTAAATTCCGTTTATAGAATTTAAGTCTTTTAAAATATTACTCAAAAGAAATCATATAATAGTACACAGGTTGTCCGCCAAAAACGACAGTGACTTCGCTATCAGGGAATTTTTCTTCAAAAACTTTTCCGACTACATTTGCCTCGTCTTCACTAACGTCAGAGCCGTAGTAAAGTGAGATGAATTCTGGTGCAAATTCTGTAACGCTTTCGCATAATTTGTCGAAAACTGCGCCGCTTTCGGTAAAGTTTCCAATTAATTGCCCATTTAAAAGCGCTAAATACTCCCCAGCTTTTATGCTGTGTTCCCCAAGTTCGCTATCTCTAGCGGCATAGGTCACAAGTGCAGTTTGAACATTTTCCATAGCTTCGCTGAAAGTTTCGGTTAAAACATCTTCGGAAAGTTCTGTATCTAAATTAAGTAGGGCAGTAATTCCCTGAGGGACGGTTTTAGTGGGAATGACTATAACTTTTTTATCTGTCAAAGCGTTGCATTGTTGTGCCGCCATGATGATATTTTTGTTGTTTGGGAAAACATAAACAATCTCGGCTGGAGTTTTGTTCACTTCACGCAAAATGTCGTCAGTGGATGGATTCATGGTTTGACCACCTGAAACAACACCGTCAACTCCTAAATCATGGAAAAGTGCTTCAAGTCCTTCGCCAGCACAAATTGCGACAAAACCGTATTTTTTCTCGGCTTCAGCAATGAAATTTTCTTCAACTTTTTCAACTGCTTCTTCGACAGGTTTCGCAACTTGCTCAGAATGTTGAGTTTTCATGTTTTCGATTTTAACAGTCGCAAGTTGTCCATAGCCCAAGGCACGAGTCAGTGCATTTCCAGGCTCGTTAGTATGAACATGGGCTTTGATAATTTCGTCGTCATCGACAACAACAACGCTGTCGCCAATGCTTTCCAAATATTCACGCAACTTTTGTGGGTTGTTATTATTCTCTTTTTCGACAATAAATTCTGTGCAATATGCAAATTCAATTTCAGAAGCGTCAAACATTTCAAAAACTGTCGCCTGTGTGCTTTGTGTAGACACACTTTCACGCGCTACAGCCCTGCCCTCTAAAAAGGCAAGCATAGCGTCAAAAATTACGACGTAACCCTCACCGCCAGCGTCGACAACTCCTGCTTTTTTAAGCACAGGGTTGAGGTTAACCGTGTCGGCAACAGCAAGTTTTCCCTCGTCAATCGCACGAGTTAGCATGAGTTCTATATCTCCGCCAGCCTCGGCAAATTCCTCAGCCGCTTGTGAAGCAAGGCGAGAAACGGTTAGAATTGTACCTTCGGTTGGTTTCATAACAGCCTTATAAGCTGCTTGAACACCTTTTGTCATAGAAGCAGCAAATTCAGCAGAATTTGCAACATCAAGACCTTTTAAGCCCTTGGACAAACCACGAAACAAAAGTGACAAAATAACACCCGAATTGCCTCTAGCTCCTCGGAGCATAGCGCTTGCAACTGTGTCAGCCACCTCACTAACAGAACTGTATTCTTTTTTTC
Organism: uncultured Oscillospiraceae bacterium; assembly: GCA_964371875.1. Classification (GTDB taxonomy): domain Bacteria; phylum Bacillota; class Clostridia; order Oscillospirales; family Oscillospiraceae; genus Heteroscillospira. The sequence goes on along the minus strand of CAYJOS010000097.1, from coordinate 7,282 downwards.
TAAGCTCTGTTGCCGCCGCCGAAAGAGTTAAGCTCATATTTGTGCCTGTATCACCATCGGGTACAGGGAAAACATTTAAGTCATTTAACCTTTGCTTTTCGCCTTCAAGCGCATCAGATGCACACAAAACCATTCCCTTAAGTGTAGCACCATCTAAAAATTCTCTCAAAAAAGCACCTCCATGAAGCACGTCGCTTCAGTTTGAAAATTAATTATTTTTTGTCAGATATAACCATAGCATCCTAGTCAGACATAACCATAGCATCAATGTAAACGTTAACACTTGAAACAGGAAGACCTGTTAAAGCACCGACTTTATATGAAACTTCGTTAATAATACTACTGCAAAGTGCAATTATATTAAAACCATGATTGACAACAATATGAAGTGAAACCGACAAGCTATCGTCATCATTATAGCCTATTTCAACACCTTTTGACATAGACTCACGGCGTAAAAGCTGATAAAGTCCACTCTCACGAGCTTTTCCAGCCATGCCTCTAACGCCAAAGCAATTTGTTGCTGCATCGCCAGCTACAAAGGTGATTGCTTCATCGGTTATTCTAATATCACCGAGTTTGTTTTGGATAGTAACCATGAAAATACTCCTTTCACGATATGTCTTCATTCATTAAATATTATATTACATTTTAAATAAAATAACAAGAAAAAAATTTCCGTAAAGCCAAAAAATTAGTAAAATATTCATAAAAAAAATTCCAATTACTATATTTACAATATAATACAAAAAAACATCACAAAATTCTTTTGCATTTAAAATCAAATTTTGTGAACATGAGCATTTCTGCAAAATGTTGTTGCTAAAACCTCGGCTTATAGTGTATAATGTTTGGATAGTGTTAGCAAAATTTTGAATGGAGAATTTTATGAGCGATAAAGACATTCAGGGCGAAGAAGAATTTTATGTCGCACCTGAATTTTCAGAAGATATGAATTTAGAACCCACAAAGGCATCAGAAAAAATCAAAGAAGCCGAAGAAACGAAAAAGAAAAGTTTTAAATTGGAAATTTATGACTGGATTCAATGCATAGTTTATGCTCTAACGGTTTGACGTCAAAGGTCATTCCATGGAGCCAACTTTGTGGGAAAATGATAAATTAATAGTCAGTGATTTGTTTTATACGCCTGAATATGGCGACATTGTTGTCCTAAGAAAAGACAGTTTTAGTGTAGACCCAATCGTAAAACGTGTAATCGCAACTGAGGGACAAACCATAGATATTGACTTCGACCTTGGTAAAGTTTATGTTGACGGAGTTGAGCTGGACGAGCCTTATATCAACGAACCAACCAAACGCGACCTTGACTTTGACGACCCTGTAACTGTGCCTGAAAATCATATTTTTGTGATGGGTGACAATAGAAATGCTTCGTCAGACAGTCGAGATGCAGACATCGGTATGGTCGACGAGCGATATATAATCGGCAGGGAAATTATCAGAATTTTTCCCTTGGAAAGTTTTGGAGCAGTGAAATAATGAGTGATAAAATTATAGACGAAAAAATAACGATACAGTGGTTTCCCGGTCATATGACCAAGGCGGAGCGCATGATTTCGGAGAACATGAAGCTTGTAGATGCTGTGTGTGAAATCATCGATGCAAGAATTCCGCTTTCGAGCAGAAACCCTGATATTGCAAGGCTTGCAGGTGTTAAACCTAGGCTTGTAATCATGAATAGAACCGACCAAGCAAACCCAGAAATGACCGCGAAATGGCGTGAATTTTTCAAAGCCGAAGGTGCGAGAGTTTTGGAAACAGACTGCAAAAGCGGTAAGGGTGTAAACGGATTTGCTGGTGCAGTTCGCTTGGTTTTAAAGGAGAAAATTGCCCAAAATGAGGCAAAAGGTCAAGGCGGAAAACCGCTTAGATGTATGGTTTTAGGGATACCAAATGTTGGGAAATCCACATTTATAAACAAAGTCGCAGGCAGAAAAGCGGCGAAAGCCTCTAATAAACCAGGCGTAACGCGTGGAAAACAATGGATAAATATTGATAAAGGACTTGAACTTTTGGACACTCCTGGTATTTTATGGCCAAAATTTGACAGTCAAGATGTCGGACAATGCCTAGCATGGACAGGAGCTGTCCGAGATGAAATCACGGATAGGGAAACCCTCTCAGCAAACCTTATGCTAAGGCTAGCCAGAATGTGCCCCGAAGCAGTTGAAGCAAGATATAAATTCGTCCCTGATTTGGAAATGAATGGCTATGAATTGCTTGAAACTGCGGCAAAAAAACGTGGATTTTTGCTCTCACGTGGTGAGTTCGATTTAGAGCGTATGGCGGCAGTTTTACTCGACGAATTCCGTGATGGAAAATTGGGCAGAATAACGCTGGAACAACCCCCGAAAGAGGAAGAAATTGATGAACCTTTGGCAGATTGAAGACGCGCTTGAGTACAATTTAATCTGCGGTTGTGACGAAGCAGGGGCAGGCCCACTTGCAGGCCCTGTTTATGGAGCAGCGGTGATTTTACCCAAGGGAATTGAGCTCGAAGGGCTTAATGATTCCAAGAAAATTAGCGAAAAAAAACGTGATTTATTATATGATAAAATCATAGAAAACTGCATTTCTTATGCAATAGCAAGCATTTCTGCAAAAGAAATTGATGAAATCAACATTTTGAACGCAAGAATGAAAGCCATGCGAGAAGCCGTGTTAAACTTATCACAAACCCCTGATTTTGTCCTAATTGATGGAAATTGCGACAGAGGTTTTGAGATGGATTGCATGATGGTCATCGGCGGCGACGGTAAAAGTGCAAATATTGCCGCAGCGTCGATTTTGGCTAAGGTCGAGCGTGATAGATATATGAAAAATTTGGATAAAACCTACCCTGAATTTGGTTTTGCAAAGCACAAAGGCTATGGCACAAAGGCTCATGTTGAGGCGATTTTAACTCATGGCGAGTGCCCTGAGCATAGGCAGACTTTTTTGAGGAAAATTTATGGGCGAAACAAGTAAATTACGAGGTGCTTTGGGCGAGGAAGTTGCAGTAAATTTCCTCAGGACAAAGGGTTATCAAGTAATTGGAATTAATTTCAAAGTCCGTGGTGGTGAAATTGACATCATCGCAAAAAACAAAAATTTTGTCATTTTTGTAGAGGTAAAAACCCGAAAAAGTGCAAAATTTGCCGAAGCAAAAGAGTTTGTGACCTATGCAAAACAGAGAAAAATTGTACACGCAACAAAGCACTGGTTATCACGTAATCCAACTGATTTGCAACCGAGATTTGACGTAATTGAAGTGTATACATATAATAATAGTACAAATTTTAAAATTAACCATATAGAAAATGCATTTAGTGAGGTATGACAGTATGAAGTATTACAGCACAAGAGACAAATCGAAAATGATAACAGCGTCCGAAGCAATTGTTTCAGGACTTGCGCCCGATGGTGGACTTTTTGTTCCCTGTGAAATTCCCAAAATTTCAGCTGAAACCATTGAAAAACTTACGAAAATGAACTATCGTGAGAGAGCGGCATATGTAATGGGCTTGTATTTGGAAGAATTTTCAATAGAAGAACTTACAGATTTTACCGAAAAAGCATATGGAAAAAATTATGATACGGATGCAATTGCACCTGTGAACGTGATGAACGAAAACACGGCGATTTTGGAATTATTCCATGGCCCAACTTCCGCTTTTAAAGATATGGCATTACAAATGCTTCCATATTTGCTCACTGCGTCATTAAAAAAATGCGGTGAAACTCGCAAAGTTTGCATACTCGTCGCAACATCTGGCGACACAGGAAAGGCGGCTCTTGACGGTTTTGCTGACGTTGACGGAACTTGCATCATCGTTTTTTACCCAGTAGACGGAGTTTCTGACGTTCAAAGACTGCAAATGGTCACGCAAACAGGCGAAAATGTGCAAGTTTGTGCAGTTGAAGGTAACTTTGACGACGCACAAACAGGCGTTAAAATCATTTTTGGTGACAAAGAATATGCAAAAGAATTGGATAAAAATGAAATTTTGCTTTCGTCCGCTAATTCAATAAACTGGGGTAGGCTTTTACCACAAATTGTATATTACATTTCTGCATATTGCGATATGTTAAATAGTGGGAAAATTAAAAACGGCGAAGAAATCAATTTCTGCGTACCAACTGGCAATTTCGGAAATATTCTTGCTGGCTACTATGCAAAACAAATGGGACTTCCTGTCAAAAAATTCATCTGTGCATCAAACAGTAATAATGTACTAACCGATTTCCTAAAAACTGGAACTTATGATAAAAACAGACCATTCTTCTGCACAGTCAGCCCTTCTATGGACATCTTGGTTTCAAGCAACTTGGAAAGACTTTTATTTGCTGTTTCAAATGACGACACAGCTGTAAAGGGCTACATGCAAGAACTATCAGAAAATGGAAAATATACAGTAGATAATGAAATTTTATCCAAAATTAAAACTATGTTTGAAGCTGGATATTGCGATGATGATGCTACAAAAGCAGAAATTTCCAAGGTTTTTGCCGATGGATATTTAATGGACACACACACAGCAGTTGCATATAAAGTGTTGGGCGATTACAGAGCCGAAAGTGGCGACAAAACCCCAACTGTGGTTGTTTCAACCGCAAGCCCATATAAATTCTGCGACAGCGTTCTGGCGGCTTTGGGCGAAAATTCTGACGCTTCAGGCGTTGAATTGATTGAAAAATTAGCAAAAAAATCCAACACAGTTCCACCAGCTCCACTTAGCGATTTGGGCGGAAAAGAAGTTCGATTTAAAGGCTGCGTAGTCAAAGAAGACATGAAAAAAGTTGTAAGCGAGTTTTTAAAATAGAAAAAGCCCTAACGGGCTTTTTCATCAAATTAATACGTTGTTTTAGGTGTGAATGTTGAGCAAAATGTTTCCGCTTGTTTCATTGCGGCTTC
>CAYJOS010000097.1:0-2356 GCA_964371875.1 uncultured Oscillospiraceae bacterium | reverse complement strand
ACATTAATTTCATTTGCACAGCAGCGATTTCCGTCGGTGTGATAGCTACAATTTGAAACACAGCAACCAACAGCGGTCACTTTTGAATTTTTATTATCAATCATTTTAACAACCTCCGCTATTTTTTCCGCCAGATTTCTTGGCGGTAATTGTATTGTTTACAATTTGTTTTAAAAAAATCAATGAATTATTTACCAAAAGAGGATATAGTTTGAAACGTGCTTCAAACTAATAGTGATTGAAATAAAATAATGCTTTTTCCTTTCCACGAACAAAAGTGGGGTAAAAGCTTGTTTTATTAAATTTGAGCCGACAATATTTGGTGGAATGGAGCATTATTATATGTCACTATATGCGATAGGCGATTTTCATTTATCTTTTGGCTGTGACAAGCCTATGGATATTTTTGGCACAAAATGGAATAAACACGACGAACAGATTGTGCGAGGATTTGAAAATTTGACCGACGAAGACACTTGCGTAATTTGTGGTGATATCAGCTGGGCGATGAATATGGAACAAGCGAAGGAAGATTTTTTATTTATCGAAAAACTGCCAGGCAAGAAAATTATTTTAAAAGGTAATCATGATTATTGGTTCACCACTGCATCTAAGACAACTAGGGCGTTTGAGGAGTGGGGAATTAAGTCTATTGTAATATTACACAATAACTGCTTTTTTTACGACGATAAAACTGCCATCTGCGGAACACGTGGTTGGTTCTATGAAATCGACTCTGGTTCGGCTCATGATAAGAAGATTTTAAACCGTGAAATCATGCGTTTGGAGGCTTCACTTAAGGCGGCAAAAGACCGTGAAAAGTTTGTGTTTTTACACTATCCACCCAAATATGGACGATACGAATGTCAAGAAATTACAAATTTACTTATGGAATATAATGTAAAAATTTGTTGCTACGGACACTTACATGGTCATGGTTTATCCCAGAAATTTGAAGGAAAATGGAAGGAAACGGAATATTTAGCTGTTTCGGGTGACCTTTTGGGATTTTCACCAAAAAAAATTAAATAAAAATAGCAGAAATGTTTGCATTTTATGCGAAGTTCTGCTATAATTTAGTTGAGATTAGAGATATAAGATAATCAGTATAGCTGATTTAACATTTAGGAGGACAAATCTACATGATACTCAAGAACACAGAAAAGAAAGAAAATAACATTGTAAGTTTTACCATTGAAATCGACTCAAGCGAATTTGAAGCCGCAATCCAAAAGGCTTATCTTAAAAATAAAAAGAAAATTTACGTACCTGGATTTAGAAAAGGTAAAGCACCACGTATGGTCGTTGAAGGCTATTACGGCGCTAACGTTTTCCATGAAGATGCACTAGAAGAACTATACCCAGCTGCATATGACATGGGAACATCTGGCGATGATTTCGAGCCAGTCGGCCGCCCTTCAATTTCTGACCTTAACGTTGCTGAAGATAAAACTGCTTCAATCACTTTTGAAACTGCTGTTTACCCTGAAGTTACTCTAGGTCAATACCGTGGACTAGAAGCGGTTAAAACTGTTGGCGATGTTACGGAAGAAGACATCATGACAGACATCAACGCAAAGCGCGAAAAAGGCGCAAGAATTGAAACAGTAGAACGCCCAGTTCAAGACGGCGACATTGCTGTTATCGACTTTGAAGGTTTCCTAGAAAATGTTGCTTTCGACGGCGGAAAAGCTGAAAATCACGAGTTAACTATCGGTTCAGGTCAATTTATCCCTGGATTTGAAGAAAAAGTAATCGGAATGACAACAGGTGAGGAAAGAGATATCGACCTCACATTCCCTGAAAGCTACCATGCTGAAAATCTTGCAGGAAAACCCGTTGTATTCAAAGTTAAACTTAAAGAAGTCAAAGAAAAACAACTACCTGAACTTGATGATGAACTAGCAAAAGACGTTTCAGAATTCGACACATTAGACGAACTAAAAGCAGACGTAAAAGCTCGTTTACAAACAGGCAGAGAAGGCGCAGCGGACAAAATGTTCCGTGAAGAACTTCTTAAAAAAGCAATCGAAAACATGACAGTTGAAGTTCCTGAAGCAATGATTGATGAAGCTATCGACGGCATGATGCAAGATTACGAAAGAAACATGGCACAATATGGCATGACTCTTGAGCAATATGCCTCAATGATGGGCATGGATATTGCTGGATTTAGAGGAACTATGGTTCCTGTTGCGACACACAGAGTTAAAACAAATATGCTATTTAGAGCAATTTATGAAACAGAAAATATCGAAATTAGCGATGAGGCTGTGGATGAGGAATACACAAAACTTTCTGAGCAATACAGCATGGAGCTTGACAAGGTTAAGGAGCTCATTCCCCAAGATGGAAT
>CAYJOS010000096.1:0-8877 GCA_964371875.1 uncultured Oscillospiraceae bacterium | reverse complement strand
TGATTTCTTCCCGTTGGCTACTCACTTGAAAAGAAATATAGTAGGAGGGTCTATTCAAGACTGTAAGATGCGAACTCTGAAGAACGGTTCGTATCTAGCAGTTTTAAATAGACCCTCCTACTCGTGGATTTGCTGGAGAGTAGCCAACGGGCTTTTAGCAGGCGACAGCCGTGGAGTATTTCTTTTTTCGTGCGATTGTAACTGGTTCGGGGTTTGCTTGCTGATTATTATTGTATATTCAGCATATTAACCGTTCCCACCGTTCGGGGGTGTTTCCCCGACAAGTTTTTGGTGACTTTTTTCTTGAAAAAAAAGTTACCCCAGCGGAGCGCGTTTCTCCTCGTTTCTTTTCGTCGCAACGAAAATTCCCCGTGCTTTTCGCCTCGGCAAAAGTCCCCTAAATATTAAAAGCTTCAATGTTTGTATATTCTACCGAAAGCTTTTTTTCAAAACAGCACTTAACGAAAGCGTGAAATAGTACCGAAAAACTCTATTTTTCTTCATTATTTACAAAAGTAGACGTATTTTTTGGATGCTTTGAGGGTAGATATTTTTATTACAATATGTTATTATTGTAATATCTTATAATGTGAGTAGGTGTTCACTTTGAAAATTCCTATGGAAACAATACTTGACTACGTGTCATATCTAAATCCCGAATTTTTTTTGATGGATAGAAATATATGGATAAACGGTGTCAAACTTATGCCCGAAAACCATAAATTAGACTCAGGTTTTTTGTATTTATCAGCGCCAAGTGCTAAGGTTTTGCCTCCTGACCATCCGCCGATTTTATATGTAAAGCCGCTTAACGACAAAACTCAAATTCCGCATGATAACTGCATAATTTTAAACACGGACGTGCCCTTGTCTGCGGTTTTTAATGAACTTTTAGGGAGTATAAACCTTGTAAATTCTTGGGTATATGAGGTTGAACTGTCGCTCAGTCGAAACGAAGGCGTGCAGGTTCTTATGGACATCTCCACAAGAGTTTTCGGAAATCCGATTGCGATTATGACCTCAGCGTTTAAAACTGTTGCCGCAACTTGGGATTTTGAGCCATCTGATATAGTTTTCTGGGAACTTTTGTCTTTGGGATATTTGACAAATGAAACTTACAGAAAACTTAAAGAACGAAATTATTTCGCCCAACAATATATGGACGGCAATGCACACATTTTCAAGCCTGATGATTTGAATTCAAGCGACGTCGCCCTCACGACAATCAACGACGAAAACAGTCCATGTTTTATAGTTTTGATGTTGTGCGAGCATACTGCGATGACACCAGGTGTGTTGCAAATTTACAACTATTTTGTTGAAAAACTTTGTACTTACCTAAAGCCCACAGCGAATTCGAGCGATCACTATAAAGAGCAATTTGATACTTTTATTGTCGATATAATAGAGGAGCGTATCACAAATATACGTGAAATTATCGAGCGTAGTTTGGTATATCCTCCAATGTTCCAAGCAGGGCACTATACAATTTCCATTTCTCATGAAAGTAGTACGGCGCTATATCTTGAACATGCGTTACAAAATCTGGTGACGCTTTTCCCTGGAACTCATATCATGCTACACGACAAGCATATTTTGATGTTTTTGACAAAGCACGCAACTCCCGAGAAAAATAGTTCCTTTTTTGATATTCTTGACAACTATTTGCAAATAAACCGTGCATTTGCAGGCGTTAGTGACGGTTTTTCCGGCATAGAAAATCTTCAAACCAGCTATCGTCAAGCGAATGATTGCTTGTCTATAGGCAGGAAGCTAAACCTCTCAGGACGTTCGGCGAATTATTTGTCAAACGCGGAAGAGAGATATAGAATTTTCCATTTTTCTGAACATCATGTGTACCTACTTTTGAAAAATAAGCACCATGAGCTCAGTGTTCTTGAAAAAATCAAAAGGCATGATATTGAACATAATACAGACTATTACAGGATTTTGTATGTGTTCTTAAACTACGACAGACAGTTTACCAAAACATCTGCCTTGCTTCACATGCACCGAAATAATGTCATTTACCATATAGGCAGAATTTGCGATATTTTTGAACTTGACCTCGATGATCCAGAATTAAGACTAAGGCTCTTGATACTATACAAACTTGATGATTTGCAAGCCTTAAAAGTTTTATAAGGAAAAATATATTAAAAAAGTGTAATGAAATCGAAATTTCATTACACTTTTTATATTGAAAAATTAAATCTTCCATTGCAATATATTAGATAAAAATGTCTTTAACTCTGCGGTTTGAGGATTTTCAAAAAGTTTCGCACTTTCGCCATATTCCGCAATTCTGCTATTGTCCATAAACAGCAGTTTTTCACACGAATGAAGAGCAAAACCCATCTCATGTGTGGCTATTATAAAGGATAAATCCTCACTTTTTAGCTCGTTAATTACGTTCAAAACCTCGGTGGTATACTCTGGGTCTAGGGCACTTGTCGGCTCGTCTAAAAGCAAAATTTTAGGTTTTGGGGCAACCGCTCTAGCGATTGAAACCCTCTGTTTTTGTCCGCCTGAAAGTTGAGATGGAAGCTTTTCGGATTCTTGCGATAAACCAAAGCGTTCGAGCAATTCGGAGGCTCTATTTTTTGCTTCTTTTTCAGAAATTCCATGTACTTTTATGAGTGGCAAGGTGATATTTTCGATTGCACTTAAGTGAGAAAAAAGTCCTGCGTGTTGAAAAACAAAACCGATTTTTCGTCTATATTCAGCGCTGTCACTGGTGGCAACACCATCCAAAAAAGCGGTTCCGCTACTTTGAGCAATGAGTCCACCCAAAATACGTAGCAAGGTCGATTTTCCGCAACCTGAACGCCCGATTAGTGCAAGTGTTTTTACCTCGTCTTCAAGGCTTACATTGTCAAGTACCAAGCGGTCAAAAGTTTTACTGAGGTTTTTAATCTCTATTTTCATAGGAAAACCTCCTTTCAATGCCTTTGCTGATATAAGAAATGGGCAAGGTTAAAATCAAATAAAGCACGCCCAGAACGAAATAGCCCTCAAAAAGTTCAAGGTTCATTGCAGTTATTTCCCTCGTGGTTTGAGTTAGTTCGATGAGCGAAATCAAGGAAAGTAGGGATGAATCTTTAATTATCGAAGCAAATTGACCTGTGAGAGCTGGTAGGGTTCTCGCCACCATTTGTGGCATGATTACATATCTAGCGGTTTGACCTTTGGTAAACCCGACAGCTTTCGCCGCTTCGAGCTGAGTTTGGTCGAGAGAAAGCAAGCTTCCCCTGATGATTTCGCTGATATAAGCGCCCTCAAAGGCGGATAAAATCAAAACTCCGCTGATAAATCTGTCTGTCACGCCCATAGCCGTGCCTACTATATAAAATAGGAGATAAATTTGAACAATTAAAGGTGTTCCACGAATTATTGTGACATAAAATTTCGCAAAATATCGCAAAAGTAAAACTTTGCTGTTTTGCATAATTGCGCTTAAAGTACCCAAAATCAGACTCAAAACCAAGCTACATACGCTTATATATAATGTCATCAAAAAGCCGTCTAAAAGTCGGTTTTTTTCTGTAATTACAAAGGAAAAATTGAAGTCAACCCCAACTTTTGACAAGGCAAACCAGAAAAAAGCAAGTATAGCGACTGTTAATAGTAAAATATTAACAGCCGCTTTAACAGCAGAAGGTTTTTCGGTTTTAGTTGTAAAAATGCTCATTATGTCAAATCAAAAAACCACTTGAAACCATATTCGTCAAATGCTTTTTTCTCCTCGCTTAGATAGGTCTCGGTAAGCTCATCAAAACCACCCTCTTCGGTGTAAACTGTGATAAACTCGTTAATTTCGTTTAAAAGCTCAGTGTTACCTTTTTTGACTGCAACGCCCCATTTATCAACATCTTGGAAAGGAATGAAAACTGCGGTTGTTGTGTCTAAATTGTCTTGGTTATTTCTATAAATTGTAAGTTGGTCATAGATAAAACCATCAGCCTTACCTTGTGTTACTTCGGTAACGCAAGCACTTTCGTCAGGAAGTGAGATAATTTCAGCGTTTTTAAAATTGCTTTGTGCATAAATATGACCTGTTGAGCCTGTTTTAACAGCAACTTTCTTGCCTTCAACATCCAAATCTTCAATACTTTCGATGCCCGAATCTTTATTTGCAAGAATTGCAAGCATAGAATTTGCATAAGGATTTGAAAAATCGACAACTTCTGCTCTCTCCTCTGTGATTGTCATTGAAGAGATGATGATGTCAGAAAGTCCCGTTTCGAGAGAGGGGATAAGTCCGTCCCAAGCTGTGTTTTCGATAATAATTTCATAACCAGCGTGTTCGCCGAATGCACGTATAAAATCAGCGCTAATTCCTGTCGCTTCACCGCTATCATCACGCATTTCGAAGGGTGGATAAGCAAGTTCCATAGCAACTGTAAGTGTTTTTGTGTCCTCGCCCTCAACGGCTGGAGTTTCTTCTGCTTCTGTGCTTGCACAAGCTGTGAACAGACCCAAAGCCAACACAGAAGCAAGACAAATTGAAGTTAATTTTTTCATAATTCCTCCTAATAAATGTTAAATTTCTATTGCTTGCATTATTATAATACCCTTGCAACAAAAAAACAAGTACGATATTTTATGATACCGCTATCAAATATGTACGCACGATAGAAATTATTGGAAATTTTTGCAAGCATATTGTAATTATAGAGTTATTTTGCCCTAAAGTAAAGCAAAATATAGTGCTCATATCAAAACATCTCTGTTTTACAGTAAAATTTCACTTATATTTTTATTATTATAGTGTAAATCATCAAAAAAGGTGTTTACAAAATAGTAAAAAGTTTGATATAATTATGTACTATACCAAAAACGAAAGGCGGATTATAAATATGAGCTTTGGCGAAAAATTGGCTGAAATCCGCCGTGAAAAAGGTTTGAGTCAAAGAAGAGCTGTGGCAGAGCTTAAAATTAGCCAAGCGCTTTTGTCGCATTACGAAAATGGAACACGTGAGCCTGGGCTTGATTTTATCAACAGGGTTTGCGATTATTATGGAGTGACTGCCGACTTTTTACTGGGAAGAGCCGACGAAAACAAACAAGATAAACCAACTGCGGTTTCGACTTTGATGGAAACCACGCAAAAAAACAGCAGCGAGGAAATTTCTTATGCTGTTGAGAAATATTTAAATGCAGTTTCGGGAAAACTTTGTAGTCTGATTAATGATGACGCAAAAAACTCGGAGCTAATAAGATACAATTTAGAAATGGCTGAAGCGGAAATGATGATTTCAAAATTGAAAAGCAAATAAAAAACCGCTAAAGCTTGAGGAGAAAACTAATTTATGACAGAACAATCTAAAATTCGAAATTTTTCGATAATCGCACACATCGACCACGGAAAGTCGACCTTAGCGGACAGACTTTTGGAAATTTGTAACGCTGTTGACAGCCGAAATATGGAAAATCAACTGCTAGACAGCATGGATTTAGAGCGTGAGCGTGGAATTACAATCAAAAGCCGTGCAGTCCGCCTAAGCTATAAAGCCGACGACGGCGAAACATACATTTTAAACCTAATCGACACCCCAGGGCACGTTGACTTTAACTATGAAGTTTCACGTTCACTTGCCGCCTGTGAGGGTGCAGTTTTGGTTGTCGACTCCACCCAAGGCGTTGAGGCGCAAACCCTTGCAAACACATATCTTGCAATGGAGCACGACCTTGAAATCCGCCCTGTTTTCAATAAAATTGACCTACCAGCCTCCGACCCACAAAAGGCGAAACATGAGGTTGAGGATATAATCGGGCTTTTGTCCATGGATTCACCCGAAATTTCGGCAAAAATGGGAATTAATATTCGTGATGTTTTGGAAGATGTTGTAAAACATGTCCCAGCACCAACAGGCGACCAAAATGCTCCTCTTAGAGCCTTGGTTTTCGACAGCCAATATGACCCATATGTGGGCGTTATTGTTTATTTCAGAATTATTGACGGTTCAGTTTCAGTCGGTGACAATGTCATGCTTATGGCTTCGAATGCGAAATACCAAGTGGTTGAATGTGGACATTTAAAACCGCTAGGCATGGAAAGTTGCCAAAAATTAACTGCTGGCGAGGTTGGATATTTCACTGCGAGTATCAAAAATGTTGCCGACACCCGTGTCGGTGACACCTTGACGTCTGCGACAAATCCAGCTAGCGAGCCACTTCCAGGTTATAGACCTGTGCAATCTATGGTTTACTGTGGTGTTTACACGGCTGACGGTTCAAAATATTCCGATTTGCGTGAAGCACTCGAAAAATTAGAGCTAAACGATGCTGCACTTTCTTTCGAGCCAGAGTCATCGGTTGCGCTTGGTTTTGGCTTCCGTTGTGGATTTTTGGGACTGCTTCATATGGAAATTATTCAAGAGCGTTTGGAGAGGGAATTTGACCTTGATTTGGTCACAACTTTGCCATCTGTTATTTATGAAGTCACCAAAACAGACGGCGAAAAACTCTTGGTCGACAACCCTCATAACTACCCAAATCCCATGAATATCGCCGAGGCAAAAGAGCCATTTGTTAAGCTTTCTATCATTTCGCCACCAGATTATGTTGGAAATATTATGCCACTTTGTCAGGAAAAACGTGGTGAATATAAGGATATGCAATATTTGGATACAAACCTTGTTGAGCTTCATTACGACATGCCTTTGAACGAAATTATTTATGACTTTTTTGACATGTTAAAAGCTAGAACCAAGGGTTATGCTTCTTTGGATTACGAGATTTCCGACTACAGAGCAAGCGACCTTGTTAAGGTTAATGTAATCTTGAATGGTGACCAAGTTGACGCACTTTCTTTCATCGCTCACAGGGACAAAGCCTATGGCAGAGCGAGAAGAATTTGCGAAAAATTAAAGGAAAATATCCCACGTCAACTGTTTGAAATTCCAATTCAAGCAGCGATTGGCGGAAAAGTTATCGCCCGTGAAACCGTTAAAGCTATGCGTAAAGACGTGCTTGCGAAGTGTTACGGCGGTGACATTACACGTAAGAAAAAACTTCTTGAAAAGCAAAAAGAGGGTAAAAAGAAAATGCGTACACTGGGAACTGTTCAGCTCCCAACAGAGGCATTTATGGCGGTTCTTAAACTTGATGATTAGCAAAAAAAGTCGTGTTGCACAGCAATACGACTTTTTTGATATCAAAAAACCGTGGAATTTCCACGGTTTTTTTACTTATACGCCCTCAAAATTTAGTTGTAAATTTGTCGGAAAATCTCCATTTTCCCTTGCGGAGGAATAAATTTCCTCTACGAGCTTTGCAGTGCTGTCTAGTGAATTTAAAAATAATTCATGCATTACCAAAGCTTCACGGATGAAAGTGGGCTCTTTTTTTAGGCATAAATTGACAAATTTGCCTTGTTTATCGCCGAGAAATTCAGCTATTTCGACAAGTTTTCTGTTGTCCAAATATTTTGAAAAATTCCTAAATCCGCTGGTGCAGTCCGCTATGACTTTTTCTGGCAAACCATAAACTTCGGATATGGGTGCGACCTCATAAATCGAAGGAACATATTTTGACCTCTTTGTTTTAAGGTCAAATTCCATGATGATAAGGCTGTCAAAATCTGCCTCTAAACTGCAATGCAATTGTGAGCTGTGGTCGGCAAAATTATTGACAAATGGGTGGCAAGCTCTGTCCAGTCCGTAATGACACGCAAATCCCAAAACATAGGCTAAATTTTTGTCGTTTTCAACAAAATTAATTGCATTTTTGAGAAATTCTGACATAGGTTTTGAGTGGATAGTGTGTCCCAAAGTGGAAATGTCATTTTTTACATGAGGTTTGTGGTAAAAAAGTAAATCAGGACCTTGAGCTCCGAGGGTGAAAAATGATCTATTTTCGTTGATGATTTTTCTAATTTTTGGAGATAACTTCTGGCTTACCTTTAAAGCGTAAGCATAATGGGCGGCGATTGCAGGCATAAAATACCCTCCTAAAAACAGCTATTTATGGTATTATAGCCAAAATATACAATAATTAAAGATGAAACCTTATTCGACATTACCTGAAAATAGTTGATTAACTGAATAGTCGATAAAATTTCTAACTTCTTCGGAAATCATATCCGCAGTTTGGGTTGCTCTTTCAACGTACTCAGAAACGCCGACTTGGTTCAAAACACCTTCAAGGCTTCCGCCTGTGATTATAGAAACACCGACAAGCAAAATTCCCAATAAAAGGCAAGTCAAACCTATCATATTTAATGTTCTAAAAACTATTTTCATTTTGACTCTCCTTTCATGACAATACGTGCGTAAAGTGCTTTAACGCCGTCGATATAAAGTCTTACGATGCTTGTTCCGAGGAACAAACCTACCATAATTAGTAAAATACAAAGTCCCAAAGCCGCAAAAGTCACACCAAAAGTGAGCAGTGCGTAGGGGACATATGAAATTGTTGTCATGGCAGCTTGGAAGCAGAAATATGTAAATACCCCTACAAGGCTTCCGGGGACAAGCAAAAATGGCACTAAAACAATGGAAATTACTGCTAAAGGAATTCCAACTATTAGGAGAATAATTCCAAATAAAACCGATCCGCCAGCTGAAATTTTCTTTTCAACTTCTGGCTTTTCAGGTGTTTTTCCTTGATTTGTCAAAGCTTCAAACTCAGGGAAAGATTTGTTATATGAAGGTTCGTCTTTTGCCTCTGAGATGGGTGCAACCTCGGGTTCTTCGACAGTTTCAGGTTCAATTGCTTCCTCGACTGCTTCGATTTCTCCAACAGCTTCGGGCTCAATTTCTTCCGTTACCGCTTCGATTTCTTCGACAGTTTCGGGTTCAATTTCTTCCTCGACCGCTTCGATTTGTTCGACGGTTTCGGGCGCAATTTCTTCCGTTACAGCTTCGATTTCTT
>CAYJOS010000095.1:0-8942 GCA_964371875.1 uncultured Oscillospiraceae bacterium | reverse complement strand
ACTGCAATGTCAAAAACTCCACTGCCTACACCATGACCGTGATTATAAATTGCATCGCCGAGAGTGAAAGCGACCTCATGGTTGACCCCTACCTCAACAGCCTTCACTCTCCGCCGATGGTGGGGGTGTAACTATGCTGTTATCTAAGCAACAGCGATATGTGCTGGAGGTGGTGGACAAGCTCGGTTGTGTGACGAAAAATCAGCTTACGGCACTTGTACGCTCGAAGTTTTGTACTCACAGGCCCGAAATAGCAGAAAAGCTGACCGAGTCTATGCTCCGTCAGCTAAGTCTTGGTAATGCGCCGTTCAGCATTGACGGTAAAAGCGTAAAATCTCCTATTGCTCGCAATGACCCGCTTTTACCCGAGGCAGTAGATGTCATGCTGGAGCTGTCCGGCAATGCACCGCTTGAGTTCTCGGCAAATCAGATATCTCCCGTGCTACTCCGATTTTCGGTGAACAGCAAAAAGATTATGCTGTTCGCTGTAATCTCAGCAGGTGCATGGGGTTTACATACAGACCCAAAGGCCGTGTTCTCGCCCACAGAGAGGATTATTATTTTGCAGGACGGAGGTGAGTCAAAAGCGAAACTGACCGTACCCAACAAGTGCTTTCACGCTGTTTTACAAGCGGACGGCACGCACAAATTTTTTGAATTTTGATGAAAATTGGAGGAAAAATTATGTCAAAGAAAAATGAAGTTATTGATTTAAACGAGGAGTTTAGCGAAGAGCTAGCTTCGGAAGTTTTGACCGAGAAAAAGAACTTTTATGGGCTGAATTTCAACGAACTAGACCGAAATTTAACACCCGAGGAACAGCAAGAGTGGAACTCCATTTACGCATCATTTCGTGGTCGAAGTGTCATCACGGGCACAGTCATCGGAGTTGACCGCCATGCGATTTTTTCTGGTGGAAAAGAGGTCGAAATGCACTGCGCCATCATCATTCCGTTCAGAGTGAAGATTTTAATTCCCGAGTCGGAAATGTGGGCAGTCGGCGAAGAACGACCTGGTTTTGTGTTGCGAAATATTTTGGGAGCGAAGCTGGATATAGTCATAACGCATGTCGACCGTGAGGCGGAATTTGCCATCGCTTCCAGACGATTTGCAATGGAAAACAGGCGATATTTCTTTGGAACTCAGTCGAATTTGCACAGTGAAAATTCAAAAATTAAGTGCGGAGTTTTGGCAGTTGGACCACGCCGTTGCCTTGTAAGCTGCTATGGGTATGACGTCGATTTGACCCAAAAAGACCTGAGATATACCGCAATTCCTGACCTTCGAAATGAGTATCGTCCTGGCGATGAGCTTCGTTGTGTAGTTAAAAGTTTCGATACCGAAAACAATAAGCTAACTATTTCTGTGAAAGAAGCCCAGCCGAACCCCTTCGACGGTGCAAACGTCAGACACCCTGTGGGTTCACGTAGACAAGGCACGATTGCGGGTAAATATGCAGGTGGTGTTTTCTGTAATTTGCCTGACGGAGCGGTGGTCATGTGCTCGTATTCCTCACATTATGAGGACTCTGAGTTCGGAGTTGGAGATGTCGTTGTGGTCGTGGTGCAGAGATTTGATGCGGGGAAAAAGCAGATTTACGGGAAGATTGTGAGTAAGTGGTAGGTGTAGGCTTTTAATCAAAAAATGCTTCGATCCCCTCAAAGAAATCATCGAATGTACATTTAAAAGTTTCTTTCATTATAATTAAATCACTTATTTTTATATTTAGTTCACCCGTTTCGTACCTTGAATAAATCGAGCGTGTTGTTTTAGAACCAACGAGCTGTAATTGTGCAACGACTTGTTCTTGCGTAAGCCCTGATTTTGTTCGTAATGTCCTCAAATTGTTACCAATACTTATATCTTGTCTTAATTTATCCATAATTCAACCTCTTTGCTCAATATAGTTTGCAATTATGTAAATTATATGATATTATATTAGACAAAAAGCTCAAAATATTGAGCAAAAGGAATGTTATGAGATTAAAGAAAAACACTGTATCATTCATTGGTTCTGAAAATTTACCAACAGGAGATAAGTTAATCAACTTAAAGCAAAAAATTTCCATGGAAATTGACAAAGCTTTAGAAGAGGGATTTTTATATTTTCTTTTCGGTGCAGATTTAGGATTTTCGCTTTTATGTGCCGAAATTGTTGCAGAAAAAGCTAGACTTATAAATTTTCACAAGCCACTTCGCCCCAGACTTATCGCAATTATCCCGTGGGAGGAACAGGCAAACGACTACCCCGAAAGCGTCAGGGAATTATATTTCAATATTTTAATGCCACAAAGTTATGACGTGATAACTTTGCAAGAACATTTCACGTCTGACTGCATAAAAAAGCGAGATGAATATCTTTTGAGGAATTCATCTCGCATTATTGCATATTTTCCGGAAAATAAGAAAATTGATTTAGGAGTAAGGGATCTTCATGAGCTAATAAACTTAAATTAGTCGGTGTGAAAAAATAGATCCTAATTAAACATATGATTTAAAGGTCCTCTGCCTTTTCCAATATCAAGCATAGCCGACAGTGCTACAGTCAAATATTTTTTTGCCTCTGAGATACTCTCCTCCAAAGTAAGCCCTTTTGCTAGGTTGCAAGCAATGGCAGACGAGAGCGTACAGCCTGTTCCGTGCGTATTTGGATTTTCAATTCTCTCCGCAAAAAACCATGTTTCTTTTCCGTTCTTGTATAAAACATCGGCTGCTTTTTCGGATAAATGTCCACCCTTTAATAATACCGAAACACCATATTTCTCCGAAATCCCAGAGCAAACAGAGAACATATCTTCTTGTGTTTTGATGATTTCACCAGAGATAGTTTCTGCTTCAGGGATATTTGGAGTTATAACTGTTGCAAGTGGAAAAAGTTCATTTATAAGTGTGCTTTGTGCGTCATCAGATAAAAGTTTCGACCCACTTGTTGACACCATCACAGGGTCAACGACAATATTTTTTGCATTATATTGCTTTAGTTTTTTTGCAATTGATTTTATAAGCTCTGCGTTTGAAACCATGCCGATTTTAACAGCGTCGGGAAAAATATCCGAAAAAATGCAGTCTAGCTGATTTTCTACAAAAGCAGGGTCAATGTCAACTATTCCAAAAACACCTGTTGTATTTTGAGCTGTGAGCGCCGTTATCGCACTCATGGCATACATTTTATGAGCTGTTATGGTTTTGATATCAGCCTGAATTCCTGCCCCACCACTACAGTCAGAGCCTGCTATTGTAAGCACTTTTTTAATCATAAATTCCACTCATTTCGTCAAAATTTCTAATGTATTTATCACAAAGTGTTCTAATTTTTTCCGAGTTTTCTCCCTCGTAAAAATCCTCTATGCCCACAACAAAAAAGTCAGCTTTTTTCGCAGTTTCAATCGCATAAAGAGCGTCTTCAAAGACCAAAGTTTCCTCTTTGCCTGTGCCTAAATGCAAAAGTGCTTCTTCGTAAATTTTAGGCTCTCTTTTGCTCGCTCCGACAGAGGTGCAAGTAAAAATTTCGGAAAAAAATTTTGACATATCAAGCCTTTTTAATGCACCTTCAATTAAATATTTATCCGTAGCAGTTGCTATGCACATTTTAACGCCTTGTTTTTGCAAATTAGATAAATAGTTTATAACTCCGTTTTTCGCACTCACTTCTTCAAAATAAAATATTTCTATCATTGAATTTATGTCTGATATTATCTTTTCAGCATCATCTTTTATGCCATATTCTTCTTGATAATGCCTAGCCGACTCTTGCAATGTCATGGTTTTAAACAATTCTAGTAAATTACTTTTTGCCTCTATCCCTCTAACTTTGAGGTAGTCAATACCCACATTATGCCAAATTTTCATAGAGTCGAGCAATGTGCCGTCAACGTCAAAAATTGCGCCTTGAATTTTCAATTAGCCCACCACTTCCTGTGACAGAGCCAAAAGTTCTTTGCACTCATTTTTAATATTTTCAGCCCCAAAAATCGCCGAAACCAGTGCAACACCACAAATTCCTGAATTTTTCAGTTCTAAAATATTGTGTTTATAAATCCCACCGATTGCGACGACAGGAATTTTAACAGCAGAGCAAATTTCGCTCAAAAGCTCGTGAGAAATCGTATCAGCATCTAGTTTTGTGGAGGTTGCAAAAACAGCACCCACGCCGAGGTAGTCTGCCCCGTTTTTCTCTGCCAAAATTGCGTCCTCCACAGTTTGAACAGAAACACCCAAAATCATTTTGTCGCCGATTTTTTGCCTAACTTCGTCAGATGCCATGTCACTTTGTCCGACATGAATTCCGTCTGCATTGCATGAAATCGCAAGTTCAACATTGTCATTTATAATAAACGGAATGTTTTTTTCTCTACAAAGTGTGATAATTTCTTCTGCTTCTTTTGCAAATTCTTCCATGCACAAATCTTTTTCACGGAGCTGAACACAGGTGACTCCACCCTCAATCGCATCAAAAACTTGTTCTGAAAGTGTCTGTTTTCCTGTCCACATACGGTCGGTAACAGCGTATAAAAGCATGGCTTTTTTATCTAATATCATATTTTGCACCTTCATCTAGCATTTTGCCAGTCATATTATAAATAGCATCTATCAAGTAATTTCTGTAAGTTGAGTTACCATCAAGTTTGCTCATACGAGTGTAAGCAATTTCACCGGCAAGACCCATGGAGCAAACTGCCGCAACAGTCGCACTTAAAACATCGTCTGTGTTTGGAGCAACAAATGAAGCAGTCAAAGCCGAAAGCATACAGCCCGTGCCTGTTACTGTGGTCATCATTTCATGTCCGTTTTTAATTACATAAGCAGTATTTTCATCAGAAACTATGTCAATTTCCCCTGTAATGACTATAACAGTGTTATATTTTTTCGCTAAAGCTTTAACCATAGAAACTGCTTCGTCCAAATTTTCGTCAGTTATCACGTCTGAAATATCGACATCAACACCTTTGGTTGTGCCTGTTCCACGGCTTATGGTTTTGATTTCTGAGGCATTTCCACGGATTACAGAAAAATTGATTTCTTCCAGAAGTTTATATGCAATTTCTGTTCTATAAGCCGAAGCACCAACTCCAACAGGGTCAAAAATTACAGGTTTTCCAATTTTATTGCCATTTTTTCCAGCTGCAAACATGGCTTCTGTTGCCAAGCCCAGTGTTCCCATGTTTATATTTAGTGCAGAGCAAATGCTGTTGATTTCTGCCGCTTCTTTCACATCATCACTCATAATTGGCGACGCACCACAGGCTAAAACAATGTTTGCACAGTCATTTACGGTGATGTAGTTTGTGATATTTTGGATAAGTGGTGTGGTGGATTTGATATTAGCTAGTATTTTTTCAAAGTTTATAGTCATTATTTTTTATATCCTTTAAATGAAAAGTCCCAAAATAGGTACTCATATTTACTGCAATTTATCATAATAGTTTCAAGTGATTTATACTCGGCTTCTGAAATTCCTTCACAAGCTTTATCAACCATCTCCATAAGTGAAAGGTTAGTTTTTTGATAATCCTCAGAAGAATAACCCTTTATCCATTCGCCATAAAATTCGTGGTTAATATCTCCGCCATTTTCAACTATATATTTTCCAATATAAGCGTAACTCACAGCACAGGCAAAAACAGCGACAAAAACGTCACGCACTGTTCCTGTTAGACTACGCTCTAGCATATAGCTTGTGTAGGATTGGTTATCAAGCTCGACTTCAAGCTTATCCAGTTGTTCTTGCGTAATGCCAAGTCGGCTCATATAGCCTCTGTGAATTTCCATTTCTCCGTTTAGAATATAGTGCTGTAATCCAGCAAAATAAGCCATAGTAGGCTCGTCCTTCGCCTTTAAAACTCCAACGGCAAACACTTTTGTATACTCATATAAATACAGATAATCCTGCAACATATAGTAAGCAAATTTTTCCTTTTCCAGTGTTCCGTCAATAATCCCCGTTATAAACGGGTGGGTATAATAGCTGTCCCAAATGTCTTTTGTCGCTTCAATCAGTCGCCTTGATACACTCATAAGCAATAAAACCCTCTCTTTTTTGTAATAAAAAACCCTATGTACGTAAATACATAGGGTGAATTGACAATTTTTCCCTACGTTGGCATTATCCAAATCAGGTTATAGGTCGAAGTTTAACACTTCCTCTCAGCCTGTACACAAGCTCCCTTTTTTACTTTTTTATTTTAGCATATGTTGTTTTATAAAGTCAAGTTATTATTTTAGCTTACAGTATTTGTGATAGGCGCTCTTTCCCCAACCGCAGCTTCTCTCCACACCCCAATTAATATATAATAAACCCATATTCAAGGGCGGAGCCGTTAAGGCAGGGGCATTCTAGGTTGGAGGGAATTTTCCTAAAGTAGGTGTATTTTTTGCAAAAAATTAAATATCGGACACAGAGGAGTGTAGTTACCATTTTGGTAATTGCGTTTTTTGCGCCAGAAAAGTAAAGATAACATATGCAAGTCAAATTAAATCGAAAGCCTATAAATAAAGCGCGTATAACTATTTATATATTGAAAAGTTGTATACTGCACGATATAATTAAATTAATCACTAAACTTTGTTCTATTAGAAAGCCTGAAGAGATATATGTGTAGCATTTAGTTATGATAGTCTATAAAAAATGATAGAAGGAGGTTTTTATTTGAAAAATGGTAAAATAAAAATCGAACATGCAGATGATTATACGCACAGTGCAAATTCTCTATTTCATTTTATGAATAGATTAGAGTACTTAAAACAAATTTTAGTAAGCAGGGCAATTTTCCCACGGTATTGCACTGAGGAGATTTCCTATCTTGGAATTTCTGTTGAAAGTGAAAAATATGAGAGAATTGCAGTCATGCAAAAGTGCTTCTGTGATATACCCTTATCAAAGATAACCACTCCATGCTTTATAAAAGGATCTGGAGAAGTGTTTGATGGACTGACTCAAGACGAAAAGGATTTTGTAGGGAAACAAACGTCTCATACTGATTTTTACGGAGAATACGGGATTGCATTTTCGAAAAGTTGGGGAGAAGAAAATCAACTGCAACCAGTGCAATATTTAAACCATGCCTCTTCTTATTTTAGCTCTTTCAAAAATGCATTTAATAAAATTGTAAAGTTAGACGACGTTGCAGACGAAATCGTTGACGATATTCTTGATCGTTTGGCTTTTGTAAAACCTTTACGAGGTAGAATGTCAAGAGAAATAACTTTCAAAAACAATGAGAAAAAGAGTATTTTTCTTGAAAAAAATTTCCACGATGAGAAAGAATGGCGATATGTTCCTGACGCACAAAAACTTGCAGAGCTAAAGATTGATGCCATTATAGCAAATCCTAATATCCTTAGTGAAGACACAAGTATTATTAATGACAATATTGCTACAGATAGTTATAGCAATATCTGGCTTAGATATAATTATGATAAGATAAGGTATATTATCGTTCCAGATAGCGTTGCCAGAATAGAAGTTATTGATATTATATCTAATATTCATGATAGTATGTTTGATATACGTGATAGCATGTCCGATGATTCTGTTACAATTGATACTCAGAAAAAAGTAATAATAAGCAAAATACTTGTTTTGAAAGAAATAAGGAGGGATTTGTGATGGCAAACAAGCTCAAAGATATATTTTCTAATAAACCTGTAGGATATAGTGGCGTAATTAGTTTTGAGGATTCAACCGCTTATAACAATTTTAATAATGCATTGAATGAAGTGTGGACCAAGGGAAAAGTAGTTCCTGTAGACGGCATAAAGGGTTTAGCGCTTTGTATTCAAGATAATGAAAAACAATACCCCATTACTCATGATTATGCTAAAATTTCAAATGTTATTGTTGCTCCCTCGCCAGATACATTCTCTTTAGAACTTAAAAAAGAAGATAAAGTTATTGAAATAATCGGACGTCGGTATAAAACAGAGACTAAAATGATTACAGATTTTTCTTGCGGAAATGCATTGAATTGCCATTTCGAATACAAATTAGATACATCAGAAATAACGTATTCTTTTAAACCAAGCCCTACTAACGCAAAAACAATCGAAGAAATATATTCATCTTATGAAAGTGGTATATTATTGCTTGAAAAAATATTTTTGCCAAAAAATTGGGACAATTCCCATCCAAAAGCAGTAAGGGATTTTTATAAGGTTGAGCATATAAAAAAATCTTTTGCTACAATGGCTTCGGTATTTAGAAAGTTACACGAAATAGAAAAAGAATTTGAGCTTAATTTTCTCCCTAAAGACATTGTTGTTACAAAAGAGTTCTGTGAAGATATTGAAGAATTGTATGAGTTTATAGTTGCCAAAAATACACTCAAACACCGTGATAACCTTAAGTCCTTTACGACTCACGACATGGGTATTGCTAATGATACTGGAGAATTTAAAGTTGGAATGAAAATTCTGTTACATTTCTTAAGTGAACATGTATATGACCTGATGCATAATAAAATAACTGTATATATTGTAAGTGTTTTGTTAAATGCAAAGATAAAAGAAATAGTTTATCATAGTGATAGTGGGGAAATTTCAAACATAATCTATGAAGGTTCTGATAGCAGTCCCCTTTATATGTCATATTCTGCTTTTAAAACTGAAGAAGATGCTAAACAAGAGCTAAAGACTATACATGATAATATTGACAGATATAAAAATGCGAAATTTGTGACAAGTTATATTCGTGAAGATGAAGTAGACATATCTAACAGTGAAACATAATAAAGATCTCGCCAGACGATGATCACTTTATTCATGCTGTGACAAAATTCTAGTGAGATATTGAAGATTATTTACCGAAGACAAGAATACCTTGATGAAATATTCAATTGTAATATACTAAGCTATTCCCCCTTGCGGCAACCGCAAGTTTACAAGTGCGTACCCATACTATATAATAAACTTGTATTTTAGGGCGGAGCATTTTAAGGGCGGAGCTA
>CAYJOS010000094.1:0-8959 GCA_964371875.1 uncultured Oscillospiraceae bacterium | reverse complement strand
AGAACTCGGAAAAAATAACGTAATGTTTAAAAATCTAGCGGAAATTTGTAAAAAGTCGAACAATATTTGGTCATTTGAAGCTGAAAAATATTTGTTTGAATATCATAATGTAAAGATTGAGGAATTGAACTTTGTTATATAATAGCTGCAAATTAATGATATAATTCTCGCCACTTTGTGGCAACCGAATTTTGATGGCTGATATATCATAAATTTTTGCAAATTAATGATATAATGCAATTACAACGAAAGGGGAATTGCTCATGATTTACACAGTAACATTTAATCCTTCGCTGGATTATATAGTTGAAGTTCCTGATTTTGGAATAGGAAAAACCAACAGAACCTCAACTGAGCAGATTTTTGCAGGCGGAAAAGGCATAAACGTATCCACAGTATTGAAAAATCTAGGGCATGAGTCAATTGCCCTTGGTTTTCTCGGTGGATTTGTCGGCGAAAAAATCCACGAACTCATGACCGAAATTGACCGAGATTTCATTTTTGTCAAAAACGGCAATTCACGAATTAATGTGAAAATCAAAAACTTGGATGGCACAGAAATCAACGGTCTAGGTCCCGAAATTTCACAAGAGGAAATTGAGCAGTTTTTTGAAAAAATTCAAAAAATCAAAAACGAGGACATCGTGGTTCTGGCAGGTGCAGTTCCAAAAAGTTTGAGTTCCGACATTTATTTAGACATTTTAAAACAGCTTCCAAGCAATAAAACGGTTGTTGATGCAACAGGCGAATTGCTTTTAAATTCGCTAAAATTTAAACCATTTTTAATAAAACCTAATTTACACGAATTGGAAGAGATTTTTAACACAAAAATCGAAAATGACATAGAAATTTATGCAAGAAAATTGCAAGAAATGGGTGCTGTGAACGTCCTTGTATCGCTTGGTTCCAAAGGTGCTTTGTTAGTTGACGAGTTCGGAAAAACTCATTTTTCAGGTGTTCCAGAGGGAAAACTTGTCAACGCAGTGGGTGCTGGGGACTCCATGGTAGCAGGATTTATTTCAGGTTATCTTGAAAAAAACGACTATAATTATGCCTTCAAAAAGGCAGTCGCAACAGGCAGTGCCTCAGCGTTTTCTGAATATTTTGCGACAAAAGACGAAGTTTTAGAACTGCTAAATAAATTTTAAATTCGAGCAATTTACGTAAAAAAAAGTTCAAGGGGCTACCACAAATAATTTTTATCATTTGTGGTAGCCCTATATTTATATACCAATTCTAATTAAATATCGTGTCCAACTTTTTTGGGTCACTTCAAGTTTCGCTTGGTCTTTCTTTGCTTACAGAGATGCCATTTTGTTTGAGCTTGTTAACTAATTTACTAAGTAAATTTTTAATAGTTTTTGAAAATAAACGTGTATTACCAAATAATTTTACAAATAAAGGACTTGTTGAATAGTAAATATGTATAAATAATCGCCCACACCAAGTGGAGCGTAAGATGGTATCACGAAAACGCCTTAACACCCAAACTTCGGGGCAATCATATGAACCATAGACTGAGGTGGCTATGTAGCAAAATCCAGATTTATTTTTTTCAAATAATTGTTATAGTAGGGAGTGCCTAAAAAAATAAATGGTTTAATCATATAACTATGTTCCACATATTCCAAATTGATACAACCTTCAAATGCATTTGATCCAACTGATTTAACGTATGAAATATTAATCGAATTAAGTGAAGTGCAATTATAGAAAGCGTGAAGACCTATATCTGAAACAGTTTCAGGTATATTAATTGAACTTAAAGATGAACATTTGGAAAAAGTTCCAAACATTATAGTTGTAATATTTTCAGGTAGATTAATTGCTTTTAAACTTTTACAATTCTCAAAAGCGTTCATTTCAATAGAAGTCACACTATCAGGTATACTGATTTTTTCTAATCCAGTACACCCTGCAAAAGCTTTCGAGCAAATTGATTCAACACCATCAGGCAAATCTATAGTTATAAGTGATGTACACCCACAAAATGCGCTAGATTCTATGGATTTAATACCGACAGGTATAGTAACCTTGGTTAAACCACTACACCCACTGAAAGCACATTCGCCAATAGATGTTACAGTATTTGGTATTACGACTTTGGATGAAGCACCATTATATTTCTCTAATATACCAGCACGAATAGCAAAATCTGGTGAATTATCTCCGTAGATATTTACAACAGATGCAGTTATATTATTACTGATATTATAATTATTAATTGCTTTTTCAATAATAAATGCAGTTTCACAAAAGTTACATATAGAAGCTTTTTTTGTGCTGTCAACTTCTAAGTTTGCACCACAATTGGTACATTTAGCTTGTACTAATGGCATAATACTACCTCGTTTCATATCATTAATGTAAGTGTAGCATAATATAATGAAGCTGTCCATATTTTCGGAGGTTATTTCTGTTTATTTCCCAAGCCAAGTGCAAAGATTTGGTTTGGCAGTGGAAAGTAATTTTTCATTAAAATACCTCTCTTTTTTGAATTTTTGACAAAACAAAAAGTCCGCTTTGATTTTCCAAAACGGACTTTATTTTTAGCCACAGCACCTTTCTGACCACCTAAGAAATGCTGTGTTTCTGGGAAAAACTTGTACTTACAGCACCTAAAACAGCACCTTGACCCCATTTACAGCACCTAAATCTGTATCTAAAAATTTCCAAAAATCCTCGTAAATTCGGTCGGCACTGCCGGCAGATGTGGTCGCAAGGAGCGGTTTACAGCACCTTGTTTTCTCCTGCTAAACTATAATTTATCCGTTTCTGACAGGCTTTGTTGTAAAATGGCACACGTTCTTACAAATTGTGTGGGTGGTGCTATGACCTTCTTTTTTCTGAATTTCGGCACACAAGGGCACACGGGGCTTCAACGTGGGCAACAAGACACCGACAGGGTCGATAGGGCGATTATTGGGAGAGCCGATTTTTATCGCCACTTTCGTCCCTTTGCCTTATGATTTCAATAATTCTATTACCGTTAGATTTACGAATATTGCAGTAAATTCCAAGGTTTTCTAGACTTTTTGAAAGTCTACGAAGAATTTTTGTGATGATTTTATTTGAATTATTATCGGCACTTTCCGAAGATGCAAGCGGCGGAAAGTTATTTTGTTTTCTAAATAGATTGTTCTGAAAAATACTATTAAGACAATATATTGAAAAGTGATTTAAAATTGATTATAATTAAAATATACAAGAAAGAGGGAATTAGTGATGAAAAATAAATTTATTATCATATCTATTTTAATTATGTCGATGCTTTTCTTTGTTGCTTGTTCAGACATAGATGAATCTCAAGAAAGTGAAACAGATGCATTAATTGAAAGTGCCGAGGTTGGCTCTGAAAATGTGATTGAGGAAGAAAGCGTGCAAAATGACAAATCTTCAACCGATGATGATTTTATCGAAACCGAAACTCATACCGATGAAGAGAGTGAAAAACAAGCATCTCCGCTAGATGATATATCATTTTTTATTAGCGATGCAAGAAATGATAGCACAGGAAATTGGAGCGTGTGTGCCATAGCTGAAGAACTAAATATAAAAGATTATGCTGTTGATTATTATGAAACTTATTTTGAAAGCAATGATGAAACTCATGGGATAGTTAATTTTAATTACAATACAACAACAAAAATTTTAGTAGTTGGTGATTCACTAAATGTGTCGGTGTATGAATATGTTGATAAGGAAGAGCATGATGCCAATATTATGTTTAGCGGAATGCTACTTGATGAATACTACATAAATATTACAGATGGAACAATAGAACGAAGTCAATAATTAAACTTAAAGAACTGCGTTTTGCTGTTCTTTTTTATGTTTACAAAATTTGATTTTTACATAAATAAGGACACTGTCGAGGTGGAAAATAAGACTTTCAAACTCGGTGAACTAACGTGCGATATTTTAAATATCAAATCTGATGAATTCAAATAAATATGGAAATTATCTAAGTAAATAGAAAAAGCTCCTACACAAAAAATGCGTAGGAGCTTCAGTGTTTATTTAAAAAATCGAACCTAAATCAGCTTTAAAAGCCCATAAGTGTCGGTAAGAATGTTGAAACAGGTTCAACAAAAATCACTAGCAACAGAACGATGAACGAAGCTGCAACAAACCACCAAATCGGTCTTATCATTTGCGAAATAGGAACTCCACTTATCTGGCTTCCTGCAAACATGTTCAAAGCCATAGGAGGTGTGATTAGTCCGATTGCAAGGCAGAATATGAAAATCATCGCAAAGTGTGTTGGATCATATCCAATTTCAACAGCGATTGGTTGCATAATCGGAACAAGTAAAAGAATTGAAACCGACATGTCCATAAGCATACCTGCAAGTAGCAAAATTGCAATAATAAGCATTAGAATAACAGTGCTGTTTTCTGAAACGCCTAAAATTAGATTTGTGATATCCTCTGGAATTTGTTCGAATGTGAGAATTCTTCCAAAGAATGTAACGAATGCAATAATTATCAAGATTCGACCAGCAGTCATAGCAGACTCTCTTGCAATTCTTGGAATATCTGTAATTTTAATTTGCTTATAGATAAACAAACTAACTAGAAGTCCATAGATAATTGCAATCGCCGCTGCTTCTGTTGGGCTGAAATAGCCTGAATAAATACCACCTAGGATGATAACAGGCATTAAAAGTCCTGGGATAACGTCAATAATTGCTTTCAAACGGCTTGTTGGTGTTGTGCTAGTTGGACCGTCGGAAGTAAATTCTTCAACGGGAACAAGATATTTATGGCAAATAAATCTGTTTAAAACCACAAATGCCACTGTTGCTAAAACACCTGGCACAATACCAGCCATGAAAAGTTCACCGATTGAGTCGCCTGAGGAAACACAGTACAAAACAATAGGAACACTTGGAGGAATTAGCATACCCAAATATCCCGAAGCACTGGAAAGTGAAGCTGCATATGGTGCTTTATAGCGGTTGTTAACCATTTCGGGAATCATAATACCGCCGATAGCCGCGACTGTTGCAATCGCAGAACCCGAAACCGCTCCAAAGAAGGCACAAGCTACAACTGTGATTGTACCAAATGATGAGATAGACTCTTTGAAAAATGATTTTGAAAAGTCAACAAGTTTCTTTGAAACTCCGCCCTCTCTCATAATATCGCCTGCAAAGACGAAAAGTGGAATTGCAAGCAAAGTGAACGAGTCAACACCGGCAAAAGAGGTTGTTGCCATTAAGTTTGGGTTCATAGTTGTAAATGATAGTAAGTAAATTAGCGCTGAGGACAAAAACGAAAACGCCATAGGAACGCCAAGCATAACCAAGGCTAAGAAAATTACGAATAATGTCATTTCACATCGCCCTCACTTTTCTTTGAGTTTTTCTCTTTTAAGCCTATAACCGCAAGAGCAATATTTTTTATGCAATATAAAATCGAGAAAAATGCACAAACAACAGTTGAAGCAAACATGGCGCTCATAGGAATGCCTAAGACAACTGATTTGTTTCCGATTTCAATTGATTCCAAAACCATAAGTAGAGTATAGTAGAAAAATACACCCATACAAATTAAAATAAATGTATTTATTAGTATTGAATAGTCAAATTTAGGTAATTTCTCTTTTAAAAATGTTGGAAATATATCAACTGTTGTATGGGATTGATTTCCAACTGCAATAGCTCCAACCATAAATGTAAGCCAGACCATCATATATCTTGTTGATTCGTCAACCCAAGTGAGGTTATCACCTGCCACATTTCGAACAACTGCGTTTGTAAATGTTAAAATCGAGATTAAAATTAATAAATAACCGCAAATGTAGTACATAATCTTCTCAGATTTGTCACAGAAAGCTTTGTAAAATTTCATATAACTTCCTCTCTTTATTGTCATTGCTTTTAAAAAAAGCCTCTGATATATCAACATGTAACGATATATCAGAGGCTTTACTCTTTAATTATTAGCCTTCGTATGCTTCGATTTCAGCTTGGATTTTTGCAACTGCATCCATGTCGATGATATCTTCGAATTCGCCCCAGATACCAGTTCCGATTTCAACGAAAACAGCTTTTTCATCTTCTGTTAGTTCGATGATTTCAGCGCCGTCAGCTGTCATAATGTCGATAAATCCTGCGATTCCTTCGTCCATATATTTGTCAGCTGTTTCAGCCATTTTCATGATTTCTTCTTCGATTATTGTGCGGTCTGCTTCGTCAAGACCGTCCCACCATGCTGTGTTAACAACATAACCGTTAAGTTTTAGAATGTGGTCTGTCATTGTGAAATATTGCATAACTTCATCATAACGTCCGCCACCAGCGATATTTAAGTCGTAGTCGCAACCATCAAGAACACCTGTTTGGATTGAAGTGTAAACCTCAGGAACAGCCATGATAGTTGGAGCAACACCGATAGCATCCATAAATCCTTGCATTGTTGGTGATTCAGGAACACGAAGTTTTAGTCCCTCAGCATCAGCAGGAGTGCGTACTGCAAGTTTGTCGTTACCAATGATAGCAAAACCATTGTTTGCAACAGCAAGCATTGTAGCGCCTGATTCTGTAAGTTGAGAAGTATGTGCAGCCAAAATTCCGTTTTCAGAATTGTTTAGAACTGAAGTTGCAACTTCAGCTGATGGCCATAGATAAGGAAGGTCAAAAGCTAGAAGTCCAGGGTCAAAGCTGTTGATAGCGTTTGTAGAAAGAACAACGAATTGGAATGAACCGTCGATAACACCTTGTGCAAGTTCAGCTATACCACCCATAGAAGCTGCTTCAAATAAATTAACTTCAATGTTGCCACCGCTTCTTGTCGCTAGGCTTTCAGCCATTTCACGGTAAGCTTGGTTTTGTGGGTTACCTGGGTCAGATACAACGCAGAAAGACATTTCGATTTTTGCGCCACTGCCTTCAACGTCTCCGCCTGTCGCAGGAGCTTCACCCTCAACTTGAGGATCAGCTTCGCCTTCAGCAGGAGCTTCTTCTGCGCCACCGCCACATGCAGTGAGTGAAAATGATAGTGCAAGAGCCATGAGTAATGAGAGTTTCTTTTTCATTTTTTTCTACCTTTCCTTTTTTGCTTGATGCGAATATCACAAAACTTTGCGATGCGCAATCAAAAATTTTATTGATATTAACATGCACTTCCAATGTTTGCAAGTAAATATTATAATATTCTAGTAGATTGAAACAAATTGTCATTCTATGAAGCTTGTTTTCAAATTATGAAAATATTGTACCGAAATATGAAAACAAAAATACCTACATGGGAATTATTTTGAAGTCTATTGCAAGCAATTGTATAATAATCTATACTATGTAAAAATCAAGAAAGAAGGGCGCTTATTATGATCCAATTTTTAAAGGACGTTGACACACGCATTGTTTCAAATCTTGCAGGTGGAGAGGGCAACATGTATGCCAAAGACTTAGTTAAAGTTTTACCTCCAAACCTTCGTTTATTCAGCCAAATGACACTTGAGCCCGGAACTTACACAGGACTTCATCCCCACCCAGGCGAGACTGAAATTGTTCATATAATTTCCGGTGCGGCGAAGCTTACCGATAATGATAGAACAGAAATCCTCTACCCTGGTGATACACATATTTGCTATAACGGCGACCAACATGCTATCGCAACTCATGGTGATGAACCAATGGTGTTCATTGCTTGTTTTGTATACAACTAATATTTTAAAGTAAAATTAAAGTAGGTGGAGTTTCACTCTGCCTAGTATAATATAAAAAGGAGTTTAATATAATGAAAGCTGCTATTTACACGGAAAAAGGTAAGTTTGGTTTTGGCGATGTTGAAGACGGCGTTGTCGGGAAAAATCAGCTCAAAGTTGCTGTTCAATATTGCGGCATCTGCGGTACTGATATCCATTATTTAGACGGAGATTTTGAATATCGCATAAAAGAAAAGCCAGGTATTCCTGGACATGAATGTTCTTGTGTAGTTCTTGAAGTTGGCGAAGATGTTAAAAACTTTAAAGTTGGTGACCCTATAGTTGTTAAACCTCTCGAGCCTTGCGGAGAGTGCCAAGCTTGTAAAATGGGATATGACAACGCTTGTATGAAGTTAGACTGCTACGGCATTGAGTTTAGAGGTTCATTCGCAGAACATTATATTATTACGGAAGATGTTTGTCACCATATTCCAAATGACATGAACATGTTACACGCAGCTTTGGTAGAACCTATGTCAGTTGGTTGCCACGTAAACCGCCGTGCAGACGTTAAATCAGGCGAAAATGTTGTTGTTCTTGGCGGCGGACCTATCGGTATAGTCATTGCAGTTGTTGCGAAATCAAGAGGGGCAAATGTAATTGTTTCTGAACTAAACTCCGACCGTATTGCGGCTGCTCGCTCAATGGGATTTGACGTAATTAATCCTAAGGAAACTGATGTTGTTGAGTATGTTAAAGAGAAAACAAACGGCAAATTTGCTGATACTGTTTTTGAAGTTGCAGGTGTCCAAGCTTCGGTTGATACCATGGTTCAACTTCTTCACACTCATTCAAAAATCATTATGGTAGCAGCCCACCAAAAACCAATTACGCTCGATATTCGTGCGCTATACATGAAAGAATGTGAGCTAATCACATCACGTACATGTAATTCAAGCGACATGGATGAAGCTCTTGAAATCATCGCAAAAAATGAATATGATTGGGATAAATTTATCGAACCAACTATATTCCCACTTTCAAAAATCCAAGATGCTATGATGCTTGCAAAGTCAGGCAAAGGCGGTCTTAAAGTTATGGTTGATTGCCAAAAGTTTGACTAAGATTTCCAGCAATATCAAGTGAGATTAATGATGAGTTTTGCAAATGATCTTTCTTTGTTTATGCGACGCAAATTTTGAACTCAAACATCTTCGATTAATTTAAAGCTATTTTGACTATTCCCTTGACTACATACAGAAAATAAGGCTATCAAATCAGCTAAAACTCATCATTGAAAATTTG
>CAYJOS010000093.1:0-8980 GCA_964371875.1 uncultured Oscillospiraceae bacterium | reverse complement strand
ACTTTTTATAAACAATTCAAAAAAATGACAACACCTATTAGTATTGTCATTTTAGCTAGAATAATTTAATTTTTAAAAGCATGTTCTATTCAAATAAGGATGTTTGAACATTTTCCTCTGGAAAATCCCAAACAAAATTAAACACCTTTTACATTTGCTTCCTTGCAATAATTTAGTAATCCTTTGATATTTTCTTCAGTATCATTAATAAATGGTAAAAATCGGAGTAAGCCAGACAATGGTTGGAATTCCTGCCTTATCCATTTCTTTTAGCACTTCAAATCTTCGCTTAGTGGTGCAAACATTGAAAATTTTCCAGATTTTCTTTAGGGTTGAGCTCAATTAATTCTGTCAAAAACTGATTGTTATAGTAAGAAAAGTTTACCATATATATTTAAAAAATACAACAAGAGGGTAACATTGCAAGTAGAGAATAGCTATTTCGAAAAATATTGACTGGAAAAGGAGTTGGCTCGCACTGTGGCTGTCGGTTCAAATTGCGAACAGTGGAAGCGTCTGGGGATACGATGTCAAAGGTGGGACGAGCCTGTATTTTTGTTACGAGGACAACGAAATTCGTATTCAAAATATCAACGAAAACCTCACACCGAACACAGTCGCGATTTTGTGCTGATTACACCGATTAGCTTCTGGTGTGGCTGGGAATGAATTTAGTGGGAGCTTGAGGTTTAATTCAAAGCACTAAGTCATAAATATTTATATTTGTTAAAAGTACCAAAATCAACTCGTAAATTTTTTCGTCATAATCCCCCATCTGTTGCATTTGCAACACTTGACATTAAAAATATAAAGTATAATATAGTAATATATATTTTTAGGAGCTGGTGTGATGGAGTATTTTCCTGAATTAATGCAATGTGAATTATTCAAAAATCATTCTTATGAGGAAATCGAGGATTTATTAACTTGCGTCGGAGCATACACAAAAGATTTTTCCCGAGGCGAATATATCGCACAGCCTAACGAAAAAATGACCGAGCTTGCTATATTGCTAGATGGCACAGCTAAAGTATATCGCGGCGACAATGTACACAGAGATTCGGTTGCAGGCTTACTAAAATCTTTGGACTCGTTTGGTGCAGCCTATGTTATTACAAGCACACCACTTATCGTGTCGGTTATTGCTGTTACTTCATGTAAGGTTTTATTTATTCCGTTTGAAAAGCTTGTATCTCCATGCGAAAAAACATGCAATATCCACTTACGAGCAACAAGAAATATGCTTGATGTTTTATCAAAAAAAGTTCTTAACCACGGTCGCAGAGCCTCGTTTATATATCGCCACTCTATACGTGCTAAACTTTCTGCGTTCCTTTTAGACTTATACCACAGTGCAAATGAGCAAGACTTTATTTTGCCTTTTAGTCGGACACATTTAGCAGAATATCTTGATGTTTCTCGTAGTTCTATGGTGCGTGAACTTACAGCTATGAAAAATGAAGGACTGATTTCCTTCGAGGGAAACCGATTTTACGCTGTTGATAAAGAAGCATTGCAAAACTGTGCTTACGAATAAAATGAGGCTACTTTTAAGTTAACTTAAAAGTAGCCTTTTTGTATGGAGTTTGTACTTATGGAGCGATTTCCATTAAATCTCTTCCGAACACAACATCGCCTTTAAAGCCTTGTGAGCGAATTGCTTTTTCAGCTAATTCTTCATTAATTGCAAATGGCATATAGTGAGTTATTACCAGAGTTTTTACATCAGTTTCAGCCGCAATTTTAGCCAATTCTCCTTGCGCTGGATGTGGAGGTGCTTCAAAGTTTTCTTCCTTTTTACGTGGAGGAAGTATAGGTTCAGAGCCTTCTGGAACAGGTACGCTTGAACCTACGAAACCTGTGTTAGGAAGTCCACCAGCGTCCATAATAAGTATATCAGCACCTTTTGCAAGTTCGATAAGAGCTGGTGTGTAGCATGTATCTCCTGAAACAACAATGGAAATTCCATCTGCTTCAAAACGATAGCCTATGTTATGCTCTGTATGTAGCATTTTTGCAGTTTTGATAGCTACTCCATCAAGTTCAAATTCAGCAGTATCTTCAATTTCTTTGATATCAGCACCTATCATAGCTTCCAAGGGAACTCCTCTTCTTGTCGCTCTGTAACGAATATCTCTATCATAAAAATCAAGTATCATATTGTGGAATTTTTTTGTATCAGGAGGACCAACTAGGTTTAGTTTATCTCTGCCATTCATCCAAGAATTAATCAGAAAATATGGGTAACCAGCATTGTGGTCTGCATGGTGATGGGTGAAGAAAATATTGCTCACATCACCACAACGAAGTCCGCCTTCTGCAAAACGGTGCAATGTTCCTTCTCCCACGTCGATTAAAAAGTAATTTCCTTTATATTGAATGAGAGATGATGGCGATGAACGCCCAATTACAGTTTCAGGACAGCCTGAACCGATTACAATAGCTGTAAAAGGTGCAACATGCTCATAAAGAGAGCGACCTTTATGCGGAGTGACAGCTAGGTCACCTTGGGGTAAAATATAAGATTTTTTCATATGTAATTTATATCCTTTCGCTTATTATAAAATTCCGACCAAACTCCACCATGGTAGGTAGAGAATGTAGATTGCAATAAAGTTTAATACTGCACGTAGGAAGTTATATTTAATCAGTCTGTTAAAACTACAAAGTCCGAAGCCTGAAATTAGCAGTACAACTGCAAATTCATATGGGAATACAATTTGTGTAAGACCCTGTGCCATGGAGTATATAACAGGTAAGTGGTCAAACCCAGCAGATACAGCCATTTCAGCAATAGGTGCTGTAAACGCTGCGTATGCTGCATTGGGAGTCATGACAAAGTTTACGAGGAAACCAAGAACCCAAACACCACCAACCATTGTTTCAAAAGATGTTGACAGATATGGGAATACGAGATTTGCTAAAAATGTACTAAATCCAATTTGAGCAGATACAGTTCCGATTGTAAGACAAGCTACTAGGAAAAACGCCATAGGAAAGTTGATTTTTTTGAAATCTTCATTTTTCGCAAGTTCAATGCCGGGGAAAGTGAGTACACCAGCAGTTATTATGAAAATCCAAGGAATAGCAATTCCGTGAGTTCCACTTGTTAAAAGTGCTGCTAATAATAGAACACAGATAACAGTGATCTTTTTCTCGTTTATGCTCATTTTGCCCATATTAGAAAGTTGAAGTTTAAACTTTTCTTTAGGATTATCAGTAATTCCGGCAGCGGCAAGTGCTTCCGTGGGTTTAGGACGGAAAACAAGTTCGATCATTATAATATTAAGTATGCAATAAATAAGCGCAGGGACAGTCATTTGCACCATGTATTCTAAGTAACTTGGAACAGCAAGTCCCAATTCTTGTAAAATGCCAAATGGAACAATGTTTGCAGGTCCGCCTGTGTATGTAAAGAAAATTGGGCTTATAACTGCGTTAACAGTGACCATACCTATGCATGATGACTCACGGTCTCCGAGCTTAAATCCGAATGCATTATTAATACCAACTGCCAATGTGGGAATTAATATAGCACGAGCAGTTGGAGCGGAGATAAGAAATGCGGCAACAGCACCAAAAACAGTTAATCCATAAAGCGCCCCTCTGTATGTTCCTCCAAAAAAGAGAACACAGCGATATGCAAGGCGTTTCATAAGCCCAGTACCTTGCAGTGCAATATTTAGTATAGAACCACCAATAAATACCCATGGTAATTCATTTGTCCAGCCACTTAAAACTGCGTTTGCTTTTAGTCCCATAAAAATTATGTAAGCAGGTGGGAGTAGAAGCGATACCGTAAAGGTTGGAAGGTTTTCTGTTGCTAAAAGAATAATACCAAATAGTGTGATTACCAAGAACGTTCTCATATCATTGGTAAAGCCGTCTGCTGATGTTGGTATTAGCATAACAGCGGCGGGTACTACAATGTTAAGCAACCATTTGAATATCATTTTTTGCTTACTTTGCAGTGTTTCGATTTTTTCTGACATAATAATTTCTCCTTTTCTTTTATAGACGTGATTATACTGAAAATTACCATATGGTAATAGTGCTCTGTGCAACAGTTTGTTATTCTAATCGACAAAACGAATTAATATTTTTGTGGAAATCTAACAATAAAATTAAGTTTTGATTATAAGTTTGCGTTTTTTCTCAATTTGTTGTATACTATATAATAAAGAATTAAAGAAAATATGGAGGCGAAAATGAAATATTTAATCATCGGAGCGGGCGGAACAGGTGGCTGTATTGCTGGCTATATGCAGAGTGCAGGCAAAGATGTCACGCTAATTGCAAGAGGAAAACATCTGGAAATTATCAAGCAAAACGGGCTTACAATCCACAAGCAAAATGACAGTTTAAATATCAAATTAAACGCCGTCACAGAGGCTGAACATAATGAAAAAGCAGACGTAATTTTTGTC
The DNA here is from genome assembly GCA_964371875.1 of uncultured Oscillospiraceae bacterium. Taxonomy (GTDB): domain Bacteria; phylum Bacillota; class Clostridia; order Oscillospirales; family Oscillospiraceae; genus Heteroscillospira. Next base: position 4,553 of record CAYJOS010000093.1, on the reverse strand, counting down.
TGCGTAAAATATTATTCAATAGAACAAACCTATGAATTAATCAAAAAATCCGCCCATGAAAAAACCATAGTCATTCCCGTTTTGAATGTCTATGGTACTGGCGAAAAAATGTCCAAAACCCTCACCGAGCTTGAAGTTTTGAACGGTTGCATCTATATCGCTGGAGCGATAGAAGATTACGGAGTTTTAAGACAAAGTGGTGAAATTTTCAGAGTTGTGTATGGAAGATTGGACGGAAAAACCGACGACGAAAGATTACAAAAAATTAAGCAAGACCTTTTGGATAGCAACATTGAAGTAATTTTATCTGATGATGTCAGAAAAGATACCATGCAAAAGTTTTCATTTATTTCGTGCATGGCTGCCTGTGGGGCATACTTCGACGCAACTGCACTCGATTTCAAAAAAGAGGGCGAAAAAAGAGAAACTTTCATCTCTTGCGTGAAAGAAATCGATGCGCTTTCTAAGGCAATGGACATAAATTTACCTGAAAATATTGTCGAAATCAACCTTGAAATAATGCAAAACCTTGGCGATGATGTTACCGCTTCCATGCAAAAAGATCTCAAAAAAGGCGGAAATAGCGAAATCGACGGCTTAGTATTTGAGGTCGAGCGACTTGGCGAAAAATATGGCGTTGCTATGCCGACATATAATATGATTTGCAAAAAACTCAAATAAAAAGCACAAGACCCCTAACATTGAAAAATGTTAGGGGTTTATCTATCCGAGGTAGAAATCAGATAGACTTGGAGGAGTATAATTAAAGTACGACCACCCCGCCGATGCTAACGAGGGCAGAAAGTACAATAAGTATCACGTCATTGAGATGGAATTTTTTGTGTAAGAAATACACCATTCCATAGATAAATGCTATCAACCCAAACATTGGAAGCTGATGAAGTTCATATGCGTGGGATATATGGAACACTTCGTTTAGCATAGAAAGTATAGTTGATAAAAGGAGACCGCAAATTACGGGCAAGACCCAAAGTTTTAAAACTTTGAAAATGCTCAAGTAGCTAAACGAAGTGTAAACCTCTGCGACATATATGCAAACCACACAGCTGGCGGTAGTTGCTATCATAAGACCTAGAGTTCCGACAAGAAAAGCGTAGCCCATAGAAATATCAAATCCTATAACAAAGCCAACAGCTGCTAAGATTTTAACCAAAATCGACCCTGGAAGTGCGTTTGCAATGGGCAAAATTCTGCTGTAAAATTCAGTCGTTGTTATAACGCCCGATACAACAAAAATTCCGTCCGCAACGGTTAAATATGCTTCACCACCACCAAAACTTGTTGCAGTGGAAACAATTCCGTTAGTTAAAAAGAAAATCATGTTTTCATCGCTAATTACAAAGCAAATTCCAAAAAGTACAGCAGTACTAATCAAAAATGGCAAGCTCTTTTTTGTTGCTCCTGCCCAGTCGAGTTTGACTTTCGCCTTGTCTGATGCGTCTTTTTTCGAGTCAGATATAAGCATAGCTACGGCAACGACTAACATCACAACTTGGAAAATTGTGTTTCCAAATCCGAGGTTTATTATCGCAGATTTTCCGAACATGAGTATGTAAACTACGCTTATCACCATAGCGGTTAAAAATCTTTTTCCTTTGGTTCTGCCTCCTGTGAAAAAGATTAGGAAAAACAATAAAATCAGTACATTTATTGTTGATACATCAAAAATTGGTGTGCTGTTTATAAAAGCAAAATCAAAGCCCAATCTTTCAAAAGCAAGCCTAATTTCTTTACCGAAAGTTAGAAAAAAGGTTGATAACATTAAAATAACAGCTGGGGTTAAAAAGCCGACTTTCCGACTTTCTCGCATGATTTTTGCTATATAAGTAACGAGCAAAAATATGATAAAAACGGAAATTCCTATCGCCGCTTGCTCTATAATACTAATAGCCGATGAACCCAAAATATCCAGCAAAGCCAATAAAATCAGAGTTATAAAAACGCCTGGGATAGATGTGAAAAGTGCGGCAAGAAACATTCCTGTTTTCCCTGCCATTTCATAACCAACCAGTGCGCCGAGTTTTACGGGCAAAGCTCCTGGAGTTATGTTGCTAATAACTGTGAAATTGCTGTATTCATCTCTGTCTATATACTTGTTGTCTTCGCAGACTTCTTTTTCGATAACAGGTATAAGAGCACTGCCTCCACCAAAGCCTATAAGTCCGATTTTTGCAAAGGACTTTATGACAGCTGATATGGGGTATTTGTGCTTTTTGACTTGGGTATCTTTGTTGTCAGACTCCTGAAAATTACTCATTCTGTTTTCCTTTCACGATTTCTGATACTTGTAATATGGTATCACAAGGGAAATTTTTTATCTGTTTCATACGCAACAACAAAAACACCTACACGTAAAATTTGTGCAGGTATTTTTGTGCATATTAACAAAAAATTTGGAGATTAAAGTAAACCTATTAAATTCCAATATGGAATGTAAACTAGGAATATGCAAATTATGCTTAGTACAACTTTAATAGCATTGTATTTTACGAAATCTTTGAATGGAACTAGTCCAAAGCCGAAGATAAGCAAAACAGGTGCATATTCATATGGGAAAATAACTTGCTCTAGCGAGTGAACAAATGTGTAGATAACGGGCATATGGTCAATTCCTGCAAGAGCTGTCATCTCGACAACAGGCAAGGTGAAAGTTGAGTATGCCGCCAGTGGTGTTAGGATAAAGTTTGAAACAAATCCCAAGCCCCAAACACCTGCAAACATTTGTGTTTCGGAATTTGCTATGTGTATACCATTAAATATCAATAGCCATCATGTCTGATGCTACGATAATTTCGCCTTTATAAATTGGGCTCATTTCTGCAACCATTTCACCGATAAAAGTGCCTGGTGTTAGGTGAGTGACAACAATAGATTTTGCGTTTGCTTTTTGTGCCATGTCAGCAATTTCAGTAATTTTAGCGTGAGATTTTTCAAGATTAGCGACAAATTTTGGCCCTCTATTTTGTAGGAAAACTGAGTTAGCTTGGTTTCCGTCAAATACAATAACATCAGCATCTTTTGCAAATTCGATGAAAGCATCGCTGTACATAAGGTCACCTGAAACGACAACTTTTTGACCGTCAGCTTCAAATTTATATGCAACAGTGTAAGCTGTGTGGGGAACGTTAATAGTTGAGATTTTAACTCCGTCAAGTTCAAAGCTCTCTCCACCGGCTACTTCTGTAAATTGAACATCTTCTTTAACACCTTTTAGTGAAATCCCGAGGTTTGCACGATACGTGATATCTCCGTCATACATTTCAGTGTATAGGTTGTGCATTTTTTCAATTCCTTTTGGTCCGATTGTGTGAAGTTTGTTTCTTCCATCGTGCCAGCCCATAATCATGAAATAACCATAGTCAAGTGAATGGTCTGAATGAAGGTGAGTGAATAGTGCATTTGTAACACTAGCTGGTTTAATGCCCATTTCAAACATTCTGCGAGAGCAACCATATCCAAGGTCAACTGGGAACATAGCGTCTTTGTATTGAATCATTGTGCATGGTGAAACTCTTTCAAGGTCGATAGGTGGTGCGCCACTACCTACTGTGATAACTCTAAATCCGTTTGTTTCTACAAGCCCTGTTTTCTTTTGTGCAAATTTCATTTTAGATACTCCTTACCGATTGGTTAGTTATTTTTTGTATCCTAATGATAACGCATTTTCAATCTTCTTACCTGTTGCGATTGCAACACTAATTTAGATTTGATGAAAAAGAAAAGAGCAAATTTTTGGTTAAAATGACAAAATAGGCTATCAGTTCAAAACTGATAGCCTATTTTGCATTATGAATTGGTATTTAGAAAGGGTTTTTATTTAGAAACTAAATTTAGTTTTTAAATCATCATTAATTAGCATTTTTCGAAAATTGTAGCAACGCCCATACCGCCACCGATGCAAAGTGTAGCAAGTCCACGTTTTGCGTTGTCACGTTTTGCCATTTCGTGCAAAAGTGTGACGATAATTCTAGCACCTGATGCACCGATTGGGTGACCTAGTGCGATAGCACCGCCGTTTACATTAACTTTTTCCATGTCAAATTCAAGGTCACGAGCAACTGCAATGCTTTGAGCCGCAAAAGCTTCGTTAGCTTCAATTAGGTCAATGTCAGCCATAGAAAGTCCAGCTTTTTTTAGTGCATTTTTGCTTGCAGGAACAGGGCCTATACCCATGATTGATGGGTCAACGCCACCTTGTCCCCATGAAACAATTTTAGCCATAGGTTTTAGATTATATTTAGCAACTGCTTCGCCTGAAGCTAGGACAAATGCTGCCGCACCATCGTTAATTCCTGATGCGTTACCAGCTGTTACCATGCCGTCTTTTTTAAATGCAGGGCGAAGTTTTCCAAGGCTTTCGGCTGTTGCACCGTGACGTGGGTACTCGTCATTTGCGAAAGGAACGAGTCCCTTTTTTTGCTTAACCATAACAGGAACAATTTCGTCTGCAAAACGGTTTGCTTTTTGAGCTGCTTCCGCTTTTTGTTGTGAATTTGCCGCAAAAGCGTCTAATTCTTCACGAGTTAAGTTCC
>CAYJOS010000092.1:0-9144 GCA_964371875.1 uncultured Oscillospiraceae bacterium | reverse complement strand
AGTTTTTGGTGACTTTTTTCTTGAAAAAAAAGTCACTCCCAACGAAGTGCGTATCTTCGCTTCTTTTCGTCGCAACGAAAATTCCCCCTCGGAGAGCGTTCTCTTCGCTTCTTTTCGTCGCAACGAAAATTCTCTCGTTCTTTTCGTCAAATCATTCTTATAAATCACAAAAATCCGCTCAGATTTTGAGCGGATTTTCGCATTATTTTATAAAGATAAACTATCTAGCACTCTCTACTGATTTAACAATTCCATTTGCATCAAGACCGCATTCGCTTAGAATATAATCTCTGTTGCCAACTGGTAAATATGCATCAGGGAAAGAGCAGAACACTTGTTTTGGCGCATTAGCTTTTGTAGCCTTATATTCAGCCACAGCAGAGCCTAAACCGCCCATGCAAGTATGTTCTTCAACTGTCACTACAAGGCTGTTGTTTGCGAAAACATCGTCTAGCATTGCTGTGTCTAGGGGTTTGATTGTGTGCATGTCGATAACTCTTGTGCTAATGCCTTTGGCGTCAAGCATTTCAGCAGCTTTAACAGCTTCGCAAAGCATAGCACCTGTTGAAATAATAGCAACTTCAGTTCCTTTTTTATACTCAATCGCTTTTCCGATTTCAAATGCACAATCGTTGTCATACATAACTGGGAAACCGCCAGCGCCTGTCATACGCAAATAAACAGGACCTTCGTATGTTGCAGCAGCGCGAAGCGCTTTGTAAATTGTCATTGGGTCTGAGGGTGAAATTACTGTAAAGTTTGGAATTGCACGAACAACAGCAAGGTCGTCCATAGAGAAGTGAGTGTTGCCAAGTGGGCCAAAACCAACACCACTTTCGATAGCAACAACTTTAACGTTCATGTTCATGTAACCACAAGCAACACGCATTTGTTCTGCGCAACGCATGGGTGTAAATGCACCTAGACCGACAGTGTAAGGGATTAGCCCTTCACGTGCGATACCTGCTGAGTAAGCGATAGAGTTTTGCTCTGCAATACCGACATTAAGCAGTCTTTCAGGGTATTTTTTCTCAAAATTAACCATACGAGCTGTATTTGTGATATCGGCATTAACTGTGACAACATCTTTAAATTCGTCAGCAACCAAAATCATAGATTCGCCCATTGCAACACGGTGGCCAGCTTTTGACCATTCGTTCAAAATTTCTGTTGAAATATTCATGGATATGACCATTCCTTTCTTTTTTACTACATGCCCAGCTCAGATTTAGCTTGGATGTATTGTTCTTCGCTGATGGGTGAAGCGTGCCATTGTAATTTTTTCTCCATGAAAGAAACGCCTTTACCCTTAACTGTGTGAGCCAAAACTGCTTGTGGAATTCCGTTGCGTTTTGCCTTAACAGCGTTAAGAGTTGTGACTATGCTTTCAGGGTCGTTTCCATCTTCGATGTGTGTAACTTCATATCCAAATGCTTCCCAAATTTTTGCAACATTAAGATCCATAACGTCCTCAGTTGTGCCTGAAAGTTGGAAGCCATTGATGTCGATAATTGTGATTAGATTGTCAAGTTTATGTTGAACAGCATTCATAGCCGCTTCGCAGACAACACCTTCGTTTGTTTCGCCGTCGCCGACAAGAACGAAAACATTGTGGTCTTCACCTTTTAGTTTTGCCGCTTGAGCCATGCCGCAAGCAACAGCAAAACCGTTTCCAAGGCTACCTGAAGAAATTTCAATTCCACGCTCAGGGCTCATGCTTGGGTGACCGCCGAGAGTTGTTGCGTTGCCTTTGAAAGTTGGGATTAGATCTTTTGAAATATATCCATATTCCATCAAAGCACTGTAAAGCGCTAGGCAAGCATGACCTTTTGAAAGTACAAAACGGTCACGTTTTGGGTCTTGTGGAGCTTTTGGGTCGTTTTTCATAACACCACCGTAAAGTGATGAAACTATGTCAATACTACCAAGAGCAGGGCCGAAGTGAGCACCGTTTTTTCCTGCGCAGTGACCAAGTTCGATAGATGTTTTGCGCATTTCGTGTGCGTTTTTTGCGATTTGTTCGTAAAGTTCTTTGCTCATATAAACACCTCTTTCTTAAGATTTATAAATTCATTGAGTGACTGCTGTAATTTCCGTTTGGAATAATTTCTTTTTCAAATTTTGCGGCTGAAACGAGTTTTTCAAGGTTAATTCCTGTGTCATAACCCATTTCATTTAGCATGTGAACAAGGTCTTCGGTTGCCAAATTTCCGGATGCTCCAGGAGCAAAAGGACAACCGCCAAGTCCGCCTAAAGTCGATTGGACACTTTCCACTCCGCTTTCGATAGCGGCGAGAGTGTTGACCATGCCCATGTTTCTAGTGTCGTGAATATGCACTTGAAGGCTGTATTTTGGAAAATTTTTGCGTACAGCAGTGATGGTATCACGAACTTGTTTAGGGTCGGCAACGCCTATGGTGTCGCACAAATCAAGCTCTGAAAAATCTAGTTTGCTCAATTTTTCAACAACTGTTAAAGTTTCATCAGCGTACTTTTTGCCTTCAAATGGGCAACCGAAAGTTGTCGCCAAATCAACACAGATGTTTAATTCTGGGCATTCTTCGATAATTTTTGCAAGGTCAATTAATGACTCTTCGTGTGTGCGATTTACGTTTTTCTTGTTGTGAGATTCACTTAAAGACATGACGTAAGAAATGTTTTTAATCCCTGCTTCCAAAGCTCCTTTTGCGCCTCTTAAATTGGGCACAAGGGCTGAAAACTTAACTTCGGGATATTTTTCAAGGCAGATTTTCGCAAGCTCTGCTGAGTCTTGCATTTGTGGAATTGCCTTGGGGCTTACAAATGAAGTTAGCTGTATATTTTTCACGCCGGACTCAACAATTTTGTCAACTATACTTAGCTTTTTTTCAAGCGGAATATAGTCGCAAAGATTTTGAAAACCATCTCTTGGCCCGACTTCGATTATATTAATCATAAAATTCTCCGTTTATTTTTTCATACTGCCATTTTGCTTTAATCTCGTGTACCAATCAAAGGCTTCGAGTGGCAATTGTGGGTGATGCCCACCGCATTTTTCGACAGCATTTTTCAAATATTCCGAAAGTAGTGGCTTGTAAGTTTCGGACGCACAGTTTGAAATTATCGCCTCTGCACGCTCTGTATCACAAAGCCCACGCAAGTCTGCGACACCGTTTTCTGTTATCAAAATGTCAACGTCATGCTCTGTTATATCGCAGTGGCTGACCATTGGAACAACAGTTGAAATATCGCCTTTTTTGCCTTCGGATTGTATCAAAACTATAGAAAGTGAGCTGTTTTGTGCAAAATTCGCTCCACCGCCCAAGCCGTTGACAACACGAGTTCCGCTGATGTGTGAGGAGTTTACATTGCCGTAAATATCAACTTCAACAGCTGAATTTAATGCAATTAAACCGACCTTTGCGATAGACTCGGAGTTGTTTATTATATCACCGTTGCGGATTACAAGTTTTTCCTTTAAATTGTCGATACCCTCTAAAATTTCTACAGTTTCGGGCTTCATTTCAATTCCACCTGTTGAAACATAATCGGCTTTTCCACTACTCAAAAGTTCAAGTATAGGAGTTGAAATTCCACCGCAGAAAAAGCTTAAATTTTTAAATTCAGAGCTTTGTAAAACTTCTGAAATTGCATTTGCAATGTTTCCAAATCCAGTTTGGAATGGTGGAATTTTGCCGTCAGAAAATTCGACTTTTAAAAACTCAATCAAGTTCTCTGCAATCGTCTTAGAAGCGCCGACAGCAGGGGAGATTGGTGCAGAATTGCACTCGGCTGTGTTTGTGACAACTATGTATTTAACTTTGTCGAAATTTAGCGGAATTCCAATTTTTCCGACTCTGTCATTTACATTTTTCAGTGGTGTTCCTGTGTTTCCATCAAGGTAAATGTCATGCAAACCGTGTAGGATTTCAGGCGCACTTTCGTTGATTTCGATTATAATTTCATCAGCCATATCCATGAAAATATGGTTATATCCTATGGAAGTCGATGGAATTAAAAGTCCATCTTCTGTGATAGCCGATGCTTCTACAATCGCTGTATCTATCTTGCCAAAACTCCCTTTTTTGAGGAGTTTTGGCATTTGGCACATTTGTTGTTCAACATATTTGACTTTGCCAGCATTGACTTGCGAAGCCAAAGTTTTGCTTGCGATCATCGGTGCTTTTCTTGAAATAAGTTCAGCACTTGCCATAGTTTCATCAAGCCAAGGTGCGTTCGCCCCTGTGATTACGCTGAAACTTAGGTCGGTTTCAGTGCTTTTTCGCTCGACTAAAGCATGGACTATATCTTTCGGATATCCAGCAGTTGAATAACCGCTCATCGCAAGGGTAGCACCGCTTTTTAGATATTCTGCGACAGTTTTCGCACTGACAATTTTTTCTTTTGGAAGATTATATTTAATTTTATCACTCATAATCTGCCTCGTTTACTTTTTAGGTGTAAATCCAGCAAATAGTTCCTCGTCGGTTGGTTGGTAGTTTGGAATTTCACGGATAACCCAAGTGTTGTTTAGGTAGTGTTTTAGTGAAATATTTTCAGAGCAAACATTTCCGCCCCAAGTTCCGCAGCCTAGTGAGCTTGTATATGGCATACCAGAAGTCCAGCTACCTGTGTTTGTTGTTGCTTGTGGTTGATTAACAACAACTCTAGTTGTGTATGTAGAATCAGCATATTTTTCAATGTTTGCAGGTGTGTTTGAATAGATACCGCATGAGTGTCCAGCACCTGAATATGCTTGGTTTGTGTTGACAATGTTGATAGCGTCATCAAGGTCTTTTGCCTTATAAATTGTAACAACAAGGCAAAGTTTTTCGCCAGCAAATGGTGTAATTTCGCCTAGTTTATCTTCTTCGACAAAAATCATAGAAGTGTCTTCTGGGACAGAAATTTCAGCAAGTTTTGCAATGTTTTGAGCAGATGAAGCGACAATATAACGGCTTAGTGCGTGGTCAGCGGGCCAGTTTGGCCAGATAGCTTTTTGGACTTTTTCTTTTTCGTCAGCATTGCAAAGATAAGCGCCGACGTTTTTGAATTCAGCCATCATTTTGTCATAAACACTTTCGTGAATGACTATGCCGTTATCGCAAGAACAACCAGCTGCAAGGTCGAAAGTTTTGCTGATTTTGATTTTTTTAGCAGCATCAGCTAGGTCAGCTGAATCGTCGATATAGATGTAAGCATTACCAGCGCCAACACCGTAAGCAGGTGTTCCGCTTGAGTATGCCGCTTTAACCATAGGGCCGCCGCCTGTTGCGATAACTTGGTCGCAAAGTTGCATCAAAATGTCAGTTTTTTCGACAGATGGGTTTGCTATGCATGTGAACAAATCTTCAGGAACGTCATAACGTTTCATGATTTCACGCAAAATATTTGTAACTTTTTCTGTTGTTTTCTTTGCTCTTGGGTGTGGGCTGAAAATAACAGCATCTCTAGCTTTAACAGCGTTAACAGCTTGTAGAATTGGGTGCATTTCACCTTGTGTACTTGGGACAAGCGAACCGATAACACCTATAGGTTTTGACATGCGGACTAGTCCTTTTTCTGGGATTTCTTCAACTATGCCGACAGTTTTTGTGTTTTTAACATCGTAGTAAACACCACGAATTTTACCTTGAACTTTTGCGATTTTTGAAGGGATATCGCCCAATTCGCATTCGTTATAGGAGAATTCAGCAAGTTCTTTAACCATTTTTTCATCACTGACAAATTCCCAAGTGATAGCAGCGGCAAGTTCATCGCAAGTTTCTTGTGTGAAGTTTTCTGCAATTTTTGCGGCAGCTTTTGCTCTGTCAACTAATTCTTTTACTTCTACGTATGCTTCTGTTTTGTTTTCCATTTGTCTATCACTCCTATATTTTTGATTCAGGTTGAATATCGGGCCAGTATTTTGCGCCAGGCTCTTGTACCCATAGGTGTTGCTCTTCCATGTCAGGTCCTAGGTATGGGTTGCCTTCTAGGTGACGAATTGCCCATAGGAAATACATTGCATATCCAGGAGCGCCAACTTGTGGGTGGACAAGGTCGGGGTTGATTAGTAGTGTATCGTTTTCTTCAAGTAAAACGCCTTCGTCGCCAAGTCTTACAAGACCGAAACCGTTTTTGGGGAAGAATTTATAGAAATAAATCTCAGGTTGGTTGTGGCTGTGTGAGGGGAAACCTGCCCATCTGCCTGGGAAGTGAACGTCTTCGCCTATCATGATGTTTGACTCTGGTGCAAGTTTGAAGTCCATTAGTGTTTTAACATAACGCTCACCAGCGCCGTTCATTGTGTCTTGTCCACGGATTTCAAAAGTTGAGTTTGTGCGGTCATGAACTTTAGCAGGGAAGTCTTTTTCGTTTTCTGTGCGGAAAACAGCGATTTCTGTGTCTTCTGATACGCCGATGATTTTAACAGATTTACTTTTTGGAACGTCAATAAGCCAGAAATCATCATTGAAGCAGTCGGCGCGTTTTGGCTCATATGTAACGCCGTCACATTCAACTATAATTGAACCGAACAAAAGGTGATAGAGTTTCTCAAGGTTTGTGTCGTCGTTAATCTCGTCGCCTTTTCCAAGTTTTAAAATACCGAAGTCCATCAGCATTTCGCTGTGCTTACCATTTAGCTCCGTGATTGAATTGTAGCCTTTTTCAAATTCCAGTCCTGATTGAATTCTCATTTTTGTTCTCCTTATATGTTTAATTTTAATATTTTTTAAATAATTTCTGTAAATTTCCTAGCATTTTGAAGCTCTTCGATGGTGGGCATTGCCTCTGTGCAGTCACGTCTTGAAATGACGATTGAGGCGGAAAATGCTGCATCTTCGATTGCTTCTTCTATGCTTTTTTCTTTCAAAAGTGCCGCAGTGAAAGCGGATGCAAGTCCGTCGCCTGCTCCGAAAGTTTTCAAAACTTTTGCAGTTACGGCATCTCTGTGATAAAACTTTTCGTCTTTTGTATAGACGTTAAAACCATTTTTTCCGTGTTTTATGACAACAATTTTTGCTTTTTTGTTTAAATATCTCGAAGCAGAAACAAAGTCATCTTTGTTTTCCTTGTCAAAAGAATATTCGATTGCGTCAATTTCTTCTCTTGTTGCGAAGATGATATCGCTTTTAGAGCAAATCATGTCATAACAAAACGAAACCTTTTCGGGGTATCGCCAAGTTGCTTCACGATAATCGGCTTCGAAGATAATCACAACTCCGTGTTTTTCCGCACACTCGACAAGGTGGTAAACGGCTTCTCGTGAAGGACTTTTTGCAAGTGTTGTGCCTGAAATTAAAATCGCTTTTGTATTTGCAATATACTCTTCAGAAATTTCGTTCCAAGAAATTGCAAGGTCTGCGACATTGTCACGATAAAACAGAACGGAGCAATCCTCAGGTGATTTAACCTCTGTAATTGCAAGGCTTGTTGTCGTTCCTGCTTGTTTAATCACTTGGCTTGTGTCGACATTAAAACCTTCGAATTTTTTCAAAACGAAATTGCCCATAGCGTCGTCAGAAACTTTTCCTATAAAACCAACCTTGCAACCAAGCTTTGAAGCTCCAACCGCAACGTTAGCTGGCGAACCACCTAAAGCGACTGAATAAGAAAGGGTGTCTTCCATGGATTTATTAAACTCGAGTGGGTACATGTCAACTCCGGCTCGACCGAAGCATACTAAATCAAATTTTCTATTTTTTGGAAACATTTTGGTTTCTCCTATCAAAAATAGTTACGAATGCTTTCGTTTAGTGACACTTTGGTGTTGCTTTATATGCTTAATATATACATTTATCCTCTGAAAGTCAATAATTACTTTGCTTTTATTTTCGTTTTGGTAAAATTATATAAAATATATGTAAGAACATAAGCAATATCACAGTATATATAAATAGACTTGACAATTAATATTTGATTATGATTTACTATAAAGGAAAGTAAACGCAAATAGGAGTTGAGGTGAAAGAGATGTTACAACATGAAAGACTGAAAGAAATACTTCGATTGTTACACGAAAATGGTCGACTTGACATTAATGAGTTGTCGGAGTTGTTTTCGGTTAGTAAAGTAACAATTCGCAAAGATTTAGATATTTTACAAGAGCAAGGTTCGCTTGTGAGATATTATGGTGGTGCAGCTCCTGTTTCGGAAGCTTTGCCCGATGCGCGTGAAAAGAAAGAAGTTGAGCCTTTAAAGAAAAGTGATACTAATAAAAACAAAATCGCTCAAATGGCTGCTTCTCATGTCAAAGATGGAGATACAATCTTTCTCGGCTCTGGTGTAACTTGCAGTTTAATGGCGGACTATTTTGGAGACTTAAAAGATTTAACAGTAATCACAAACAACATTTCCGCAATTCCCAAGTTACTTAATACAGTGGATAGATTAGTTATAATAGGTGGCGAGGTTATAACCTTAAATAAAATAAATTACTTCTCTTGGACAGAAAATCCTGACCAATACCTTGAAAATATTTTCGTCCACAAGGTTTTCACGAGTTGTACTGGAATAGACATTCAAGCGGGCTTAACTGTCAACGCAGTCGTGAGTACCTTCATTTTCAAATGCTTGCCAAGCATAAAAAGAGAGTGGTTTCTATTGGTGGACGAGACAAAATTTGACAATATCGGCATTTATAAATTCAACGCCCTAGACGCAATTGACCATATAATCAGCGACATCATACCCAAAAAATATTTAGACTATTTTGAAGAATTGAAAATCGAAACTGAATCATACAATTAATTTTTCAGCTTGTTGAAAAGTCCTTTGGGACTTTTCGACAAGCTGCCGATGATAATTTTTTGGAGAAAAATTATGCCTTACGGCTCATTTTCGTGTATGCACACATTGAAAATGACATCGGTTTATCCAATTCGAGGAGGGATACCCCCTCGAGCTCCCCCATAAAGAGGTTTTCGACAACATAAATTTAAAATATAAGGAGAAATGAAAAAATGGCAAAAATTAGAGTTGGCGTAGCAGGCTACGGAGTAATCGGGCAGCGTTTGGCGGACGGTGTTGCAATGCAAGAGGACATGGAACTTGTCGGAATTGCTGACCTTGCCCCCACGCTTTCCCTTCAAGCTCTTCGTGAGCGTGACATGATCGGCGCAAACGGCGTTGAGTACAAATTGTACCTAGTCGCAGGTGCTGATGAGGCAAAATTCAAAGCAA
>CAYJOS010000091.1:0-9216 GCA_964371875.1 uncultured Oscillospiraceae bacterium | reverse complement strand
GAGATTTCTGCAAAAGCAAGGCTTTTAGAGGTGCAATCTAGGATTAAATCTTATGAAAGTCGTAATATTGACGAGGAATTTTTCAAAAAAGCACAAGACGACCTTTTTGCTTATGACGGAGCACTTGAGATTGAACGTGAATCACGTGAGAAGTTGCCGAAAATCAATGAATGGTATAAAAAAGAACTGGATAATATATATGAAAGTTCGAGGATTTACGAAGAAAAGAAAGAACGTTTCGAAAAATTGCGGATAAAATGGTGGGCTTTGATTATGGGGGCATTGCTGTTTGCAGGTGCAGGATTTAACCTTTCAAACCCAGTCGAAGTTGGAACTTTTACACCATATATGACCTATATTCTTCTAGGTTTTGGGGCAATTTCGGTAATTATTGCCTTTGCAGGTAGTATAAAAAAATTCAAAGAAACACCGGTTGATATTGACGAGCTTAAAAAAGAACTGGAAATTTCAAGGAAAGAACTTGAATATGACCACGATTGCGCAGCGAATATCACGGGCGAGGCTTATGAGAGGCTGATGAAGAGTGCACATGCCCTTGATGCTGATTGCACAGATATCGAAAGCACGAGAAGTCATATCGCAGAAATTAAGACACACCTTAAAGAACTTGCAACTTTGAGGCTAGAAGAAACCAAGTTACAGATAAAATACAACGAAATTCAGCAAGAAATCGAGAATAAACAACATTCGAGACTCGCATTGTCGAAGCTTGAAGGCGAAATCGCAAAGTTAAATATTTACAAACAGTCATTAATTTCCGAAATTGGAAGTTTGTCAGGTAGAAAATCGGCGCTAATGCAGATGAATAAAGTCGAAACAAGGCTTGCGGAACTGCTGAAAAACGAGAGCAGATTAAAGAATAAATACACTGCTTTAGAGCTTGCCGAGAAGACTTTAGACAAGGCAGAGAGTGGGATTTCGGCTAAGCTTTCTCCAGAAATTAACAGACTTTGTGCATATTATTTCAGTCATTTGACGTCAGGGAAATATGACAAAGTGTATGTGGGTCGTGGATTTGACTTGCTGGTTGGCAAACAAAACTCACCTGTTCGTGAGCTTGAACCACTGAGATTATCGACTGGGACACGTGACCAGCTTTACCTAGCTTTAAGGCTTGCGGTTTGTAAAGTTTTGGCTGGGAAAATCGGAGATATACCGCTTGTTTTAGATGACCCATTTATGTCATTTGATAATGAGAGAGAAGAAAATGCTGTGGAATTGTTCAAAAAACTCGCGATTGATAGGCAAATTATAATGTTTACAGCGCGCAGAGTTGGAGGATATGACCATGGTTAAAATTCTGCACACTGCTGATTTGCATATTGGCGCAAAATTTGACTCATTGCCTAAAGAAAAGGCGGAAATTCTTAGAAATTCGCATGTAAATGCAGTTTTATCCATGGTTGAACATGCAAATCGAGAGAAAATTGACTTTATTTTGATTGCTGGTGACTTGTTTCACTCAAATGACGTAGACCCAACGCTGTTTTCGCTTGTGTCTAATGCTTTGGCAAAAGCAGAAATGCCAGTTTTGGTTTGTGCTGGAAATCATGACTTTATATCCGAAAATAGCCCTTATAAAAGGTTTAAATTTACAGATAATGTACATTTATTCCATGAAAATACACTTTCGGTTTTTGAAAATGAAAAAGCAAATTTTTACGGAGCGTCTTTCACTGACGAATATGCAGAAATATCACTATATACAGAGCTTGACACCGAAAAAGTAAATATTTGCCTTATACACGCTGATATTTTAACGCAGAGCAAATACAACGCGTTGACTCCTGCAAAGCTTGCGGTTTCCGAATTTGACTACATAGCGGTCGGTCACAATCATGAGTTTTCGGGGCTTATCAAAAATGGAAAAACAGCCTACGCAAGTTCTGGTTGCTTGACGTCGACTGGGTTTGATGAACTTAATGAAAAAGGATATTTATTACTGGAAATTGATAAGGGTATTGTAAAGTGCGATTTTTATAGAAATCCATGGTATCACTTTGAAATTGACGAAATAAATGCCACAAATCTTGAGTCTGACGTTGAAATTATTGAAAAATTACAAAAAATCATGCATGAATACTCAGAAAAAGCAATTGCAAGGATTTATTTAACTGGAAAAATTGCATTTAAAATTAACCCAAAAACTATTTTTAGTGCGGTTGAAGATAAGGTTTTTCATTTGGAAATTATTGATAATACTGCACCGCAAAAAAATCTGTGGGACTATTGCTCTGACGAAGGAATTTGTGGAGAATTTGCACGGATTTTGCGAGAAAAGTTCGATGAATCCGACGATAATTGCGAAAAAGAACAAATTCTCGAGGCGCTTGAGCTCGGATTAATCGCACTTGATAAACAAATTTAAAAAAGAGGTGACTTGTAATGTCTACCAATATTGAAGATATTATTTCCAAACAAAGGCAATTGACCAAAGAATTGGAAGAATATCAGAAAACCGACCTGTTTAAAGAAAATAGGCGACTGGAAGAAAAATTAAAAGTCCTAGAGGAAAAATTAGCCACTCAGCAATCTGAATTAAAAGAAAAAACTTCAGATAGTAAGCAACTTAAAGAGGCTTTTTATACAATGATTTTACGTGAACGAACGGAAATTTTGGCTTTTTCACGTAAAAAAGTTGATATGTATTTATTTAAATCTCATGGCGATGAGGAGAAAAACCTCCAGCATTTTGAGAACAAAATCAAGCAAAGAATTGAGCTTCTGCGTCAAAATGCTAAGAATTTTGAGGTTGCAGAAACTAATGAAATTTACTCAAAAATTACAGAACTTGAAACTTTACTTGTTCAAAAAATAGCAACTATCAAAAAAGAAAAAGATAGCCTTTTAGAGGAAAATAACAAGATTATTGATAGACAATATGACGATTTCGCTTCACAAGAAATCACAGAGGAAACTATCAAAAAACGTGCAAAAACCAATAATATTGAGCGATTTATTGGACTTAACTTGCTAAATAAGGTCGGAATTTTGCTGATAATCATTGCGACATTTTTGCTAACGCGGAGCGCATTTGTAGAGATGACAGACACGCTAAGGTCGGTTTTGATTTTCATTTTAGGTGGAGTGATGCTAGGCGTTGGAGAGTTTTTAAACCGAAAACACCCAAATGTATTTTCGCTTGGCGTTACTTCAGGCGGAGTAGCTGTGTTGTATATTTCTGTCTTTGTTAGCTACTTTGTTTTTGGCATTTTGGATATGCTCGTCGCTTTAATTTTATGCATACTTATAACATTATCTGCATTTTTACTCTCTGTTCGGTATAATGCTCAAGTAGTGCTTTCCTTCTCGTTAATCGGCGGATATCTACCTATAATCGCATCAATTTTAAACCCTGAAATGATATATGCGATTATGATTTACCTAATAATTTTAAACACTTTAGCACTTCTGATTTCGTTTAGACATAAATGGTCAATCGCAACATTAATTGGAATGATTTTGAATATTCTGTCAACGATTTACATTGTTCAAAGCTTTAAATCTGGGTTTAATTCAGAAGCTGTTTTTGTGCTGATTTACATACTATTTGTATTCGGAGTATATACTTTAATACCAATTATGGGAACAATTAAGTCAAATTCGCAACTAAAACGAATTGATGTGGTCGTGGTTTCAATTAATACAATAATGAGCAGTCTTATTATGTTTAATGCATTCTATAAGTTTGATTTAAACATGATTTTAGGCGTTTCAGCCTTGGTTTTTGCATCTATTTATCTCTACTTGGGAAATTTTATTTCCGAGAAAATAAAAACAAGCGAAAACATGTCAGCTGTATTTTATTTAACAGGATTTACCTTTACGGTTTTGGTAATTCCGTTCCAATTCGGCGCTAAATGGGCTGTTATGGGTGCGATAATCGAAGGTACTTCGCTTGCAGTATTTGGAATATTAAAGGGCGATAAACTGACTAAAAGAGCAGGGCTAACTCTCTTCTTGTTATCATTGCCGATATTCATTTTCGTAAATATATTCTTAGATAATACTGAATTTTTATACGATTATTCGACATTCACACTCGGAAGCATTGCTATACTAAGCGCATTTGTTTATTCAAAAAATTTCCTTGCAAAACATGCAATTTTATTCAAAAATTTCACAATAATCAACCTCGAACTATTTTTAATTTATTTCTCGAATGAGATATTTTACGATGTGATACGCAAACTTGCAGACACACGAATAGTATATTTTTTATATGATGCAGTAGTATTCTTACCACTGTTAATGCTTCCATTTATTGTTATGCGAATTAAACCACTACTGACAAAGAGTACAAAATTTATTGTATATTTTATGTATATAATGAATATTTTGTCGGCATTCAACTTGGTTTCAAAGCCTGTTTTCATAGAAAATCAGCCAACAGAGCATTTGATATTTACAATTATTGGAACAGTGGTTGTAATATTTGCGACGTTAATGGCAACGTTTGAACTTTATGAACTTGTTTCAAGGCTATCAAAAGAGAAGAATTTTTCATTTGAAGTTGTCTTTATAGCGGTATCGATTTACATACTGCTCATGCTTACAAATATCTTGACATCGCAGTTTGGATTACACTTCCAAAGTTTTATAATCAGTATAATTTATATGATTTCAGCTCTAATTTGGGTTGTTTTTGGGTTTATAAAGCGGTTTGGAGTTATGCGAAGAATAGGGCTTGCGCTTGCTATTTTATCCGTTGTTAAGCTGTTTTTAATTGACTTTAATGGAATGGCTGAAGGCAATAATATCATAACTTATTTCGTCCTAGGCACGATTTTGCTTGGAATATCCTTTATATACCAATACTTTAGTAAACGATTGGAGATGACAGTAAATGTTAAAGAAAGCGATTAGTGCATTATTCTTGTCAGTCGTATTTTTATGCAATGTGTCAGCTGTCCACACGGTAGAAATTGTCAATAAAAGTGGCTCGGAGTATAAGTCGATAAGGCTGACACCTGAGATTTATAAATATGCGAAATCTGACTTGTCTGACCTCCTAATTAAGGACGAAACCGGTGCAATTGTGCCGTATTTCATCTATAATGACTACATTGAGACCCAAAATATCGTTGAAAGTTCCGCTCAACTCGAAATAATCGATGATTTTGTTAAAGATGATGATAGTTACTACGATTTTAAGGCGGAAACAGAAGAAAACGTTGATATTTTAGCGACTTCGATTGATTTTACTATCGATTCTTATAATTTTGCGAAAGAAGTTCAGCTTCTAGGGAGCTTTGATGGGCTTAATTGGGATTTTATCACTAGTGAAACGCTTTATTATGTTGATGGAAACTCAAAACTCGATATAGACTTCGGTGAACCACTGAAATTTACTCATTATAGACTGAAAATCATCAATAATATCGAGAAAATCGTCCCAGTTCAAGGGTCTTTGCGTTATAGCGATGTCGATGTGAGTAGAAATTATTTCACAGCTTCGCATGACGTAGAATTTGAAGTTCAAACCGAAGCAGGCGAAGATACCATGACTTTGTCACTGCTAAATGTAAAAAATCTTACGCTTTCTGCCATCGAAATCGAAACAGATAGCCAATTTAGCAGAGTTTTTGATGTTTTAGGGTCGACACAGCATTTGTTTAACTTTGAGGTCGATGGAGTTCAGTACAGCGATTTGAAAATTCCGCTTAATAACATCAAAAGCACAAGCGACACGATGCAAATTGTCATTCATAATAACGACGATGTGCCGATTGATATTTCAGGAATAAAGGTTTATTATTTAGCTGATGATTTGGTGTTTTTAGGCGAAGATGCCAAAACGTTTACCCTTGAATTTGGTAACCCAAATGCTGAAAAACCTTATTATGACATTGTAAACTATCAAGATATCATACTTAAAACGCAAATTCAGCCACTCGAAATTAGCAATACTAGGATTAATCAAACCGTTGCTGACGGAGGAGATCCACCGAAAGACTATTCGGTGGTGTTTAACTGGGTGATTATAGCGGTTTCGGTTGTTTTGGGGTATGTAATTGTTTCAAAACTTATAGCTAAACCTAAAAAGAAATAAAAAAACAGACAGCAAAAGCTGTCTGTTTTTTTATTTAATAACGTAGCTACGTAGCCTTAAAAGCTATCTGCTAAGCTCTTTTCTGCACTCTCCACAAACGTTTTTGCCAGAGTGAGAAGTAATTTCATTTGAGCTACCACAAAAAATACAAGCTGGCGCATACTTTTTAAGAATAATTTGATCTGCTTCAACATAAATTTCTAAAGAGTCCTTTATGTCTATGTTTAGCGTTCTTCTAAGCTCTATAGGGAGAACAATTCTACCTAATTCGTCTACCTTACGTACAATTCCTGTTGATTTCATTTTGTTTGCACTCCTTCCTCATTTTGCTTGAACTAATTCTTTTTAATCTTTCCCATACAAAGGTGATGATAACTATGCTGTCAACTGTTTGGACTACAATGATACTAATATCTGTCTTTTGCGCCATATTAACAGATAGAATACCAGAGGTTTCTCTTGCGATTACTAATGGTAGCTACGAGGCTGTAGAGCTTTTAATAAGCATTCTAGGTATAATGTGCTTTTGGAGCGGTCTTATGGAAATCATGAAGGAAAGTGGAATTTCCTGCAAAATAACCAAATTGCTAATGCCAATTTTATCGAAATTGTTCAAAGAACTCCGCGGCGAAAACGAAATTCTCGAAAAAATATCTTCAAATATAACTGCAAATCTCCTAGGTCTTGGCAATGCTGCAACCCCTATCGGGCTGAGCGCTGCAAAAGAAATGAAAGATAAGCTTCCTCCTAAAAAGGCAAGGCGTGCCATCACTATGCTCGTTGTTATGAATACTGCGTCTATCCAGATAATCCCGACGACCATAATTGCTATCAGGAGCTCACTCGGATCAGAGCAGCCATATTCTATCCTATTATCCGTGCTATGTGCGTCTGTCATAGCTTTTGCTACGGCTATCATAATTACAATGATATTGAGAAAAATTGGGAATTACTGACTAATATTGTAAATAATTCTGTTGCTTATATTATCTACTAAAATTGTGATTTTTTTTGTTGAAAAATGTCGAATTGCTTGGAATAAGTAAAATATATCCATTTGCACAAAAATTTATGCAATAAAGGAGGTGTTTCCGTCAATATGCTGTATGATGCTGTAGTTCCAGCTATAATTGCAGGTGTCTTGATATATTCTGTGTCCAAAAAAAATGATGTGTTTGCTCTTTTTATACAAGGAGCGAAGGGTGGAATGACTACTGTTTTGGGCATTATGCCAACGCTCATAGGTCTAATAGTAGCGGTTTACATGCTAAGAGCATCGGGTGCTATCGACATTTTTTCACATTTTTTATCACCAATTATGGAAATGTTAGGAATACCAAAGGAGCTTTCTACGCTAGTCTTGCTAAAACCAATTAGTGGTAGCGGTGGACTCGCCATCGGGACCGAAATTATGGATATATATGGTGTAGACAGTGTAATTGGCACGACAGCAAGTGTCATGCTTGCGGCTTCGGAAACTAGTATTTACACATTGTCAGTATATTATGGTTACCTCAAAATCACGGATACTAGGGACGCGACCATCGCAGCTCTGTCGGCTGATTTGATGGCATTTGTCGCCTCAGCTTTTTTTGTCAAGCTCTTTTTAGTCTGATTTTACTTGACTTGTACTCGTCTAACTGTAATTTTTCTACTGTAACTATTATACATGTAAAATATTATGAATTTCTTTGTAAATTGTAAACTTTTATGCTACAATTAAAGAAAAACGTTAAAGGTATTGATGATAAATGGAAAAAACAAGAAAATTTTTACCGATTTCTCATGATGAAATGGTAAATCGTGGCTGGCATTACTGTGATTTTGTTATAGTTACAGGTGATTCATATGTAGACCATCCATCTTTTGGCACTGCTGTTATATCGCGTGTGCTTGAAGATGCTGGATATAAAGTCGGAATTTTAGCGCAACCGAACTTTAAAAACGCTGAAGATTTTAAGAAATTCGGTAAACCTCGCTATGCATTTTTGGTAAATGCAGGGAACATAGACTCGATGGTAGCGCACTATACTTCGGCGCTAAAGCGACGTAGTGAAGACGAGTATACTGCTGGGGGAAAGGCAGGAAAACGCCCTGACAGGGCGGCTACGGTCTATTCGCTTCTATGTAAGGAGGCATACCCAGATGCGCCAGTATTTTTAGGTGGGCTTGAAGCATCGCTTCGCAGATTTGCCCATTATGACTACTGGAGCGACAGCGTTATGCCGAGTATCTTGATTTCGTCAAAGGCTGACGGGCTTATGTATGGTATGAGCGAAAATACGGTTTTAGAGCTTGCGTCGGCGCTTAAAAAAACCAAGGATTTTAGCAAGGCACCTCAAGAAATTCGCGGAATGGCTTACCTTACACGCGATGCAGGCGATGTTAATTTTCCTTATAAAACATGTCCGTCGTATAGGGACATTTGCGAAAGTCATGAGCTTTATGCAAAGTCTGCTAAAACTCAGCAAGATGAACAAGATTTTCTTCGCGGAAAGGCTATTTTGCAGTGGCATGGTAAGGATATTTTGGTTCAAAACCCACCAGCAAGACCGCTTTCGACTGAGGAAATGGACAAAACTTATGCACTGCCTTATATGAAAGATTTCCACCCATCTTATAAAAGTTTGGGCGGAGTTTCGGCTATTAAAGAGGTGAAATTCTCGATTATTCATAATAGAGGGTGTTTTGGCTCGTGTAATTTCTGTGCACTGACCCTTCACCAAGGGAGCGTGGTTTCTTCGCGTAGCCATGAATCGGTTATCGCTGAAGCCGAAGAAATTACTCAAATGGAAGATTTTAAGGGTTATATCCACGATGTTGGCGGACCGACCGCGAATTTCCGTTTGCCAGCGTGTGAGCTTCAAAAGAAAAATGGGACATGTAATGACAAAAAATGCCTGTTCCCAAAACCATGTAATAATCTGCAAGCCGACCATGATGACTACAGAACGCTACTTACAAAGCTTCGTGAAATCAAGGGGATTAAGAAGGTTTTTGTTCGTTCTGGGCTTCGTTATGACTATATGGTGCATGACAAAAACGACAGATTTTTTGAAAATTTGATTAAAAACCACGTTAGTGGACAGCTAAAAGTTGCACCTGAGCATATGAGTGACAATGTACTGTATTACATGGGTAAG
>CAYJOS010000090.1:0-9239 GCA_964371875.1 uncultured Oscillospiraceae bacterium | reverse complement strand
CCGACAAGTTTTTGGTGACTTTTTTCTTGAAAAAAAAGTTACCCCAGCGGAGCGTCGTTTTCTTTTCGTCGCAACGAAAATCCCTCTCGTGGCAAGTTTTTTGTCGAACGAAAAATTTTTGTTTCCTATGGCATTAAAATTATGTCTAAAAATATTCACTATTGCAAATTATACATATCAGAGATATAATAACAGCAAGAGCTGTAATTAAACTAAAAGGGCTGATTTATATGACAGAACTCGAAAAAATTGAACGTGCAAAAATGTATATTGACAAACTTGCAAACGGAATTGACCCTCTTACCGACCTTGAAATGACAGATAATAGAACACTAAATAACGTTCGTATATCACGCTGTTTCTTCTTTGTATCTGAAATTTTAAGGCAAGTCATAGACAATGGAGGAGAAATTGCCTCGAAAGGCAGAAAAACCAGAGGAAAATTTACAATTACGTATGAAGAATTGCAAGGTGTACAAACCACTGAGGAATTAATACCAATTTCTATACTTGTGAACAAAATCAACGAAATTGCAAGCGTAGATAATATGCGCAAACTTAATGCAACCAAAGTTACCAACTGGCTACTTGAAAAGAATTTTTTAGAAATTTTTGAAAGTGGTGGCAAGAAAAGACGCCTTCCATCTAAACTGGGGAACAGTATAGGTATGAGTTATGAAAGTCGTATGGGTCAATATGGTGAATTTTTAGTAGTTCTTTACGATAAAAATGCCCAGCAATTTATAATTGATAATCTAATTGGGATTTTGGATGACTGCTAAAATAGTGCTAAAACTTACAAAAATGGACTGAAACAAGTGTTTTTCAACATTTGCAACAGCCCATTTTTTAATTCAAAAAAATATTATTTCTTCTTTTTCTTTTTATCAAAAAAGCTAAATCCGCCACCTTCGTGAGTCTTCTCGCCAAGACTTTTTGCAAAATCACGAAGCATATCTTTCTGCTCACGGCTTAGATTTTGTGGTGTTTCAATATGCACAGTAACAAATTGGTCACCTCTGCCGTTGCCACGAAGATAGGGGATACCCTTACCACGCAGACGGAAAGTTGTGCCTGTTTTTGTGCCCTCGGGGATAGAATATTTCACCTTTCCGTCAAGGGTTGGAACTTCGATTTCATCGCCCAAAGTTGCCTGCACAAAGCTGATTGGTAGCTCATAAATTACCGAAGTACCCTCACGCACAAACAGCTCGTGAGCCATCATAGAAACTGTGATTAAAAGGTCGCCGGCTGGCCCACCGTTAAGCCCTGCGTTACCTTGTGAGCGAACTGAAACTGTTTGCTCGTCATCAATACCAGCAGGAATATTAACCGAAATTTTCTTGCGTTTACGCATATTTCCAGAACCTTGGCAAGTTTTGCAAGGGTCTTTGATAATTTTACCTTTACCGCTACATTTTGGACAAGCGCCTGTTGTTTGGAAAACACCAAGTGGAGTTCTCTGTTGCTGGCGAACAGTACCGCTACCGCCACAATTTCCGCAAGTTTCAACAGCACTGCCTGATTGAGCGCCAGAACCGCTACAACTGTCACATTTTTCAATTCTGTTGACCTCAACTTCTTTGGTACAACCGAAAGCCGCTTCCTCAAAAGTTATGCCAACCATCACACGTATGTTCTCGCCACGTCTTGGGCCGTTTCTCGAAGTTTGACCGCCGCCGAAAATATCGCCAAAACCGCCGCCACCAAAAATGTCGCCGAAAATATCGCTAAATCCGCCGAAGCCACCACCAAAACCGCCACCGCCTCCGCCGTAGCTTTGGTCAAATGCAGCGTGGCCAAATTGGTCGTATTTTGAGCGTTTTTCAGAGTCGGAGAGGACTTCATAAGCCTCACCAAGCTCCTTAAACTTCGCTTCACATTCTTTGTCATTGGGGTGCAAATCAGGGTGACAACTCTTTGCAAGTTTGCGATAAGCTTTTTTAAGCTCGTCTTCACTTGCACCTTTTTTTAACCCTAGCACCTCGTAATAATCTCTTTTTTCTGCCATAAAATGCTAAATCCTCTCTAAAACACAGCTTTGCGCAGGGGGTATTTTTTCAACCACCTGCGCCAAACTTTATTCAATCATTACTTGTTTTCGTCGTCAACTACTGTGTAGTCAGCGTCGTAGAATTGTTGTCCGCCGTTGTCAGCTCCGCCTTGTTGTGCGTTAGGGTCAAAGCCCTCAGCACCAGGTTGTGCGCCCGCTTGAGCATACATTTTTTCGCTGATTTTGTGGAACTCTTGTGTTAAAGCCTCAGTAGCGTTTTTGATTGACTCAGTATCTGTTCCTGCAAGTGCTGTTTTTAGTGTTGCAATTGCAGATTCAACAGCCGCTTTGTCGTTAGCGTCAATTTTGTCGCCAGATTCTTCAAGAACTTTTTCGGTTTGATAAACCATTTGGTCGCCGTGGTTTCTAACGTCAACTTCTTCTTTGCGTTTTGCATCTTCTGCTGCAAATTCTTCAGCTTCACGGACAGCCTTGTCTATATCATCTTTGCTCATGTTTGTTGAAGATGTGATTGTAATATTTTGAGTTTTGCCTGTTCCCATGTCTTTAGCAGAAACGTTAACAATACCGTTTGCGTCGATGTCGAAAGTAACTTCAATTTGTGGAACACCACGACGTGCAGGAGCAATTCCGTCAAGGTGGAAACGACCTAGGCTCTTGTTATATTGTGCCATTTCACGCTCGCCTTGTAGGACGTGGATTTCAACGCTTGTTTGGTTGTCAGCCGCAGTTGAGAAAACTTGGCTTTTCTTTGATGGGATGGTTGTGTTTCTCTCGATAAGTTTTGTGCAAACTCCGCCAAGTGTTTCGATACCTAGTGATAGGGGAGTAACGTCTAGAAGCAAAATTCCTTCAACGTCACCAGTTAAAACACCAGCTTGAATTGCCGCACCGATAGCAACACATTCGTCAGGGTTGATGCCCTTAAATGGGTCTTTTCCTGTGATTGATTTAACTGTTTCTTGAACAGCTGGAATACGGCTTGAACCACCGACTAGAAGAACCTTATGAAGTTCGCCAGCTGAAAGTCCGGCATCAGAAAGAGCTTGCTTAACAGGTGCTGCTGTTGCTTCAACTAGATGATGAGTTAGTTCGTTGAACTTTGCTCTTGTTAGTGTGATGTCAAGGTGTTTTGGGCCTGTTGCGTCTGCTGTGATATATGGTAGGTTGATGTTTGAAGTTGTAACACCAGAAAGCTCGATTTTTGCTTTTTCGCCAGCTTCACGAAGTCTTTGAAGTGCAACTTTATCCATTGAAAGGTCGATGCCATTTTCTTTTTTGAACTCTTCGACTAGGAATTTTGTGACACATTCGTCGAAGTCGTCACCACCAAGGCGGTTGTTACCAGCTGTTGCTAAAACTTCGATAACACCATCGCCGATTTCAAGAACTGAAACGTCGAATGTACCACCACCAAGGTCATAAACCATGATTTTTTGGTCAGTTTCTTTGTCAAGTCCGTATGCAAGAGCTGCCGCTGTTGGTTCGTTGATGATACGTTTAACGTCTAGACCTGCGATTTTACCTGCGTCTTTTGTTGCTTGACGTTGTGAGTCTGTGAAGTAAGCTGGAACTGTGATAACAGCTTCTGTTACTGCGTGTCCAAGATAGCTTTCAGCATCTGCCTTTAGTTTTTGTAGAACCATAGCTGAAATTTCTTGTGGTGTATAGCCTTTATCGTCAACGTTGACTTTATAGCCTGTTCCCATTTCACGTTTGATAGAGCTGATTGTGCGGTCTGGATTTGTTACTGCTTGACGCTTTGCAACTTGACCAACCATACGCTCGCCTGTTTTTGAAAATGCAACAACAGATGGTGTTGTGCGGTTACCCTCAGCGTTAGCGATAACGGCTGGCTCGCCGCCTTCCATAACTGCTACGCAAGAGTTAGTTGTTCCTAAATCTATTCCTATAACTTTACCCATTTTAATTTTCCTCCGGTAATAAATATTGTTTTATTTTAAATAATTGTTGTTAATTAAAAGTTTTACTCGATTTTTTTCAAAAAATCGTGGTTTCCAAAGGTGAAACCTTGGTCGCTTGTCGCAACAAGCGAAATCTTTGATTAAAATAGCGCAAACCGCAGTTTGCAAGATTTTTATATGTGACCGAATTTACAAGCGTAGTTGACGCAGAATTGTGGTGAATTATGACGCTCTAATTCGCTACTTGTACCATACTAAAGCGTATAACTTTGTCACCTAATTTGAAACCTTTTTCAAATTCCTGTACAATTTCGCCTTCGCCAAAATTTTCATCTTCAATGTGCATAACTGCATTGTGCATTTCAGGGTCAAATTTTTGTCCGACTGCTTCAATTTCTGTTACTCCAAATCCGTCCATGATAGACTTCAACTGGTTCATAGTCATTTCAACACCTTTAGCATATGCTTCATCGGCACATTCTTGCGTGAGTGCTCTTCTTAAGTTGTCATATACTGGCAAAAATTTCAAAACTGTGTCACTTCTGACATCAGAAAAAATCATTTCACGCTCTTTTGAAACACGTTTTCTGTAATTATCATATTCTGCGGCAAGGCGCAAATATTTTTCTTTTTCAGCTTTAACTTCATCCGCTGTGCTGACTTCGGGAGTTTCAACAACTTCAGACTCTAAAGTCTCAGTTTCTTGTGTAACTTCCTTTTCCTTCGGTTCGTCGTCTAGCGGGATATCAATGTTACGTTTGCTCATTTTTAATATCATCTCCTTGTATCAATTTGCCTTGAAGCTCTGGCGGAAGCTCGTTTCCGTTTGTTAACATGCGGCTGAGTCCCGAGGCTATATAGCTGAGCTTTGCGGCAATGTTTGAGTAATCCATTCTCGTTGGGCCGACAACCCCGATAATTCCCCTTGTGCCGTCACCTGCATTATATGTTGCAAGCACAACACTAGAATTTTTAAGTTCTTCAGCGACATTTTCAGGGCCGATTACGACTCTGACATCTTCGCTGTCGCCATCTCCAATTGTCGGAAGTGACAAAAGGTGACTGCTGTCGGCTAGGTAGCTCATTAGTTCGTGAGCTTTTCCTGGGTCTTTATATTCAGGTTGCATTAAAATATTGGTTGTTCCCGTCACAACTGCCGCCGCAGCGGAGGTTTCAGTCAAAACTTCAATCGCAAACCCGACGATTACGGCACAAAGTCCGTAAGTATCGTTAATTGAACGTTCGGTAGCTCTAACGAGCTGTTCCGTAATTTTTTCTTCACTAATTCCCGTGAAACTTGCGTTGAACACGGTTGACATTTTAGTAATCATGTCCGCATCAACCGAAAAAGGTAGATTTACAAGTTTGTTCCTAACCGTATTATTGCTCAACATGCATACAATTATAAATGTATTCGTATCGACATAAATGATGTCAAAACGCTTTATCGTAGTTGCAAGTGATGGAGCTGAAACAGCTAGGGCAGGATAATTTGTGAGCGTAGATGTGAGCTTTCCAACGTCTGCAAGTGCAGTTTCAAGCTCATTCATTCGGACAGTTAAGCTTTTGTTGATTGCCTCGGTTTCTTCGACTGTCAATTTATGTTTATTCATAAGTTCGTTGACATAAAGCCTGTATCCAATCGCCGAGGGAACTCGACCAGCGCTGGTGTGCGGTTGTTCGAGATAGCCCATAGAGGTAAGTTCTGCCATTTCATTTCGAATTGTGGCACTGGAAAAACCAAGTCCCGAGTTTTGGGCGATGGTTTTTGAACCTACAGGCTCGGCGGATGAGATGTACTCATCAACGATGGCGGCAAGTATTTTCTTTTTTCTGTCGCTTATATCCATGAGTTCAACTCCTGTTTGGCAATCCTTTATTTGAGTGCTAGCACTCTTTTGTATTGAGTGCTAAACATAATCTAACACCATTTTGAGGAAATGTCAAGTGTTCTTTTAAATATTAAAGATTTATTCATTATTTAGTGTTCTTGAAAAGCAAAAATCGCCGAATTTCGGCGATTTTTGACAAATTATTTTATTCAAATTGTTAAAGTTACTCAATTTCAGGTAACTTGTCAGTGTAGAATTTGATTAGTCTTGTAAGACCTTCAGAATCTGCTTCAGTGGTTTCACGGCGAATTTTTCCGGGATTTCCCATAACAACACTGTTGTCAGGGATGACAGAACCACCGGTAACAAGCGCTCCAGCGGCGATTAGGCAGTTATTTCCAATGACGGCATTATCAAGGATGATAGAGCCCATGCCGATTAAAGTGTTATCGCCAACAGTACAGCCGTGGAGGATAGCGCCATGACCAACATTTACATTTTTTCCAAGTTTTAGAGGTACACCAACATCAACGTGAAGCACACAGCAGTCTTGGACATTTGAATTTTCACCAATTGTTATAGGAGCGCAGTCGGCTCTAAGGACAGCGTTATACCAAATTCCGACATTTGCACCCAAGGTGACGTCGCCGATTAGGCAAGCGGTTTTTGAAACTCTTGTGGTTTCGTGGAGTACAGGTTTTTTCATAGTTTAATTTCACCTTTCTATATAAAAAGTTAATTTTACCTAATATATCACATTGTTAAAAAAACGTCAATATACAATTGTCTTTGCTACTTTTAATTAAATGTGTTATACTGAACGAAATGGGGGCGATTTTATGCTAAAACTGATTACAGGCAGGGCGAAAAATAACAAAACAGCCCAGTTAATTGATGATATAAAAAAACGTGTGCAAAACGACGAAAAAAAGATGCTTATGATAGTTCCCGAGCAATATAGTCACGAGGCAGAGCGTGAAATTTGCCGTGTTTGTTCGGACGAAGCGAGCCTTCATGTTGAAGTTATAAGTTTTACAAGATTGAGTAGAAGAGTCTTTGCAGAAGTCGGAAAAAGTCAACGGTTTATGGACAAAAGCGGAAAGATTTTGGCACTGAACAGAGCTGTAAATTCAGTTGGGTCAAGGCTTAAAGTTTATGCACAGGCAGTGCATAAACCAGAGCTTTTAAGTATGCTAATGACTATAACAGATGAATTTAAAATGGGCAAAATTTCCTCAAATTTACTGGAAGAAGTGGCATATGAAACAGATGGTTCGTTAAGAGAAAAATTGTTAGATTTGTCATTGATTTTAGCATCTTTAGAAGCACATAGTGAGCAATCAGCACTAGACCCAAGTGACAGAATTTCTGTTCTTGCGGAGTGCTTAAACAGCATAAATTATAAGGTTTATAACTCTGTTTATATAGATGGATTTGTGGATTTTACTGCCCAAGAGAGGGAGTGTATCGAAGCACTTGCGCACAAATGTGAAAATTTGACATTATGCCTAACCTGCGATGGATTATATGGTGAAAACGAAGTTTTCGAACTCTCAAGAGCCACTGCTAGATGGTTTAAAAACTATGCAGAGGATAGAAAATTCGATTTTGAACATAATGAAATTGAGAATAAAAAGGAAGAAAATTCACTGAATTTTCTTGAAAAACATCTGTTTGATTATACAAATGAAACATTTGAAGACGATGGAAAAATATCACTATTTGCCTGCGATGATATAAGTGCAGAATGTGAATTTGCAGCATCCCACTGTGCTGAATTGGTATCGAAAGGGTGTCGGTATAGGGATATTGCGATCTCGATTAGGGGCTTTGAGGATTATCGTTCACAGCTTGAAATTGCTTTCGCAAGATACGATCTACCACTTTACATTGCTGCAAGAAATGATGTTATGCAGAAACCAATTCCGTTGCTTATAAGCTCGGTAATTGATGCTGTTACAAGTGGGTTTGAGTATGAAGATGTGTTTGCATATTTGAAAACAGGGCTGTCTGATTTGAGCATAAATGACATAGATTTACTGGAAAATTACTGCCTAGCATGGAGCGTTAAAGGGAGTATGTGGACCAGAGAATTTACCATGCATCCAGATGGATATAAAATTGGACATGATGAAAAAATATGCGATGAACTGCTTGTATTAAATACTCTCAGAACCAGAGCAATTAACCCACTACTGTGCTTGCATGAAAAAACTAAAAAAAGTGCGAAATCTAGTGACTTTGTAATAGCGATTTCGGAGTTTTTCACAGAAATAGACTTGCCTAATAAGTTGCAAAGCAGAGCGGAAATATTACATGAAAAAGGCTTTGTGCAAAATGCCAAAGAATACATACAGTTATGGGATATGTTAATCGAAATTTTAACACAAGCATATGGAGTTTTGGGAGATTCTGAGATGAATTTCTCGACATTTGGCTCGTTAATAAAACTAATGCTTTCGCAGTGCGACGTAGGGAGCATACCAGTTTCGCTTGACCGAATTTCGGCAGGTGAGATGGATAGAATGCGGAGAAGAAACATAAAACATTTGCTGGTTTTGGGAGCATCTGACATGAAAATTCCAAAAATTAGTGAAAGTAACGGTGCGTTTACAGATGACGAACGTGAAAAATTGAAAGAAAATGGAATTTCGCTTGCAACATCGGAAGATGAATTGGCAAAAGAAATGAATATAATTTACAACTGCATTACGCTACCTTCGGAAAGTATTATGATCTGTTTTAGCAGAAATGCAGAGGATGGTGCGACAGCTTCGCCGTCATTTATTATTAACACAGCTCAGACATTATTTGACAAAAAACTGGAAATTGTAGATATGAAGTTTCGACAGTTATTTTCAAAAATTGCTGTGGGGGAACTTGCCTCAAAGTCCTTTTTTGATGCCGACGAAATGTCGCATACGGCCCTAGCGTACTTGAGTTCTGTTGGTGAGGGTGATGAGGTTTTTAAATTGAAAACTGCATCTGAAACTAGCAGAGGGAGTCTAACATCTCAAAATGTCAGAGGGTTATATGGAAATAAATTGCGTATTTCAGCAGCAAGGGCGGATAAGTTTACTGCCTGCAAATTTGCCTATTTTTTGCAGTATGGTTTAAAAGCGAAATCGAGAAAAACTATAGGTTTCAATGCGTCTGAATATGGCTCGTTTATGCATTATATTTTAGAAAATGTATTTAGTGAATTATATATGAATTCTGAGAATTCTGAGGTTAAATTAGCAAAGATTGACGAAATTATTGATAATAATATAAAAGAATATATCAAAACTGTACTAAATAATTTTGAATCTAAAAATGATAGGTTTAAATTTTTGTTTATGAGACTGCAACCTATTATCCAAACCGTAGTAAAAGATATGATAGAGGAATTATCTGTTTCAGAGTTTAAACCGATAGAATTTGAATTAAATTTTTCAGCTGAAAATAACGCTTCTATTAGGGTAGGGA
>CAYJOS010000089.1:0-9321 GCA_964371875.1 uncultured Oscillospiraceae bacterium | reverse complement strand
GACTGTAAATCTGTTGTCTACGACTTCGGTGGTTCGAATCCACCATCCCCCACCACAAAAGAGTAAGCGAAAGCTTGCTCTTTTTTCATTTTTATTTGGAAATCCACGAGTAGAAGTGTCTATTCAGGATAATTAGATACAAAGCGTTGCTATAACTTGGCATTTTAAAAACTTAAATAGACCCTCCTCCTATAAAATTTTTCTGGTGGGTAGTCAACGGGCTTTTAGCAGGCGACAGCCGTGACTACGCTCTCTTTTCGTGCGATGGTAACTACTTCGGGGCTTGCCAGTCAAGATAGTCTGTATACTCAGCACCCTAAACCGTTCCCACCGTTCGGGGGTGTTTCCCCGACGTGTTTTGCTTACTTTTTCACGAGAAAAAGTGAGCCCTCGGAGAGCGTTTCCCCTACCCCTTCGTCGTACTCTTCCTCTTTTTCTATCAAATAAACCTCTTCTTCATCTCCTGTCCTGAGCACCCTTTCTATATCTGGGTGCTCAGGGCAATTTTTATACATAAACCCTCATAAACTCACAAAAATCGCACATACACATTTTCAAATTCCTCCCAGTTCAAACTATTCCCCTCAATTTCCGCCCAGTTCACCGCTAGCTCCAACAAGTCAAGCCAAGTTGTGTAATAAAATTTATATTGCGTTTCCAAATGACAGGGAATAATTTCCGCAATTCTTTCACTTACAGCTTCAAAAAACTCAGGCACACCTTTCACAAAAGGAAAACGAACTTGCACCACCATAGGCTCGTCAATTTCCCTTGCAGTTGCGACAATTCCCGACCCAGCCAAGGTGTCGTTAATCGCTTCGAGCGTGAAACTTTCCCCATCAATTCTGATAAGTGCCGACAACGCCGAACGCCTATCTTCGGGAGAGCTTGCAAAAACCCTAAACGGAAATAAACTCTCCCAATTCGCCAAACCAAAATCTTCCGCTGTTGAAACCACGCTTTCCTTGACTGCAATTTCAAGCTGATTTTCAATCGTATCAAACTCTGCACCCATGGTTTTAAGTTCTTCGGAAACAAAACCGCTGTCTAAATTATAAAGTCTCATCGGGTACAAAAGCTCACGCATATAGCTGAAATAACTCAAAAAATCACCCCATTTCGCTTATGGTAAGCGTTCCCAAAATCGGCAAAACTCCGCCCTGTGCCGTAACGTCCGACGACGGCGAAACTATTCTGTAGTTTTTCACTTCTTCTACTGAGAAAATCGCCTTTCCAAGTTCTGCAAGCAGTACAGACTTTCCCAGCAATGCACCTGTGAAATAAGCCCTAACGGCATTTTCAACCTTGGTTTTTACGTCTTCAAAATCAGAAACTACTTGAATTTGAATTGAAATATCCCGTTCCGTTAAAACCGCCTTTTTCGCCAAAACATCAACACAAATTTCACGTCTTAAGCTCAAATGTTCCTGAACTTTTGCAACAACCTCATCCGAGGGCGCTCCCGAAACCGAAGCCAAAGCCACGTCAACTGTACCCAATCCTCGCACTCTCGGCAAAATTTCAGCGGCGAAAACTCCGTCTATTGTCAGTGCCTGAGCTTCGTAATAAGCTGCATTTGCACCGTTTGGCAAAAGGCTGTAACTTTCCAAAATTCTCTTCCTCAAATTCTCGTCGCTTTCGCCGTCTGTGCCTCCGTAAAATGCGACAGGATTTGCACATCTCGCTATCCCTGTCGGCGGTAGTGGCATGTAGGCAATCGCACCTTGTGGCACATTCCCCGAAGCTCCGCCGAGTTTTGATTTTGCTGGCACATCGCAGTATAAAGTCCCAATTGTCAGGATTTTTGACGCTGTGGTTATGTACTCTCTGCCGTCAGAGTCAGTACAAGTCACGCCCTCGGGAATGGTGATATTATTCACCGCCGCCGAGTTTACATAGAACCTAATTAGTCCCTCAGAATTAGTTTCACCCAGTCTTTCAAGCGAGCGAACTTCGGCATGATAATCCAAAAACTCTCCCTGTGCTGTCTGTGGAAACGACTGCCTTAACACAAATTCGCCGTGGGCTTCCAGTGCCAAAACCTGCGCCGCCACTGTGTAAAATCTTAGCGACATATCGCCACCTTCACGCAAAACCAAACCACAGCGATTTTCATAATCAAGTTTCATATTTTGATAAATTTCGTCAATACTTCTCATTTTTCACCCCTCCAACTGCTAAATTGCATCAAAACTAAGTCCAAAAAAACTGTCACCGCTACGCAGTTCAAGTTCAACTTTCACGCTATCGTCCATGCCACTAATTTTCACATTTTCTATGGACACATTTTCATTTTCTAGTGCCTTAGCGATATAACTTTTCGCCGCAACTTCCCTGTCGCCTGTTTTCAGCGAATTTAGTTTATAAAGCTCACTTCCATACTCGGGTAAGATGGAAAAAGCTCCACGCCTTGCCATCAAACGCATGGTAATTCTTTGGGCTAATTCATCAATTCCCGACACACTTTCAAGGTCATGATACATATTTTTTTGATAATCTCCATTTGATAATAATAGTTCCATTAAAGTATCCCTCCCCCACCTGTGTATGGAATATATTTCTCGCCATTAATGCTAAGCGAGCCGTCTATGCTGACAAAAGATCCCCTAATTTCAACATGCCTAGCATTGATTTCAACATCTCCATTTTGTGAAATTCTGATTTTATTACTACCTTTTTCAAGCACAAGTTGCTCAGAACTAAGCTCTTCTTGCTCCTCAGGTATAACCCCGACAACTATGGCTTCGCCCTCTTCTGTGGTCAAAATCAGCACATTTTCCCCAACTTCGGGTGTCCATTTATAGCCACCTGCAAGTGCAACTTTTAAGTTACGCTTTTCCCCTTGAGTCACCGCCGAAAGTTCAAATCCACCTATGCTGACATTTCCTGTCTGAGTTACCACTTTGTTTTGCTCGCTTGTGCCTGATTTCATGTTTTGAGAAACCCACATCGCTACCCCTCCTTCACTAGTGTGAGTTCTGTTTCTGCCGAAAAACCGTTTGCTATACACAGGCTATCCGTCACATAAAAATTCCCCGAACCGCTGACAAAACTATTAGGCAATGCCACCGTATCACCGGCAAAAGCGGCAAATAGAAGTGGAAGTCGAATTTTGGTGATTTGACTGCCTTTTTTCGACTCACGGAGCTGAAATTCACCTGTGTGTCGCATGGCATCATAGCTTGTATACCTCGGTACATTTGTAATTCTATGACAATTTCCGCCCCTGTTTATCAGCTCCTGATTTCGTGCTGTGCTTTCAGTCCAAGCCGTGCGGTTTATGGTTGTCACATGCGAAAAAACTCCATATCTGCGGTCTAAAACATACTCAGAGCTTATGGGCGAGCTTTTCAAGTCAACAAATTCGCCTTTTTCTTTGTTCAAAATCAAAACACCCTCACGGTCAAATCTTGGCTCTACTCCACCGCTGAAAACACAAAATTCACGAAGCACCTTCCACTGACTTTCCCCCGAGGAAATCGGAAAACGCTCACCTGTGCCCATTTGATAATATTTCACCTGATTTATGCCACAGGGGTATACATGATGGTCTAAAATGTAGTTGATTTGAACACCCCAATACTCCGCTGCTCTGGCTTCGTTGTCGAGTAATTTCGCTGCATATCCTCTTCCAGAAACTTTCAAAATCGAGCCGTTTTGGTCGTTTTTTATGCTGTATTCGTCGATTACACCTATAAAAACTCTCTTATTTTCATGTTCAATTACAATTTCAGAAGCTGTGTAAAGTGCCGTTTTCAGTTCTGGCAAATAAATCGTTGTTATATCAAAAGCGTCACAGTCATACACACTATGTAAAATTTCCCAGTCAAGCAAAACAGGAAGTTCACGTCTGTTTTTATTCACATCAATTAAAAATGCAATCAAAAAACCACCTCCCTAAAGCACTTTAATCAAAGTTCCAGTGGGAACACTATTCGGGTTTTGAATGTGCGGATTTAGGCTTAAAATTGTAGATGGATCGCCATATCTCGCTGCCAATGTCCAGAAACTTTCGCCTGCTTTTAAACGAACATAAGACATTCCTGGCTCACCCAAACCATCGACTCCAGCTTCGCTGACTGTGCCATATTGGTCATAGCTCTCCCAGAACTCAAACTCATATGCGACATAATTTTCCGTCGGCATTTGCTTCAAACTTAGCTTCGTAAAATAGGCATAACTCTCTTGCCAAATTGGGTGAATTAAAAGCCCCGGTGTGTTGTCGTAAAAAGCTGTTGCAAGTTTTTTAAACTCATCATAAGCACCCTCGCCTGCAAACTCTCCCGCTCCTTTGAGCACCCTTCGCCCCCTGCCCATATTTTGCAAAATATACGCCCCAAAAGGCACTTTGTGATATGCCACATCTCTGGTGAAACTGATTTCATAAATCCTCGGATTGTGTGGCCAAACATAGGATTTAAATCTCATCGGCGATAAAACCACAAGCTCACCTCCCTAAAATTTCTTAAGCGGTGCATCATATCTGCGACTGTCTTTTTGCAGATAATCCGACACATTTTGAACCGTATCATGGCTTGATTTTCCGCTGATTGCAGTGTTTTCAAGTGTGAAAAAATTATCATTATTTTTTTGTTGTGAAAAGCTTGAATTTACGGTGTTATTTATAAAAACTCCGCCATCATTTCTATCTATATCATCGCTTGAAATCTTTGAATTTTCACTCTGACTTTCGCTAACCGAATTTTGTGAAATCGGAAAATCCATGTCTGAATTTTGTGTTTTTCTCATTTGTTCAAAGCTTTCAAGAAATTTACTTGCATATTTTTCTATGATTTTAGTTTCGCTGTTTTCTGCATTTTCAAGCTCAGAAATTTCATAGTTTTCAAGTTCTGTTTTCACACTTTTCGACTGCAATTCCAGCAAAATTTGCTTAGATAATTTTTCAATTTCCTCAGATTTTAAATTTTCACTCACTACTATCACCCCTCATAAATCCCAGAAAACTTTCTTCCTCGAAAGCGGAGTTTATAGTAAACTCCGCCCCCGAAACCCTCTTGTCAATCAGCATGTGCAAACCGCATTTTATAACATTTTCGTCGCTCAATTCACTAGGCGAAACACCTAATTTTTTACAAATAAGCCAACGCAAACGCTCAGTATGATTTTGTTCCAATTCTTTCAGCAAATTTTCCATCATACATTAGTTTCAATGCGGTGAGTTGCTGCAATGACAACTTTTTCCGCTGCCATATTTCGCAGTTCGCCTGTTTCGGAAATTTCGCTCCATTGACAGCCCGTGTAGGCAATTCGCTTTTCGGGTTTTACAATTACAAGCGAAAAATCTTTCAAATCATGGAAGTTAATTCCATCCGCAACTGCATTATCCGTAGCATAAAGCCTTGTCAGTTCTATGCGGTAATTCAAATGTGTGGCAATTGTCGCCACAGGTTCAGCTTCGCCGAAAGCTTCAATAACTTGCTCCGAGCGTATAGCCGAAACCTTGTAACTTTGCACAATTGCAATTTTTTTACCCTCTGCTTCAAGGTAAATGTCACTACTTGTTGGAAATCCGATTGTCGCCATTTTCATCTCTCCTTTCTGTTAAACCGTAATTTTTGCCATCAACTGAATATGATTTAGCCCATACGCAACAGTGAACTCAAATGCAACTTCGCACACTGTCGGGTCAGACTCTGACGGAACAGCCGTGACTTCGCCGTAGCCGTCGATAATCTGCCTTGTAAGCCTGTCCTGAAGCTCTATCACCACCTGAGTTTTGATAGCTCCACGGGTTTGCTCTGTATTTTTCGCTCTGGTAAATCTTAGGCGAAGTGCATCACGAATCCCAGGGATGACCTCGTCAATAATTCTGATGGTCGTAAGCTCTCGCCAAGTCGTGTCGGGTGCTCCGCCTGTTTCGGTTTTTGTTGTGACCGCACGTAAAACCGTGAGAGATGAACCCGAATTTTCAAGCACTGTAACGCCACCACGAACCATCTCGTTTACATCGCTGTCCGTGTATAAAACTGCTGAGTTAAGCCCAAAAAGCTCCGCTCCGTTCAATGGAATTGCAGGGTCTGTTGTGCTTGCAACCGCACCGACAAATGCCGCTGTGCAGTAACCATTTTCAACATCGCTAGGTGCAGAAAGCAAAACCATACGTTCGCAGTTTAGCCCCTCCGCCATCGCTGTCATTGCACTAATCGCACCCGAAACTTCGGCAACTCCTATGCGGTATTTAAAATTTTCCGAAGCGGTTAAAATCTCATCTTTCATCGCTTCGACTACTGCCATATCACGGCTGTCGCACATCATAACCCTAATTTCGGGCACCATGCAAAGTTTTGAAAATGCGTTTGTATAATCACTCACAGTAGCACCGCTTAACACAGGAACTGCAAAAACTTCAGATGCTCCATTTTGCAGTGCAAGTGAGCACATTTCCGCAATCACAGATGCACCAAAATTTTCAAGTGCCTGCGCCCTAGAGCTGATTTTCACAGGTGTTTCTGCAACTGTTTTTGCGCTGATTGCACAAAGTCCAACGCTACTTCCAAGGCTTGTGCCTCTTATCGAACTTGTAACTTCATACGATGAATAAACTCCGGGTCTTTCATTCAAAGTCATGTAAAATCATTCCTTTCACTATAAAATCACCAAGAACATTGCCCTGTTCCTGAGCTGTTTGAACCACAAAAAACTTCGTTGGAATTTCACATTCCATATGCATCATGGCGGATTTTTTGTCAACTTCTGGCTGAGAAAAATTAATTTCACCACTATTTTCGCCACTAGCAAACATCACAGTTTGCAAAATTTTGTCAGCCACTTCTCCCAAGCCAAATGCACCTCGTGATAATTCAACAAAAATCCCTACACTAAATAAACAGTCACAGAGAAAGCCTTTTTCCTCACCATTTTCACTTTCTCCCAAAAAATTTCCAAATCCTGCTGAACTAATCTTTGTTTTTTTGATGGATACCGTCGCAAAAGCGTTTGTATTCCTCAATATTTCCGAATTTGGAAATGCCGAAAAAGCATGAATATTATT
Source organism: uncultured Oscillospiraceae bacterium (assembly GCA_964371875.1). GTDB lineage: Bacteria > Bacillota > Clostridia > Oscillospirales > Oscillospiraceae > Heteroscillospira. The sequence goes on along the minus strand of CAYJOS010000089.1, from coordinate 2,309 downwards.
TTCGTTTAAAAGCTCTATCATCTCGCCTGACATTTTGCTGTACATAATTATGACCCTCCCATACACCTCAAAAGACACTCAATATGTGAACCGCCGTCAATACCATATTCCTCACGTCGAATAATCTTGAAAACTCTGCCACACCACAAAATTTCAGCGTCAAGTTCCTCAGCAGAAATTGCATCCAAAGCCGCTATGAGTAAATATTTCCCGCTCCCTACCCCTGCTTCGCTTAGACTCACTAAATCCTCCGAGCCGAAGTCCACAGGAAACACAAAACCATGTTCAACTCTTCCTGTTGGACTTTTCGAGCTTTTAATCGTCATCTCTGGCGCATAGCTTTCAATCGCTTTATACACTCCCGATATCCTCACCCTTTCACCCCCAAGAATTTAAAATCTGCCTCCTCAGCGTAGGGGCTAATCACAGTTTGAGCAACATTTCTAAGCTCCTCGGGGAAGGATTTTCCGCTGGTTTTCGTGATACTTATGCTCCCGATTTTTGCCGAAGTAAAGGTATCTCCTGTCACAGAAGCGTAAAGCGAAAGAGCCAAAAGTGCCGAAGCTGTGATGATAATTTCACGAATTTCTTCAGGATCAACATCGTCACGGAGCAAGCGTCTTATCCTAATTTCTGCCGAGGAACAGAGGAGGCGAAGCCCCTCTGTCCCACTGTCGGTGAGAGTTTTGCTTATATAAAGTTTCGCCCTCTCCAAAATTTCATCAGTCATAAACATCACCCAATGTCGAGGACAATTGAAGCACCTGAATAGATTTTTGCAAAGCCCGAAGTGCTCGTAATTGCTGCGCGCTCCAGTTGTCTGTCGATTAATCTGTCATACTCAACGCTAATTTCACCTGCCTGTACAAGTTCAAGTGCATAATTTTTGTCAAGTCCGATAACCGTGCCTGTTGGAACGCAAGATGTGCCAATAATTTTCGCACCCATGGGCGAGCCAACGTCGCCAGTTCCGACAAAATTCAGTCCTGAAAGTGGGTTGCTAAATTCTTCGATTTTCAGAAGTGACTGCATCATATCAGGGCTAACAAGCATAGTATTCATGGTGTATGGGTCAAACGAACCCCAAAGTTTTAGCAGATTATCATAAGTCAAAGTTGAACCTGTTAAAACTGTTGCTGCGTTATCATTTCCGTCGCCATTCATCAAAACTTCAACTGCATCATCAAGGTGCATACGCATGATGTGATTACCGATTTGGCGAAGCATAACAGAGAAAAGCTCCAGTCTTTGGAAGCGAATTGCCTCATAAGAAGCAACAAGCATACGCCCTCTTTTATGTAGGGTAATCAGCTTATTTTGGGCACGAATTTCAGTTTGCGGAATGGACGCACCCTCGGCAACATGGGATAAATCTTTCTCCTTGTCCATAGGCTCGGAGTAGATTGTGCGGTAATCAAGCCCCTCAATTTTAGTTGTTGTAGCGACAAGATTTGGCAAAATATTGCTCTCGTCCATGCCCTGACGAACAGAGCGAGAAACATATTCAGGGAACAAAACTGCACTTTCTGCCGAGTGGAAAAATTTTTCAACATTGTCGCTAGAAGCACCACGGACTTTAATCCCGAAGCGTTTTAGCTGTCTTTGATAAGCATCTAAACCATCTAAAGACGTGCCTTTATACTCCTCAGATGGGTCAAATTCCTCCAAAATGCTCGAAAAACTTTTACCGCTAACCGCATACATACCCTTGTCAAGTTTGACATCATTAAATTTAAAAGCCATATTAAAATCCTCCTAATTTAAAGTACAAATGACACAATGCCATTATCTACAGAAAGCACGAGATATTCCTTAGTCCCTGCAACTTTAATGCCACCGTTACCATCAGCCGCAAGTTTCGCATAGCCAACTGTTGGCGCTGTTCCGCTATACTCAACGCACGCAATTCCACCAAGTTGAACCGCTACACAGCCCCCACGTTCACTAATTGCTACACCAGCAAAAACATCAGCGTCGGCACAAACTCCGACTGTTTCACTTGCAGTGATTTTCACTACATTTCCGACCTCAACCGTGTCACCCTCTTTGAGTGCAAAAGTTGCTGCATATTGACCGATACCGTTGTAAGAATAGTTCATTTTTTACTCCTCCCAAAAATTAAATAATGTAATCATCACCGTCAAACCTCACCTCAGTGTCCCTGCCGGGCAATTGGCAAAGTGGCGGAAATTTACTTTCAAGTTTTTGCTCCAAATTTTTCCTAAGCTCAGTAATTTCAACTGCGTTCATTGTTTCACTCGCTCTTTTAACCGACGGCGCAAGCTCCTCATCCCATAAGAGAGCCAGTC
>CAYJOS010000088.1:0-9349 GCA_964371875.1 uncultured Oscillospiraceae bacterium | reverse complement strand
TTTTCTTTTTTGTCGCAACAAAAAATTCTCCGTGCTTTTCGTCGCAACGAAAATTTTTCACATTAAAAAGCGAGTTAATGATGATAAGTTTGCATATTTAAAAATTCCTGATGCATCTCATCTGTTAGCATCCGTTCTTTTAAAATTTCAGAATAAAATTTACCACTTTTTTTCATTGTCCTTTGACCTGTTTCAAAATCAACATGAACAAGCCCAAACCTTGCCGATATGCCGTGGTGCCACTCTAAACCATCTAAAAATGAGTGGTAATAATACCGTTCAAAAGGCATGGGACTGCCAGTGATTACCAGCAACTGGTCATAAATAAATCTACTTCTGAAAATATCGTCATTGTCACAAACGCCGTTTTCAGTTACAAATATAGGTAATTTTGGCTGTTTAGAACATTTAATCAATTTTTTTGCACAAATAATTAAGCCTTGCGGATAAATTTCCCACCCGAGGTCGCTTTTTGCGCAGTAATGCCTTGTGCTGTGGTCAAATTTTGAAATTAATGAACGTGTATAGTAGTTTATAGCATGGAAATCGCAAAAAACTCCTGGTTTAGCACGAGAAACATTGGACATAGGCGAGGAGAATTTTCCTGTTATAGCCGCTTCGATAAAAAGCGTTTGAAAAAATCTCTCTGCCAAAGCCGCCGCCGCTACATAGGCAGGGTTTGACTTACTTTTTGGTGCAAAAACCCTCATATGAAGGGCGACTGAGACCATGGTTTTTCCTAAGCCCATTTCGCTTCTCAGCCTGTGAATAAGCCTATAAGCACGAATATGAGCAGCTGCCATGACGCTTAAAACATTGAAATATGCCGAGTTACTTTTTTTTCCGGGAGGCCAAACTCCAACTTTATAGCCGTTATATGCATAGGCATTGGGCTCATTTATGGTTATATATTCATCACATAGGTGACCAAGTCTTGTAACCATCCTCTCGACATATCGCAAAAAATATACTATATTATTTGCGTGTTCCCAACCGCCGTAAGCTTCAAACCAAGTTGGGTTTGTGTTGTAGTGCAGTGTTATCATAGGGCGAATTGAAAGCGATTGCAGTAAAATTAATTTTTCTTTAATGCGGTCGATTGCAAACTCGTCAAAATTACCTTCTGACGGTTCGACCCTTGCCCATTCTATGCTAAATCTATATGTTTGAACGCCCATTCGCGCGAGCATAATTATATCATTATACCACTTGTCCCAGTGGTTTGAAACCTCGGCAGGGTTAGAATTGTCTTTAATTCTGCCCGAGCCATGCCACAAATTCCAAGTGTGACCAAAGTCACCACCTTCGATTTTGGTGGCACAATCTGAAACTCCGAGGAGTAAATTTGGATTTAATTCTAAATTTTGCATAAATCTCCTTCCGAAGTTTAAAAAAATCCACTGTCAGCCATAGAAACCCAGTCGTTTCCGCTGATAATCAAATGGTCGTGCAAATGAACATTAATAAGACGCAAAGCATCCCGAAGCAGGTCGGTCGCGTCTATATCGCTGTTTGACGGAATTGCAAGTCCGCTTGGGTGATTGTGGGCTAAAATTATCGAAGTAGCGTTTTTCGTGATGGCAAGTTCAACGACTTTTCGTATGTCAACGACAGACATGTTAATAGTTCCACGGCTGATTTCGTCCATGGCGAGCAGTTTGTTTTTTCCGTCAACGCACAGCAAGTAGACGATTTCGTCACGCTCGCCCAAATATTTTGGCACAAGAAATCTTCCAACATCGTCACCACAATTGAAAATTACAGAACCTTTTTCTTCCTGTGACAAATAATTACAGGCAATTCTTTGAGCGAGTTTTATGGCAATTGCAGAACTTTCGCCAACGCCTTTAACTTTCATAAGCTCGTCAATTCTAGCGTCTAAAACAGCGGTTAAACTGCCAAATTCTTTAATAAGTAGGTGGGCAAGTTCGTTGGTGTCTGCACGTGTAAACGCAGAAAAAAGAAGCATTTCGAGAAGCTGATGTTCCTCAAAATCCGTGCCGAGAGAATTTTTAAAACGTTTTCTCATACGCTCTCTATGTTTATCATGTAGACCCATTGAATATCGACGCCCTCCATTGTCTGTTATTAAAATTATAACAGATATATATGTATATAGTAAAGCATTTTTTATTGTTTACAATTTATTATTGTAAAATTTCATTCTTTGTGTTATTATTACTTGATAAATTATGATGGGGGAGGTTTTTGCCCTGAACAACACAATGCGATCACGCATACGAGATTTTTTAAAACGTGCGGACATGTGGCTTTTAACACTTTGCTGTTCGTGTACGATTTTTGGCTTGGTTTTAATAGGAAGTGCGACGACAAGTTATGGTAATCCGCTTAGTTTTATAGCGGTTCAATTTTTGGCTTTTATGCTTGGAATTGGGCTTTATGTAGTTTTTACACTCATAGATGTTGATGTTTTTACAGATAACTGGCTTTTTCTCTTCTTTTTCAGCATAGGATTTATTTTAATTCTAATCCCTCTGGGCACGGCTGGCGACTCAGGTAACAGAGCCTGGCTTCGCTTTGCAGGTATTGGTATTCAGCCGACTGAGGTTGTTAAGGTTATTTTCGTTGTTTTGATGGCGAAACATATAAATTTCTTAAAAGAATATAGAAATATAAATTCACCATTATCGGTTTTGCAACTTGCGGCACATTTCGGCATATTTTTTGTGCTGATTTTTGTGGTTACAAGTGACCTTGGTTCGGCACTTATTTTCTTTGCGATTTTCGCAGTGCAACTTTATATGTCGGGGTTAAAACTGTATTGGTTTGCGATTGGCGGAGCGGCGGTTGCGGCAGTTTTTCCATTTTTTTGGACAAATATTTTAACACAACACTACCGTGACCGTATTATGGCGCCCTATGACCCCTCGATTGACCCCTTAAATAATGGAATTAACTGGCAGGCGAACCAAAGTAAAATCGCCCTAGCATCGGGAAGGTTGACTGGTACAGGCTATTTAAACGGCACTCAAACACAGTCTGAGGCACTTTCTCAAAAGCACACAGACTTTATTTTTGCCGCCACAGGCGAAGAACTTGGCATGGTTGCCTGTGTTATAATTATTTTTATGCTTAGTTTGGTTGTTATCCGCTGTATTCAAATTGGATTGCGTTCAAATAACTCCACAAACTGTATGATTTGCTTCGGAATGGCGGCGTTTATCGCCTTTCAATCCTTTATTAATATAGGAATGTGCATAGGAATAACGCCTGTTATCGGGCTGACGCTTCCATTTTTTAGTTATGGAGGTTCGTCGCTGTTTTCTACCTTTGCGGCGATGGGGATTGTTTCGGGGATAAAATATAGGCCAAGCCCTAAACGGTTTTATAGTTTGTAATGCTCTCCGAGGGGGATTTTTGGTGCGGCGAAAAGCACGCCCTTCGGGGGAGCTCGAGGGGGTATCCCTCCTCGAATTGGACAAACTGAAAGATTTTCGTTGCGACGAAAAGGAAACGCGCTCCGCTGGGGTAACTTTTTCGTGTGAAAAAGTCACCAAAAAACATCAGGGGTTTCGCCCCCTGAACGACGGGAACGGTTTAGGGTGCTGAATATACAAGAATAATTAGTAAGCAAGCCCCGAAACAGGAGCAATCGCACGAAGAAAGAGCGAAACGCACAAGGGCTAATCGCCCTCTGGGTTGCCCGTTGGCTACTCACTTGCAAAATAAAATAGTAGGAGGGTCTATTTAGACCTGTAAAATGCGAAGTCACAGAAACGCTTCGTATCTTGCAATTCTAAATAGACCCTCCTACTCGTGGATTTGCTGGTGGGTAGCCAACGGGCTTTGAGCAGGCGACAGCCGTGACTATGCTCTCTTTTGGTGCGATAGCAACTGCTTCTGGGTTTGCCTGTTGAGTTAGCCTGTATACTCCGCACCCTAAATCGTTCCCACCGTTCGGGGGTGTTTCCCCGACAAGTTTTTGGTGACTTTTTTTCTTGAAAAAAAGTTACCCCAGCGGAGCGCGTATCTCTTCGTTCTTTTCGCCGAAGCGAAAATTCTCTCGTATCTTTTCGCAGAAATTCAGAGAAAAATTCTTGTAAAGAGTAAATTAAAAATTTAATGTAGGATTTTTTAAAATATTCAGTCGATTTTTTGTATACTATTTTTGCTCTTGTGTGCTTGACATTTCATCAATCAGAATGTAGTATATATATTGTTATAATTTAAAAGAATATACAAGATATAGTATACATAACGCCGACATAACTAAAAAGTGGATATATAATTGGAGGAAGAAATTTAAATGTCAATTAAAGAAATCAAGAAGAGAGACGGACGCTTGGCGGCATTTTCGCCTGAAAAAATTACTGAGGCTATCGAAAAAGCCTTTTCTGCAACATACAGACCCGACAGCCGTGAAATTGCGGACGAATTAGCTCGTGAAGTTTGCTCAATTTTGGAACTTGAAGGTGAAAAATCACCTGATGTTGAGCACATACAAGACCTTGTAGAGCGTGTTTTGATGGACAGCGGATATGTTAAAACCGCAAAAGCCTACATACTTTACAGAGCGGACAGAAACAAAATGCGTGAGATGAACACAAGACTCATGCAAACTTATGAGGAAATCACATTTGCCGACGCTAAAGACTCAGACGTTAAACGTGAAAACGCAAACATCGACGGCGACACTGCTATGGGTACTATGCTAAAATATGGTAGTGAGGGTGCAAAACAGTTTTACAACATGTTTGTCCTAAAACCTGAACACTCAAAAGCACACTCCGAAGGTGATATTCATATCCACGATTTGGATTTTTACACACTTACCACAACTTGCACACAAATTGACATTAAGAAACTATTCAAAGGCGGTTTTTCAACAGGTCACGGTCACTTGCGTGAGCCTAATGATATCGCTTCTTATTCTGCCCTGGCTTGCATTGCAATTCAGTCAAACCAAAACGACCAACACGGTGGTCAATCAATCGTAAACTTTGACTATGGCATGGCTGAGGGTGTTACAAAAACATTCAAGCGTATATATCGTCAAAATTTGGCGAAAATTCTGCTAATTTGGAAAGATGTAGCCGATGTTGAAACAAAAGTTCGTGCTAATATCGAAAAAATTGAAGCCGAAACAGGACTTTTCCCAAGACTTGAAGACATATCAGCATATTTTGAAGCTGAAAAACCATATATTATCGAGCTTTGCGGTGACGAGAGTATAGTTGAACGTGTTCAAAAAACTGCTTATGAATACTCAGTCAAAGAAACAGACAGAGCTTGTTTCCAAGCTATGGAAGCTTTTATACACAACCTAAACACCATGCATTCAAGAGCAGGTGCGCAAACTCCATTCTCCTCAATTAACTACGGTTTGGACACAACTCCAGAAGGTCGCATGGTCATGAAAAATGTCATGCTTGCAACGGAAGCTGGACTTGGAAACGGCGAAACTGCAATTTTCCCAATCCAAATTTTCAGAGTTAAAGAGGGAATTAACTTCAATTCGGACGAGCCTAACTATGATTTGTTCAAGCTCGCTTGCCGTGTTAGTGCGAAAAGACTTTTCCCCAATTTTGCCTTCGTAGATGCACCATTTAACCTAAAATATTACGACCCAGAAAACCCAGACTCACAAATCGCTTACATGGGTTGCAGAACTAGAGTTATCGCAAATGTTAACGATACAGACCGTGAAATCTGCAACGGCCGTGGTAACCTAAGCTTTACTTCAATAAACCTACCTCGCCTTGCGATGAAATGTCACGGTGACCTCAATTTGTTCTTTGAAAGCCTAGATTATATGATGAATATGGTCAAAGACCAACTCGAAGAGCGTCTTAAAATTCAAAGCAAGAAAAAGGTTAAAAACTATCCTTTCCTAATGGGGCAAGGTGTTTGGATGGACAGTGAAAAGCTTGACTGGAACGATGAAATCGGCGAAGTTTTAAAACACGGAACACTAACAATGGGCTTTATCGGACTTGCTGAATGCCTTAAAGTTTTGATTGGCGCTCACCACGGCGAAAACGAAAAAGCACAAAATTTAGGCATAGAAATCATTGCCCACATGAGAGAATATCTTGACGAGCAATGCAAGAAAACAGGGCTTAACTACTCCCTAATCGCAACACCTGCTGAGGGACTTTCAGGAAGATTTATCCGCATGGATAAAAAGCGTTTTGGCGAAGTTGAAGGCGTTACTGATAAAGAATATTATACTAACGGTTTCCACGTTCCTGTGCATTATGACATCACAGCTTTCGACAAAATCCGCATAGAAGGCCCTTACCACGCACTGACAAATGCAGGGCATATCAGCTATATCGAAATGGACGGAAACCCATCAGACAACCTCGAAGCCTATGAAAAAGTTGTTCGCCATATGAAAGAGTGCGGTATAGGGTACGGCAGCATCAACCACCCTGTTGACCGTGACCCTGTCTGCGGTTTTTCAGGAATTATCGGTGAGCAATGCCCAGGTTGTGGACGCACAGAAGAAGATGACGTTCCATTTGAGAGAATTCGCCGTATCACAGGCTATTTAGTTGGAACACTAGACCGTTTTAATGACGCTAAACGCAGTGAGGAAAAAGACCGTGTGAAGCACGGCGTTAAAGGAAAATAATGCAAATTACAAACTATATTCAAGATTCAATTGTAGACGGCAAGGGCTTGCGTTTTACGCTTTTCACCCAGGGCTGTCCGCATAAATGCGTGGGTTGTCACAATCCCGACACCCACGACTTTTCAGGTGGAATAGATATATCCACTGATGAAATTTTAAAAGAAATTTTCAAAAATCCATTGACAGACGGCGTCACCTTCTCAGGTGGCGAACCGTTCTGCCAAGCGGAGGATTGTATAACAATTGCAAAGGCAGTACGTGAAAAAGGCTTGAATATATGGGCATACTCAGGGTTTACTTTCGAAGAACTTTCAAACTCAAACAGCGACCAACAGAGAGAGTTATTAAGCCTTTGCGACGTCTTAGTAGACGGAAAATTTGAAATTGAGAAAAAAGATTTGTGCCTAAAATGGAAAGGTAGTTCCAATCAAAAAGTCATTGACGTTAAAAAAAGTCTTGAAACAAACGAAATTATAGAACTATAATTTCAAAAGGAGCGTAAACATGGCTACATATAAATTATATGTCCAACAAGGTACTCAGTATAAAGAAATTCAAGCAGACAGCAACAAGTCATTCCTTGAAGCCTTGCGAAACAACGGCTTTTCTGACGTTCATGCACCTTGTGGAGGAAATGCGACTTGTAAACAATGTGAAATTATTGTCAGGGGCGAATATAGAAATATAAACAAATGCGAAGTGAAAACCGCTTATGACAGCCCTGTTTTGAGCTGTTGTAATGCCCCTGCGAGCGACTGTCAGGTTATTTTGAGTGTCTCCAAAAAAATGGAAGTCCTCACAAAGGGCGCAAATGATATTGCACCATGTGGCGAGGGTCTTGGCGTTGCGGTTGACATAGGAACAACCACAGTTGCTGTTTATTTATATGATTTGGAAACAGGAAAACGACTTGAAGTTGAAAGCGACAGAAACGCACAGAGATGTTTTGGTGCGGACGTTATCAGCCGGATTCAAGTTTCGGCGGAGGACGGCGGACTTCAAAAATTGCGTGACGCAGTTCGTAATCAAATTTCAAATGCAATCGACCTTTGCTGTGCAAAAGTGAAGAGAAATCGAAATGAAATTGAAAGAATTTCCATTGCTGGAAACACGGTCATGGAACATATTTTGATGGATTTAAGCCCTGTGACAATTGGCGTAGCCCCCTTTAAAACCTTGAGTTTATTCGGAGAAACCACTGATGCGAGTGAAATTTTTTACGGACTTGCACCAAATGCCGAGCTATATTTAGCACCAGCTTTGGCGGCGTATGTCGGCGGAGATATCACAGCTGGGCTTTTGTCTTCAGGCGCATATAAGGCTGAAAATCCATGTCTTTTCATAGACATAGGCACAAACGGAGAAATGGGAATTGGCGACAAAAACGGCTTTCTTTGCTGTGCAACTGCGGCTGGGCCTGCTTTTGAGGGCGCTGAAATCGAGTGCGGAACAGATGCCTCAATAGGCGCAATTTCTGGAGTTTCTTATGTGGATGAAAAGTTCAAAATCGAAACTTTAGGCGATGTCGAAGCGAGCGGAATTTGTGGTTCTGGCTTGATTGATGCCATATACGCCATGCTCCGCAGTGGAGTTATAGAAGAAAATGGCAGAATGATTGACAAAGACGACGCAAAACCAAGCCTTGCAGAGGGTTTACAGCCAACAGAAGACAAGAAAAAACGCTTTTTCCTAGCCGAAAAAGTCTATGTTTCCGCAACGGATATAAGACAAATTCAGATGGCAAAAGCGTCGATAAGAGCGGGAATTGAAACCTTGTTGCACCGTAAAAACCTCAAATATAAAGACCTAAAACATGTAATCATAGCCGGCGGATTTGGCGCACATATGGATACACGTTCAGGCTGTGGAATTGGGCTTTTACCGCCCGAAGTTTTGGAAAAAACCTACCACGCAGGCAACACTGCAGGTGGGGGTGCGGCATTGACTCTCGACCGTGAAGCGAGAGAACTTTTAGGGAAAATCACCGAAAAATGTGAATATATAGAACTTTCTGGCGATGATTTCTTCATGGAAAAATATATTGAATGTATGATTTTTGACGAATATGACGAGGTGTAAGGGATGAATACAGAAAAACAAATTGAAATATCGAAAAATTTTGGATTTGAACATGTTTCACCCATGAGCATGGAAACTGTCAAATTTTTGCCCGAAGTTCGTGACATGTGTGCCGCTGACCGCTGTAATCATTACGCAAAATCTTGGGCATGTCCACCAGCTTGCGGAACTTTAGAGGAAATTGAGGAGAAAGCGAAGGCTTACAGCACAGGAATTATCGTCCAAACTGTTGGCACTCGTGAAGACCCATTTGACTTTGAAGCGATTGCAAATACCGAAGAAATTCACCAAAAAAGATTTATAGAACTCACCGATAATTTGAGGGACAGTGGAGAGAAAATTCTCCCCATGAGCGCAGGTGTTTGCAAGCTATGTAGCACATGCACTTACCCTGAAAACCCATGTCGTTTTCCCGATAGAATGATAACTTCGATTGAAGCTTATGGCATTTTTGTCAGTCAGCTATGTAAGGACAACGGGGTGAGTTATTATTATGGAAATGATGCGATTTGCTTTACGAGTTGTATACTTTTTAAATAATATTATTTACGAAGGGGAGTTTTCGCTTCGGCGAAAAGGAACGAGAGAATTTTCGTTGCGACGAAAAGGAACTAGAGAACGCGCTCCGCTGGGGTAACTTTTTCGTGTGAAAAAGTCACCAAAAAACATCGG
>CAYJOS010000087.1:0-9390 GCA_964371875.1 uncultured Oscillospiraceae bacterium | reverse complement strand
ATAACTTGCGTTTGTGGTTTCTTCTAAAATTTTTACTGCTTCAAAAGCTGTCATAATATTTTCCTCCTTAAAGAAAACAAAAAGACGACATCGCTCGCTTGAGCTGATGTCGTCTTTGACCTTTTAATTATAATACAAATTGTTAGTAAATGTCAACATAAACATGTTAATATTTATATTAATATTTACCCGTTGTTTTTGCTTCGTCAACCATGATTTTTGCAAAAGTGTCATCCAAAAGCGAAGGATATTCGCAACCCGTCGCTAAAACAAAGCCACCATCTTTTTTATAGGTGTTAATCATCTCTTGGCACTGAGCACGAAGTCCTGCTTCGTCTGCAACCATCAAATAGCCAGGGTCAACATGACCTATAATTGTCACATCTTTACCGTAGGTATCTTTGAGTTCTTGCATACTTTCGCAGTCAGGTGGGAGATATAGCATAGAAATCGCAATAGGTTTCATTCTATTGATTTGCTCTTTGAAATAAATTCCCTCACCACAGTTATGAATCATAACTTCCTTGCCTTTTGCATGGATAGCTTCTGCAATTCTTTCAACAAATGGGCCTTCAAATTCGTCCCACATAGAAGCTCTCATAATGCTTTTTGAGGCAAACAAAGTATCAAGCATAATCGCATCCGCACCAGCATCGCAAATCGCTTCGCAATACTCGATAATTGTAAGCGTAATCTGCTCCATAGCTTCCATGATGAAAGGTTTTGTTTTCTTACGAATGCAGTCTTTCATAAGTTTTTCCATACCAGACATCATGCTCAAAACTCCCATTGGAGCAAAAACAAATCCAACAATTGGCTTTTCTGCACCACGTTCACGGGCAAGAATTTCTGCAAGCTTAATTCCCATGCTCATGCGTTTGGTTTCTCTGGGGTTTATGTACTTGATTTTTAAATAATCTTCATTTTCGACAATCAACTTATCCTCAGAGGGCATACCTGCCTTATCAGGATAAAATGTGACGTCCATGCCCCAGTCAGCCGCTTCGACTGAAAGGTCAACTAGAGTTGTGATGACATCTAGGTCTAATGTGTCTGTCGCTTTGATGATAGCTTCGGCACATTTTTCAGCGTCAACACTCCACTCGTCATAGCCTATGCCTGTATATTTCCATGAAATGCTGTTCACCAGTGGATAGACAGGAACTCTATCTGCTTCTTGGTGAGCAAGAATTTTCCCAATTCTCTCTCTTGAGTTCATGGTCAAGCCTCCTTTTTCAATTTATTTTGAGCAAACTTTAACTGCTCTACCTTTTTCTTATAGTCCTCAGTACTTGCAATGCCCAAACCGCAAATTTTAAGCGTTTCTTTAATTCCCTCAACGGTTCTAAAACCTTCGTCAATGTCCGCCTCAGCATTTGCAACACCTTTATATCCGGAAAGGGGAGGGATAATTGATGTCACAACATTTGCCCCAGCGTTAAGTCTTGATTGTAGACCATTTATTCCGTCCACGTCCAGTGAAGCAGGAATTAATTTATCGGGAAAAAGTAATCGCATAACAGCAATAGCCAAAATTTCATCGTCGAAACCCGAACTTTTCTCCCCCTCAAAATCAGTTCCATCTTGAGGCACAAAAGTCATAACTCGAACCTGTGAGGCGTTCAAATCTCTCATGACTGCAAAGGATTCAATCATGTCAGATTTTGTGTCACCTATGCCGAGAAGCAGTCCCTCTTCTACTAGCATATTTTGTTCGTTTACATAGACTTTTGCGTCAATCCTCTCGTCAAAACTTTGATTTACACGCAATTTTTTGAAAAGTTCTCTATTATGTGTTTCTTGATAAAGAGCATACCAGTCAGCGCCAGCATTTTTGAGCATATCAGCAGTTTTTTCATCTACCAAACCTGGGGAAATCATCACAGGTAAGTTTGTCGCTTTTTTCACCTGTCTGACTATATCGGCTAAAAGGCTTGGTTTTTTGAGAAAATATTCGTCCTCGCCCATGGTCAAATCTATCAGGTGAACTCCTGAGTTTTTGAGTTCAACCGCAGTTTTGACAATTTCTTCTATGCTTTTGCGGTAACGCTCTGGCTGTTTGTTTGACTTTTTGTAATAACAAAAACTGCATTGATTTTTGCAATAAGTCGAAAAATATACAAATCCGTACAAAAACACCTTGTCGCTAAAATGTTTCTGCCTAATCTTTCTTGCAACGGAGAAAATTTTCTCCTTTTCAACTTCGTCTTTTGTGCCTAGTAAAATTTCGGTTTCGGCATTGCTTATTTCCTGTCCGCACAGGCATTTATTTAGGATTTTATCAAGCATTTGAGTTTGCATTTTGTTCCTCTTTCTAAACCGCAGTGCAGACAATTTTTCAAAAAAGCTAAGGCGTGAGTAGTTTTGCACTAACTCACGCCTTTGTGAATTATTTGTCCCAGTATGTTAAGCCTAATCCTCTGAGAACTTCAACAGCTTCATCATAAACTTTGACATATTCGTCAGTTGGGCAAAGCTTTTTAACGTCGTAGCACTCTTCAAATCTCTTGCCTGCAGGAGCGGTTTTATAATCTTTTTCATACATTGCGACAAGTTTGTCGAGTAGAATGTTGATTTCTGCAACATCCATACCGGCAACAGCGTGTGCCGCTTCACCCATCATGCGAGCTTCCATAGCTGTAAACATGTTGGTTGATACACCTTTAGCCGCCGCAACACCTGATAGAATTTCTCTACCTGAAACGGTGTCTGTAATTGCTTGCGCCGCTGTTTCAAGAAGGCACATAACAGTGCAAGGGCCAGCTAGTGTGTAATATTGGTTACCTAGGATTAAGTGGGTATTCTCTTCGATTGCTCGGCAAGCGTGACCTGCAACAGCAAGAGCCTCTCTTGATGTTGTAATGCCCCATCTTACGTGAACAGGCCCGTCGAGGTGCCAAGTTCCTTGTAACATAACAAAACTATTAATTGTAGTAGCAACGTCAACGATTGTAGTTTCCTCAAGACCACCTGCGTATCCGCCGTAGATAGGCATCTGCTCTACCATGACGTTAACGCCTGCCAAAGCATAGTGTGCACCTACACACAATGCGCTGACATCTATCTTAAGTTCGTTGAGCTGCGAGACTTCATGAGAGTCGTCAGGACGCATTCCACCTGGGAAATCAGAAGAAATAACGCCTGCGGCACTTAGTGAAGTCTCGCTGCCCTACAATCCCATGCCAGTTCTACCGGCACGAGTTTGTGCTTCACGAACTTGTAAAAGTTCGGAGCGGACAGCCATTAATTCATATGGTGTTCCAGGTTGCGGGTCATAGCCCATAACAGTTTGAAGAACACCGTCAACTATTGTGTCAACAATAGGTTCTTGAGCATAACTTTGGTGGATTTGCATGAAAAGTTCTTCAGAACAAGGAGAACCAGTTGGGCCACCTTGGATAAGAGGAGCTTTTTTAGAGTCAAATGCACGAGGTGTTACATAGTGAGCTTCAGCGCCAGTACCATAAGTGAAATGGTCGGGAGCGGAATTGAGCGCATGTAAAATTTCATCTCTTGTGTATTTGATAACTCTGCCTGTATCTATGCAGTAGATACCGCAAGTTTCAAGCATTTCAAGACCCGCTTGGAACAAATTATTGATAAGTTCCTTATCCTCGGGGATGATTTTAGTTTTGTCCATTTTGATGTTGTATTTTTTCTTGAGCGCCTTAGCGGTTTGCGGAACCATTTTAAAATCCCAATCATTTTCGGGCATTTTAGGTCCTTTTTTCGCACGCTCATAAACATCATAGACAGTCAGATTTCTCGCAACTGCTTTCATAATGTTTAAGCCCCTTTCTTTGCCATCATTAATTTTTTAGCAACAACTACACAGTCAGTAGCTGTTTCTGTATAAGCGTCAGCACCGATTTTTTCACACCATTCAGCAGAAACAGGTGCGCCGCCGTACATACAAATGAATTGTTCTCTGATATCTTCTTCGATTAGAGTGTCGATTTCCTGTCTTTGTGCAGGCATAGTTGTGGTCATCAGAGCGGAACCACAAATGATATCAGCTTTTATTTTCTTCGCTGTTTCAATAACATCTTCAACAGGAACATCACGTCCCATGTCATGAACTTCAAAGTTATTTGCAACAAGCATGGTTTTAACAATATTTTTTCCGATGTCGTGAATGTCGCCTTCAACAGTGTGAATTAGCACAACACCTTCTTTTGACTGGCTTTTTTCTTCGTCGGAAAGACCAGAAGTCATAACGCCGACAGCCGCTTCAAAAGCTTCAGCCGCCATAAGTAGCTCAGGAACGAAAGCTTCACCATCGTCAAAGAGGTCACTCATAACCTGCATACCAGCAGAAAGTCCGCCAGCGATGCACTCAGTTGGGTCAAGACCCTCGGCAACAGCTTCGTTTGCCGCTTCAACCGCCAAATCTTCGTCCATTTCAACGATAGATTCTTTCAGTTTTTCGAAAATTGATTCTTTGCTCATTTTGATACCCTCCATTAAATATTGTCAGCAATTAGACGATTTGCGCCATCATTGCAGCGACACCCAATTCTAGCGGATTGTGAATAATATTTCCGCTTTTTGAGATTTTTTTGGCAAATTCGGGACAAACACCAAACGGAACACCGGGAGCGGTTATAACCGCATTTTCGCTTGCGTTTTTCTCGTTTACCACTGCTTTGCATGGAGTTGCCTCCACTATATATGAAAATCTTTTCCCATCAGGATTTTGAACTTTTTGATAGGGTAGATTATCATTTTCATCTTTATTTGGGTCGTATATGTAAATTTTAGCACCTTTTTTGTGTAGGAAATCCGCCGCCGCAAGACCAACTTTGCCAGCACCTAAAACCAGAACTTCCTTACCTTTTATATCGCCTGAAGCCAGCGCCAGAGCAGATGCAAAACCTAAGCCTGTAGCCTCTGAATTTTCGCTAATTTTTCCATTTATGTGGTTGACAGCTATGAAAGTGTCGTCGTCGGCGTAAAATACGCAGTTTGCTTTTTGAAACGCTTCGTATATGCCAGAAACGTCGGTTTTTTCGGTCACGAAAGCATCAACGCCTATGTGCTTTAAAATCTCGCAAACCGTTTGAGAAAAACCGCCGATTATGCCCAGTCCCGAGGTGATGGGAACGACTGCGACCTTGAGATTTTCAAAGTTCAAGCTCTCATTTCCAACAGCAAAAGCAGAAATTTCTCGCATATTTTTGCCTGTGATTTTTAGAAAATCCTCGTCTAATTTTTGTAAGGAAACGGTCACGTTTTCAATGTCTTTTTCGGTTAATCTCGACATTTTTTTCACCTCGAATTTATTGTTTCATAGCGTAGTTTTTACAGTGAACACAGCCAGATTTATTTCCAATACAATCTCTACAATTTAGAGGGGGTAGAGCTACTTTTTTATCAACAAAAAGGAAGAGTCCTGCTATGCTTTTTACTGGGTGCATCATGCCATAACTTTCAAGTTTTATTCCAACTTTTTCTCCATCCATGACCTCGAAAAAGTTTGAAAGTGAGTAGGCATCCATGCCATATAACCCAGGGCCTATTGCGTCGGTTACAAATAAATTTTCGCTCTCTTTTTGGAAATTTTCTCTTAAATAATCTCTAGCAGAATCGACAAATGCGGTTTGCCAAGTGTCGGCTAAATACATCTGACTTATGGGAAGTTTTGATAGGTCAGGCATAGGAGAACGAAGCATAAACATTTTGATTTTTTCAATATTTGAACCCTTTAATCTATCCAAAACGTTGCATTTTATAGGTTTTTTGCCTATTTTTATGTTGTTTTCTTCAATTATATCTCCGTCTGCCTCAGCCATCAAAACAGGAACACAAGCTTCGTTGAAGAATTCCTCTTGTATCTTGTTTGCACGCTCAAGAGCTTTTTTTGCCCTGTCGTTTGCCCTGTTAAAACCGCACATTTTTGACATATATTCCTGTGCCTTAGGGAGCAAATCGTTTACAGAAATTTCGACTATATAGTTATCCATTTTCGCTCTCCTTGTGCCTTAAATAGTTTGAGATAGATTGGACAGTTACGTTCCTTTTGCCCCAAACTTCCGACCACTTTTCGTCGGAAAAAATTAAGGTTGCAACACGAGTGGAGTCCTCCGATAATTCACTAACAATTGCCTCATCAGCGCCGTGAAAATCCTTTAAAATTTCCAGTTTTCCGTGTGTTCCCATGATGTTTTCACCTAGAAATTTTATGCTTTTTTCGTCCTCGTTAATCAGTATATGTTCATAGACAACACAGTTAATTTCATTAATTGGAGGAAGCTCAAAAATCTTTTGCACAAGCATTTTATAAAGCTCTTTAACCATGTTTACGCCTGTTGAATAGAACACTGTTGTTGGCGTTTGACTGGGCAGTCTTGCGTCAATTTCGAGGACGTACATCTCACCCTTATAAAGGACGGTTTCTATGTCGAAAACACCATGAATATTTAAGGCTTTTCCAAGCGTGTTCGCTATGTTATACATATCATTTTTAGATTTGTCGCTGAGTTCAAAACCCGCTAAAACTCTGTTGCAATCATAATTTTCATCGGTAATTATTTGTGTTATTTGAAGTGGATAAAAATTCACTCCGTCACCTATGACTTCAACTGAAAATGAATGGCCTTTGACAAATTCTTGAACTACTTGAGGTGTAGTGCAGTTTTTCAAAACAGCGTCAAGTTGAGCTTTGTTCCTAACTCTAACAACACCTTTTGAACCGCTTTCACCACTGGGTTTTACTATCAAGGGAAAGGGCGCATCTGGGTAAGTTTTCGGTGCTTTAATTTCCAGTTTTTTAAATAGTTCGTCAGATTTTATTTTATCTGAACTTATGTCATATACTCTGCTGTCATGGGCAAAAACAATGTTATTTGCTTTGCAAATCTTCTCTAATTTCTGCAAAATAGCTCTGTCCTCTATTGCTGGAATTACCATTTCGCACTTAGTTAAAACCGCATTTATATCATCTTTTAATACATCTAAACAATGAAAATCGTCGGCTAATTTCCTGGCTGGACATTCTTCGTTTTTGTCAATTAGTGTCACATGAAAATCTGCTTTTTTAGCAAGATAGCAAGCTTCAACACCCTGTAATTTTCCGCCTATTATACAAATCGAAGCTTTTTTCATAGCCAAACACCTCCTTCTACCTAAATACCGTTGCTGAATATTTTTCCAATTTCCATTCTGGAACTTTGCACTTTTTGCATGTATTTAATGCATATCTATTCCTAAGCCATCGATCACTTCTGCTGTGTCTTGAATTTTTCACAGTGAAATTTTCTCCGCAATGTGTGGTGATTAAAAGTAGTTCTCCGCGCTGTTCCACTGTTTTAATTCCGTGAAGAATTCCTTTTCTCGAAGGCCAGAGTTTTATCTTGTCAATAAGCTTTAGCAGTGGTTGACTTTTTCGTTCATATCGCTTTTTTTCCATAACAATTACCTCTTTAAAAACAAAAAATCACCTATAAGCTAGCACCATCGCTAAACTTTTAAGTGATTTTTTATTAATCTTGCTATTTTCTATACCGACCTAAGCTTTGGCGAAGAGTACGGGAGTCGCACCCGTCTGTACGGATTTAGAGTCCGCATAATCACTACGATTCACCCTCCATGTTTAAATGAAGCTTAGGCATTTCTTCCTTGAAATTATTGTATATAAATTAAGCAATATTTTATTTGATATTAAGTCTTGAGCCATTTAAATATGCAATACTTTTTGCATATCTATGAATACCACTTGTTGAATATTTATGCATCAAGAGTCTTTCCAAACCAATGCCAATTCCAACCCAAGAAGAGGTAATTCCCCAAGCGCTATCCAGAACATGAGGACCCATCGAGGAGGAAGCAAGTTCCAATCCTTGCGAGCTGACAATATCAAGACCTTCACCGTAAACAATTGAATTTTCGTTTTCGATTTTCCAATCATTGATTTCGGCAGCGTCCATGACAATTTTTGCAAGTTTGCAAATTCTGTCGGCTCTTTTTTCTAAAGGCGTGCCCCATTCGACGAGATTTAACATTGTAAATTCTTCTAAATGAGATTTTCCCTCTGACTCTTTCCTAAAGCATGAACCAATTTCGAAAATTCTTAGCGGTAAATCTGCAATATTTAACAGATTTTTCGACAAATCATATAAATTTGGTGCAAGCATAGGTCTGAGGCAAGTCTTGTTATTCAAATGAAAAACTTGTTCATAAAGTGCGTTTTCATCCGTAACATTCATCTTGTGCAAAAATTTTGTTGGAATAATTTGCGGTGTTGTTACCTGTGAAAAACCCTCGTTATGTAGTGCATCTTCAAGTCTTCTTTGAAGCTTCAAAAGCTCAGGTTTATGTCCGTCTGTTAAAAAATTTTTGAGTGCATTTCGATTTTCTCGCACTGCAGATTTTTCAAGAAAAGCATATTCCCTGTTGCGCTCACTATCGTCAGAGAAAGTTTTTTTACAAATTTTTTCGCCTATTCCCAATTGAACAAGTCTGTTCTTTTGTGTGTCGGTAAATTCCATTGTAATCACTCTCTTTATCGATGTAGTGTGTGTTTTTGCTTTTGATAGGCTTATAATATATGAAATTGTCACTAAAATAAAGGTACAATTTTTGTTAATTTTTATGGGTCAATTATTTCCATAAAAGCTTTTTAGTATGAAGATGGGCATGTCGCAAGTGTTCGAATTTGTTTTTATGGGGCTTAATGCGACAGCCTCTTGAAGCCAATAAGCTCTCTTGTTTCATTGCACTGACAACGGCTTCATCAACTTCCGGTTTTTTGTATATAGACAAAAACATGTCTATTCTTTTTGCAAAATCCCCAATTTCATAAGGCATAATAAGCATACCTTGTGATAGTTTGCCTTTGATTTCATTTGCCCATTTTGGTGCATTTTCAATGTCGGCATCTGTTGCCGCAGCATGCCTTACATAGCTGTGTATGGTCAAAACGGCAATACAATCTAAAACAAGGATGTCCACTGAATGGACCTCCTCTGCTGGTGCGCGCTATTTCTAGATTATATCTGCTGTCGTGAATTGTGTCGCCAGATTTACCCTTCAACTGATTTTTATAAATGAATTTTCCTTTTTCTGAACTTAAAAAAGCCACTCTGACAAAAAAGTCAAAGTGGCTCGGTTTCAAGATTTTTTCTTTAATTAATTAACTCTTGCATTAGTTTTGCGCCGAGTTTTATGCCAGCAACAAAATTTGCAACAACAGTTTCACTATTGATTTACGATAGTAAGCTTGAAATATTTGCACATTAAAAGCATCTGCATATACTTTCAAAATTCTTGTACATATGCTCACCATCATGCATGTATGTCATGTTGCTTTTAGTGAAGCTTCGTCCAAATTTCTCCATCCTCGGACATTGTGTGCTCGTGTCCGTTGCTCGCTTCTAAGATTTGATAGTATGC
>CAYJOS010000086.1:0-9552 GCA_964371875.1 uncultured Oscillospiraceae bacterium | reverse complement strand
TGAATATTCACGTGCATACCTCCTATACTGTATATATGCAGTATATACGCTATAGACAATTTTGTCAAGAAAAAAATGAACAATTTTTTTACATTATTTTCTACTATTCCTCTATTGACTTTTAGCTAATTAAAGTGTATTATACTTTTGGCTTTTTGCCTGAAAGTGAGATTTATTATGAAAACTGATGTCGTTATTATAGGTGCTGGGCCTGCGGGGATTTTTGCAGCATTAGAACTTTTGAATAAAAAATCAAATATGAAAATTGTCATAGTTGAAAAGGGTAGGGCTGTTGAAAAACGTCACTGTCCAAAAAGTGTTACCAAAAAATGTATTAAATGTAAACCATATTGCCACATCACCACTGGGTTTTCGGGTGCTGGTGCATTTTCTGATGGAAAACTTAGCCTTAGCTATGAAGTTGGAGGCGATTTACCTGACCTAATTGGCGCTGAACTTGCACAGGAAACCATAGATTACACAGATAAAATTTACCTGCAATTCGGTGCAGATACTGCAATCGAGGGCTTGGGTGACTCTGACGAAGTTAAGGCGATCAGAAGCCGTGCAATTCGTGCTGGATTAAAGCTTGTCGATTGTCCAATCAGACATCTTGGAACAGAAAAAGCCCAGAGTCTTTATCTTGCAATTCAGGAGCATTTGTTAGCAAACGGAGTTGAAATTTTATTCAATCATGAGTGCATAAGTCCTATACTTGAAAACAACGAGTGCATAGGCGTCACGGTTCAGGGAACAGGCGAAGCTTTTGACATTTCCGCCGAGCACACCATAGTCGCAACAGGTAGACGTGGAGCTGATTGGCTTGAAAAACTATGTGTTAAACACAAAATCGAACATCAACCTGGCACTGTTGATATAGGTGTTCGGGTTGAAGTTCGAAATGAAATTATGGATACTGTAAACAATGTTTTGTATGAGTCAAAACTAATCGGTTACCCAGCTCCATTTAAAAATAAAGTTCGCACATTTTGCCAAAATCCAGGCGGATTTGTTTCGCAAGAAAACTATGATAATGACCTTGCGGTTGTCAACGGACACAGCTATAAAGAGTTAAAAAGTAAAAACACCAACCTTGCGATTTTGTGTTCACACAACTTTATTTATCCGTTTAATCAACCAATTGATTACGCTCAAAAAGTTGGTGAACTCACAAATATGCTTGCCGCTGGAAGCATTTTAGTTCAGCGTTTAGGTGATATTTTGGACGGAAAAAGAACATGGCAGGACGAGCTTTCTCGCTCTAATATTCGCCCGACTTTGCCCGATGCGGTCGCTGGAGATATCACTGCGGCAATGCCTTACAGAGCGATGACAAATATCATCAATTTCATCAAGGCGATGGATCATGTTGTGCCTGGTTTTGCTTCGTATGAAACACTTTTATATTCACCAGAATTGAAATTTTATTCAAATAAGGTAGTTATGGACAAGAATTTCAACACGAGCGTCAAGGGGCTTTATTGTCTTGGTGACTCCTCTGGTTGGACTCGTGGACTGATGATGAGCTCTGTTATGGGCGTTCTTATGGGAAGAATTTTAGCCGAAAAATAAATAAAATCGCACATTATCAAAGTCGATAATGTGCGATTATTTTTTATAGTACAAGTAAGCCTGTAAGCCGGGTCCTGTTAAAAACGGTCATCTATCTAGGCGACACGTTGCCATGCCGCTCAAGCCACCTCCTCGAGAACTGTCGGGCAAACATTGTTCTCTCCACGGTGTTGCTCCGAATAGAGTTTACAGCATCGGACTGTTCCCAGCCGATGGGTGAGCTCTTACCTCGCCTTTCCACCCTTACCTGAAAAATTCCAGGCGGTATATCTCTGTTGCACTTTTCCTGAAGTCGCCTCCGGTGGGCGTTACCCACTATCCTCGCCCTATGAAGCCCGGACTTTCCTCACGCACAGGGTTTCCCCTTATACCTGCGACCGTTCAGCTTACTTGTTTGATAATTTTACCCTAAACTGATAAAACTGTCAACCTTTTATAAAATAAATTGTAATTTTTGTTGAAAATTTTTAAATTTAGATATATAATATATAGGTATGTTTTTGTGAAAGGAATGTTCATAATTATGACATTAAATGACTATATCAAAACTATAAAAGACAAACGCATAGCAATTATTGGCGCAGGAGTGAGCAACAAACCGCTTATAAAAAAATTGTGCGAAAATGGCATAAATATAACTGTTTGCGACAAGCAAACTCATGAAAAAATGGGCGAAACCGCCACAGAATTGGAAAATTTGGGAGCAAAACTTTGCCTTGGTGAAGATTATTTGGAAAACCTAAATTTTGACATTATTTTCAGAACACCAGGGCTTCACCCCTTTGCACCCCAGCTTGTGAAAGCGTCTGAAAATGGTGCGAAAATCACCTCGGAAATGGAACTTTTCTTTAAATTTTGCCCTTGTAAAATCATTGCAATCACAGGAAGTGACGGAAAAACCACGACGTCAACGCTGATTTCTGAGATTTTAAAAGCAGGTGGACACAAGGTTTGGTTGGGTGGAAACATCGGAAAACCCTTGCTTTGTGATGCGGAAAATATGAGCGAAACCGATTTTGCGGTGCTTGAACTCAGCTCTTTTCAGCTCCACAGTATGGAGTGCAAACCAAGCGTCAGCGTGATTACAAATATCTCCCCAAACCACCTCGATATTCACCCAAATTATGAGGATTATATTGAGGCTAAGGAAAATATTTTTAAATCACAACTTGAAAATGACACCACTATTTTAAATGAAGACAACATAGAAACAGCTGAATTAATTGGAAAATCTAAAGCTAAAAGTTTAACTTTCAGCAGAAAAAACAGAGTGAAAAACGGATATTTCTATGAAAATATGACAATTTATAAATCAATAAATGGAAATGCTGAAGCGCTTTTGTCCAAGGATGAAATTTTACTTCCAGGCGACCACAATGTCGAAAATTACATGGCAGCTTTTTGTGCAACTGACAGTTTTGTTGGCTTTGATGCCTTCAAAAAAGTTGCGAAAAATTTCGGCGGAGTTGCCCACCGTTTAGAGCTTGTTCGTGAGCTTGATGGCGTGAAATATTATAACGATTCGGTTTCTTCAAGTCCGACCAGAACGGTTGCAGGGCTTCGCTCTTTCAATCAAAAACTCATTTTGGTTGCTGGCGGATACGACAAATTAATCCCCTTTGAGCCTATGGTTGAGGACGTTTTGAAGTCGGTAAAAGCCCTGTTTTTGACTGGTGCAACTGCCGAAAAAATCAAAGTTGCAGTCACATCTCACCCTGAATATGATGCAGAAAAACTTCCAATTTTTGTGATAGATGACTTTAGGGAAACGATTTTAAAAACAAGGGAAATTGCAAAAGAGGGCGACATTGTTTTGCTTTCACCTGCGTGTGCTTCCTTCGATAAATTTAAGAATTTTGCCGAAAGAGGCGAGATTTTCAAACAAATCATACTTGAAATGGAGTAATAGAAAAATATGGAACTTCGTGAAATTATTAAAGAACTTTCCGCTGCACCGGGGCCATCTGGCTTTGAAGAAGTGGTCAGCGGACGAGTCAGAGAACTTTTAAAACCCTTCACAGACGACATTTTCACCGACGTAATGGGAAATGTTATCGGGCTGAAACGTTGTGGAAAACCAAATGCCGTGACACTCATGCTTAACGCGCATATGGATGAAATTGGATTTATCGTCACTGGCCACGAAAAAGGATTTTTGAGATTTTCATGCATAGGCGGAATTGACCCTCGGATGTTGCCTGCTCGTGAAATCAAAATTTTGACAGATGAGCCAATTTATGGAGTCATCGACACCTTGCCACCGCATGTCATGGAGGCTGGGGACTCTGAAAAGGCAATAGATGTCAAAAATATGTTCATTGATGTCGGACTAAGCCAAGAGGAAGCAGTTGAAAAAATTCCGCTGGGAACACCTTGTGTTTTCGTCGGAGGGTGCTTTGAACTAGGCGAAAATATGCTCTGCGGAAAGGCGCTGGACGACAGAGCTTGCACTGCAATCATCATAAAAGCCATGGAAAATCTCTGCGCTATGGATTTGCCTGTGAACATCGCTTGCCTGTTCTCGGTTCAGGAAGAACTCGGTTGCCGTGGTGCGATTACGGGTGCTTTTGAAATCAATCCTCAACTTTCAATCACCCTAGATGTCACCCATGCGTTAACCCCTGATTCGAAGAAATTTGAAACCATGAAAATGGGCGAGGGTGTTGCCATCGGAATTGGGCCAAACATGAATAAACCTTTCACAGAAATGATTGTAAACGCTGCTGAGGAGCTTGATATTAAGCACCAATTAGAGGTGATTTCTGGAAGAAGTGGTACAGATGCTTGGGTAATTCAAGTCGCACGTGAGGGTGTTAAAACTGCACTATTGTCAATTCCTACAAAGTACATGCACAGCCCTGTGGAAACTGTTCACATAGCCGACTGCGACAGTGCGGTTAAGCTAATTGTCGCAACAGTTATTGCCCTCGGCGAAGAAAAATAGAGAAAGGAAATAGCGAAAATGATTGAAACATTAAAAACACTTTGCTATTTAAGTGGCGTATCAGGCAGTGAAAATGAAGTTCGAGATTATATACTCGAGAGAATTATGCCTGTTGCAGATAAAGTCGAAACTGATGCACTTGGAAACCTAATTGTGTTCAAAAAAGGTGCAAAAAGCATAGAAAAACGTGTAATGCTCTGCGCTCATATGGATGAAGTGGGCATGATTATTACAAATTTCGACGAGGACGGTTACCTAAAATTTGAGTTTGTCGGCGGAGTTGACAGACGTGTTGTAATCGGAAAGAAAATTTATGTAGGCGAAAATCGTATCGCTGGAGTGGTCGGAATTAAGGCTTACCACTTGGTTGACCGTGATGAAGAAAAGAAAATTCCAAAGGTTCACGAGATGTATATTGACATCGGTTGCACCAGCAGAAAAGAGGCTGAAAGCCTTGTAAGACTTGGTGATATTGCAGTTTTTGATGACTCTGTTGTAGAATTTGGCAATGGATTTATCAAGGCGAAAGCGATAGACGACAGACTAGGCTGTGCGGCTATGATTAAGCTAATCGAGTCCGATTTACCTTGCGACACATATTTTGCATTTACCACCCAAGAAGAGGTTGGACTTCGTGGCGCAACGGTCGCCGCCTACACGATTATGCCCGATTTGTGCATAGTTTTA
The DNA here is from genome assembly GCA_964371875.1 of uncultured Oscillospiraceae bacterium. Classification (GTDB taxonomy): domain Bacteria; phylum Bacillota; class Clostridia; order Oscillospirales; family Oscillospiraceae; genus Heteroscillospira. The sequence continues at coordinate 4,349 of CAYJOS010000086.1, read as the reverse complement.
GAGGGCACAACAGCGGCGGATTTACCCGACGTAAAGCCCGAAAAAGAGGTATGCAAATTGTCCGACGGACTTGTTATTCCGTTTATGGATAAAGGTGCAATTTATGACAGAAATTTACACAAATCTATCACAAGTTTAGCCGAAGAACTCGGAATTAAATGGCAACCAAAACGCTTCATCGCTGGCGGAACTGATGGCGCAGCTGTTCAAAAATCACGCAGTGGTGTTGCGACTATCGGCATTGCTTGTGCTGTAAGAAATTTACATTCTCCTGCTTGCATAGCAGACTCCAAGGACTTCGACAACATGCTTTCGCTGACAAGATGTTTCCTTGATGAAATCGCAGAGGGCAACGTATGAGGGAACTAATTCGTCAAAAAGCGGAGTTAGTTGAAAAGAAAATTGCTCCGCAATTTGAAGAAATAATGCGAATTTCTAAGCTAAACACCGAAAAAATCATGAACGCTTTCCGTGAATTTCGAGTTTCGGAAACCATGTTCGCAGGGACAACAGGCTACGGTTACGACGACCTTGGACGTGATACTTTAGACAAAATTTTCGCCCGAGTTTTCGGAACTGAAAGTGCTTTGGTAAGACTTTCCATGGTAAACGGAACTCACGCAATCGCTTGTGCGCTATTCGCAATCGCCGAGCCAAACACCACTTTGCTATCGCTTTCTGGTATGCCTTATGACACAATTTTGTCCACAATTGGGGTCAAAAATGACTATTACGGCTCGCTAAAACACTATGGTGTGGACTTCGATTTTGTGGATTTGAACGAAGATGGAAGCCCTGATTTTGATGCAATCAAAAAGGCTTGTTCAAACCCAAAAGTTGGCTCAGTTATGATTCAACGCTCTAGGGGCTATTCCACAAGAAGAGCCATAAATGTTTCAGAAATTGCCGAAATGATTAAAATAGTACGTGAAACCAACCCTAATATTGCAATTTTTGTCGATAACTGCTACGGTGAATTTGTCGAAGAACACGAGCCTAGTGAGTACGACGCCGACCTAATTGCAGGTTCACTTATCAAAAATCCCGGTGGGGGAATTGCCCCAACAGGTGGCTATATCGCCGGAAAAGAGAAGTTTGTTGAGCGTGCCGCATTTAGGTTGACCACCCCCGGAATTGGTGGAGAATGTGGGTCAACTTTAGGCAACAACGGACTGCTCTATAGGGGACTTTTCATGGCTCCGCACACTGTCGCTGAGGCGATGAAAACCGCAGTTTTTTGCGCAGGAATGCTTGAAGAATTTGGATTTGAGTCCAGCCCATCAGCTACAGATTTTCGCTCGGACATTGTCCAAATAGTAAAGCTTGGAAATCCTGACAATTTATTGAAATTTTGCCGTGGAATTCAGTTCGGCGCACCTGTGGACTCCTACGTCACGCCTGTCGCCGCCCCCATGCCGGGGTATGAGGACGAAGTTGTCATGGCTTCTGGTTCATTTGTTCAGGGTTCGACCATTGAACTTTCCGCCGACGGCCCTATGCGAGAGCCATATTATGCCTTTTTGCAAGGTGGCTTGACCTTCGAGTCGGGCAGACTTGGAATTATGCTCGCAGTTGATGAAATGTTGGACTAGCGTTTTGCATATAATACATAGAGGTGGTCTTTATGTATTACAAACGTCGCCCGAAAAAGTACGGTTTTTACCTAAATAAACGACAAAAAAGGAAAATTGTCGTTTATTTTTGGTTGATTTTCCTTATGGTAATTTTTACATTTTCCGTCATTTTTCTACGACGAGTTTCCATGGAAATGGCGATGTCGGACGCAATTGACGCCGTCACAATCGAGGTAAACGAGACAATTACCGCCAGAATGAACACTGATGATGTCAGCTATGAGCGGTTTGTGACACTGGAAAAAAATGCCGATGGGCTTGTCACAGCCATTACCACAAATATGGCAGAAATTAACATACTTTCCTCGCAAATGCTCTCTGATGTGGTCGGAAGGGCGGACAATCGGGTGGTTGAATTGAGCATTCCGCTCGGAAACTTGGTCGGAAGTAGCTTGCTTTTGGGTCGAGGACCTGAAGTTCCGCTGGATATTATTATGCTAACTTCTTCCAGAATTGAGTTCAGAAATGATATCCAAAGTGCGGGGATAAATCAGACAAAACATAGGATAATTTTTGATGTAATTGTTGATATTGACATATTAATTCCTTGGGATATTGCGCAAACTACCGTTGTGACGGAGGTTGTTGTGGCAGAAACTGTCATTGTCGGCACTGTTCCAAATACTTACATCAGTATGGAGTAAATACTAATAATGAATATTTTTGAAATGGAAATTGAGAATTTAAGAGAAGAAATTCGTGGACATAGCAAGGCTTATTATGACGATGATGCGCCCAAAATTTCGGATTTTGAATATGATGCACTGATGCAAAAATTGAAAAAATTGGAAGAAGAACACCCCGAATTTATTACGGAAACCTCTCCAACTCAAGTGATTGGTGGAAATATTTCGACAAAATTCTCGCCTGTTGCACATGAAGTTCCTCTCGAAAGTCTTAATGATATTTTCTCGTTCGGGGAGCTTGAAAATTTTTGCAACAAGATAAAAAATGACTTGGGCGGCGACGCCGTTTTCGTTGTTGAACCCAAGGTTGACGGACTTTCCGTTGCGGTCGAATATAGAAATGGAATTTTATTCCAAGGCGCAACCCGTGGCAACGGAACGACAGGTGAGGACGTCACTGACAATTTAAAAACCATAAAATCCCTTCCAAAAAAACTCAAAAATGCCCCAGAACGAATTATAGTTCGTGGTGAAGTTTACATGTCGAAAGAGGTTTTTTTGGAAATTAATCACGAGAGAGAACTCGCCGAAGAGGCACTTTTGGCAAATCCTAGAAATGCTGCCGCGGGCGCTATGCGACAAAAAGACAGCAAGGTCACAGAACAAAGACGACTTGATATTGTGATTTTTAATATACAAATTTCGACAAATACTTCCTATAAATCCCATGCAGAAACGCTCTCAGAGTTAGAAAAAATGGGCTTTCCGACTGTAAAACCTAAAATTTGCAGAGATTTTAACGAGTGTGCCATGGCGGTTGAAGAATTTGGAAATATGCGTGAAACGCTTCCTTATGAGCTCGACGGTGCAGTTATAAAACTCGATAATCTGGAAAAAAGAGCCACTCTCGGAAGCACTGCCAAAGCCCCAAGGTGGGCAGCCGCTTACAAATATCCAGCCGAGAAAAAAGAGAGCGTCGTGCGAGAAATTGTTGTGCAAGTTGGGCGCACAGGGGTGCTGACCCCCAAGGCGGTCATTGAGCCAATTCGCCTAGCTGGAACAACGGTTACAAATGTAACTTTACACAATCAGGATTTTATTGACAATTTGGATTTGAGAATAGGTGATACTGTTTTAGTTCAAAAAGCAGGGGAGATAATTCCTGAGATTTTATCCGTAAATATTGATAAAAGACCTGAAAATACCGAAAAATATGAACTTCCGAGCACTTGCCCTGTTTGTAATTTTCCAACCGAAAAGGATGAAGATGCCGCTGCTGTTAGGTGCTCAGGGTCTGATTGTCCAGCACAATTGTTACGCAGACTCACCCATTTTGCGCACAGAAATGCCATGGATATCGAAGGTTTAGGCGGAGCGATTGTAGAACTTTTGGTAAATTCTGAGCTGATAAAAACCCCAGCTGACATTTATTCCCTAAAAGCAGAAGATATTGAAAAATTAGATAGAATGGGAAAAAAATCAGCCGAAAATCTTATTAAATCTATTGAAAAAAGCAAGTCGAACAGCTTGGAACGACTACTTTTTGCTTACGGCGTTCGTCAAGTTGGACAAAAAATGGCGAAAAATTTAGTTAATTCATTCAAAAATATGGATGGGCTACTTTCTGCAACTGTGGAAGATTTTACCGCTGTAGCCGATATCGGGCCAATCACAGCTCAGTTTTTATTTGACTGGTTGACGAGCGACTTTGCGAAAAATGAAATTGAACTTTTAAAGACCGCCGAAGTCAACATGGAGGGCTTGAATATCCCAACAGAAACAGAATTTGCTGGAAAAACCTTTGTTTTAACAGGAACATTGGAAACACTTTCCAGAAACGAAGCCAAGGCGATTATAGAACAAAAAGGCGGAAAAGCCGCTGGCTCGGTTTCCAAAAAAACCCACTACGTAGTGGCTGGTGCTGAGGCTGGGTCAAAACTTACGAAAGCTCAGGAACTTGGAGTTCAAATTTTAAGCGAAGAAGAATTTAAAACGCTAATGGGAATGGAATAAAAAGTAAAATTTAAGCCGAAAATCGCATGATTTTCGGCTTTTTTTATTTGAATTTTCATTATTAACATGTTATACT
>CAYJOS010000085.1:0-9622 GCA_964371875.1 uncultured Oscillospiraceae bacterium | reverse complement strand
TCGCACCGAAAATTGTTTCCATAATTTCGGAACGACCAGCACCAACAAGTCCGTAAAATCCAACGACTTCACCGGCACGAACTTCAAAGTTAACATCTTTAAACCAGTTTTTCTTTGATAGGTTCTCAACTTTTAAAACTACATCGCCTTGCTTTGCAGGAACTTTATTATAGTAGTTTTCGATTGAGCGACCTATCATATGTTTGATAATCATTTCATGAGTGACATCAACATTGTCAAAGGTTGTGATTTTTTCTCCGTCACGGAAAACGGAAATTCTGTCTGAAATTGCAACGATTTCTTCAAGTTTATGAGATATGTAGAAAATTGCGATACCTTGGTCTGTTAGTGATTTCATAAGTTTGAACAAAACTTCAATTTCAACGTCAGTTAGTGAAGAAGTTGGTTCATCCATGATAACAACTTGAGTGTTTCTTGCAAGCGCACGACCGATTTCAATCATCTGATGCTGAGCGACAGATAGGTCACCTGTCATAGTTTTTGGTGAAACTTTAAGACCAAGTCTTTCCAAAATTGCTTCGGTGTCTGCGTAAAGTTTTTTGTAATCTATGACTTTACCTTTCATAGGTAGGTTGCCAAGGAAAATGTTGCTTGCTACATCAAGCATTGGGACAATTGTTAGTTCTTGGTAGATACAACATACGCCCATTTTGATAGATTGCTGAACATCGGTCAAGTGAACTCGTTCGCCGTGGTAGTAGTATTCACCTGCGTCCATATGGTAAACACCTGTTAAAACTTTCATCAAAGTTGACTTACCTGCACCGTTTTCACCGACAACAGCATGTACTTCACCTTTGCGAATGTCCAAATCAACGCCCTTAAGAGCGTGTACACCGGAGAAAGATTTTTGTATACCTTTAACTTCCAGTACGGTTTCCTTTTTCATTTGATCACTCCCTAATCCATTTCTGTGTTGCATGACTGATTTTTTTGTTAGTTTTACTGATTTTTCCAGATTTTTTATTATGTAAAAAATTGGAAAAGACATAGTTAATAGTTTTGTAAAATAATTTTATACAAATTGTACAAAAACATACTATTCAATCTAGCGACAAATATATGATATTACAATTTGAAAGTGATTTCAATAGAATATTAGCATAATTTCACCCTTGCGGAGCATCTTCCCAACACACACATAATTATTGCATAATATGCAAATAATTTTCACGATGTGAAAAATGACATTTTTTCACATGGAAATTATATATGTTAAAAAAATATCTAGCACAAATTTTTATGAATATTTTATTAACTTTGTACAAGGGGTTGACTAACCCGGTTAGCTATGTTATTATGCTAACTGGGTTAACTAAATCGAGGAGGAATATAAAATGGCAAATAAAGATGATGTTTTGCGTGCTCTGGATATGCTTCATCAAAACAGACCGCAGAAAGTTTTTGGCGAAATACAAAAAAATGAAATGGGCGTATTTGCAGTTATTAAATATCTAAACGACGCTGAGGGGGATGTAAATTCCGCAGAAATCAGCAAAGCTTTGGGCATAAGTTCTGCCAGAATGGCTGTTCTTATGAGAAAATTAGAGGCAAAAGGTTTTATAATAAAAAGCCAGTCGAAAACTGATGCGAGGTCAAGCACGGTTAAATTGAGCGAAAATGGAAAAACTTTAGCAGAGAATATAAAAACTCAAATGTTCAAAGCCGTCGAAAAAATTATCGACGAATTTGGAATTGATGAACTTAAGAATTTACTGGAAAAACTTAATACTATAAAAACAATTATGGAAGAATTCGCACCTATGAAAATGGAGGACTTAAATGATTAAACTTTTAAAAAACCTATCAAGCCGAGATTATTTATTTGCTGTGATAGTCGTGATTTTGACTTGTCTACAGACCTATCTCGACCTAACCATCCCTGATTATATGGCAGAAATCACCCAACTTGTGCAGACCGAAGGCAGTGCCATGGGTGACATTTACATGGCTGGATTATATATGATTTTATGTGCAGTCGGCAGTCTTTTAATTTCTGTTGCTGTTGCAATTATCGCTTCGATTATAGCAGCGAACTTTTCCTTCATCACAAGGTCGAAAATGTTTAAAAAAGTAATGGGCTTTTCCATGAAAGAGGTCAACTCATTTTCAACTTCAAGCCTTATCACAAGGACAACAAACGACATTACACAAGTTCAACTTTTAATAGTAATGGGTATGCAAATGCTGATAAAAGCGCCTATAACCGCAGTTTGGGCAATAGCGAAAATTGCCGAAAAGAATAGCTCATGGACTTTAGTTACAGGTATTGCAGTTGTGGTTTTGCTTGCAATTGTCGGAATTTGTCTAAGTTTAGCTGTTCCAAAATTCAAAAAACTACAAACTTTAACCGATAATATCAACAAAGTTGCAAAAGAAAGCCTTGACGGACTTTCAGTCGTAAGGGCTTATAATGCTGAGGAATACCAAGCTGAAAAATTCGAAAAGGCAAACGATGAACTAACAAAAACTAACCTTTTCACCTCAAGAACTATGTCGTTTTTGATGCCTAGCATTCAAATGATAAGCAGTGGACTTGTTTTGGCGGTTTATTTGGTCGGAGCAGTGCTGATTAACGAGGCAATGGGTGCTGATAAAATAAACCTTTTCGCAGACATGGTCGTTTTTTCTTCCTATGCAATGCAGGTTATCATGTCATTTATGATGCTTGTCATGGTGTTTATGCTACTTCCCAGAGCCAGCGTTTCCGCAAGGCGTATCAACGAAGTTTTAGATACAAAAGACAGTGTTGTCGAGGGCGATAAAACCGAGGGTCAGGATAATAAAATTGGTGAAATTGAATTTAAAAACGTATCATTTAAATACCCAGATGCTGAAGATTATGTCCTTAAAAACATAAGTTTCACCGCAAAACAAGGCGAAACTGTCGCTTTTATCGGCTCGACAGGTTGCGGAAAAAGTACTGTAATAAACCTAGTTCCACGTTTTTATGACGTAACTGATGGTGAAGTTTTGGTTAATGGAATCAACGTTAAAAATTACACGAAAAAGGCATTAAACAGCCTGATTGGCTATGTTTCCCAAAGGTCTACTCTATTTACTGGTACTATTGAAAGCAATATTGTCTTCGGTGACAGTGAAAATGATTCAAAAAACAGCGAGGATTTAGCAAGTTCAATCGAAATTGCCCAAGCGTCTGATTTTATAACCAATCTCGAAAACAAATACGAAGCGCATGTTGCACAAGGCGGTAGAAACTTCTCTGGTGGTCAAAAACAGAGGATTTCAATTGCGAGGGCGATTTATAGAGAGCCTGAAATCTTCATTTTCGATGACTCCTTTTCTGCTCTTGACTATAAAACCGACCGCATTTTGCGTGAAACTTTAAACAAAGAATGTGACGATGCAACCATGCTGATAGTCGGGCAAAGAATTGGCACAATCAAAGATGCCGATAAAATTATAGTCCTAGAGGACGGCGAAATTGTCGGCTTAGGAAAACATAAAGATTTGCTTGAAACTTGCGAAGTTTACAAACAAATTGCCCTATCTCAGCTATCGGAGGAGGAACTTAAACATGCGTAAAGATGAATATGAACTAGGTTCACAGGAAAAAAACAAGCCACGTAAAGGGTTTGGTCCCGGCAGTGGTGGCGGTGGTGAAAAAGCCAAAAATATGAAATTCACAGTGCAAAAATTGGTTTCTTATATAAGAAAACGCAGAAATATTATGTTTATTGCGATTTGTTTTGCAATGCTAGGTTCAATTTTGACACTAGTGGGGCCAAGTCAACTGACGGCTTTGACTGACGAAATCACCAAAGGAATTGGTGCGAGCATGTCAGGCGGTGGAATTGACATGGAAGCAATTTTTGCAATTGGTTTAACGCTTGGAATTGTCTATGCAGTGAGCTATGTTTTGTCAATTTCGCAAGGTGTCATGATTTCAACTGTCATGCAAAAAACAGCGAAAAATCTGCGAACAGATATTTCTAATAAGATAAATCGCCTTCCTATGAGCTATTTTTCCAAAAACTCAAAAGGTGATGTTTTGTCTAGGGTGACAAACGATGTTGACACTTTGGGTCAAACTTTATCGCAATCTATGGGAACGTTTATTTCAGCGATAACTTTGCTTGTCGGCTCAGTTTTGATGATGTTTTTGACAAATATTACATTGACTATAACAGCAATTCTTTCAACTTTTATAGGCTTCATTTTCATGTTAATTGTCATGAAATCTTCACAAAAACACTTTAAAAACAACCAAAAATATCTCGGTGAAATTAATGGTCATATAGAGGAAATGTATGCAGGTCACACTGTTGTGAAAGCTTATAACGGCGAGGATAAGTCCATAGAAATTTTCAATTCTATCAACACAAATTTAAGGGAAAGTGCTCTTAGAGCGCAGGCGCTTTCGGGTCTTATGATGCCGATGATGACATTTATAGGAAATTTTGGCTATGTTTGCGTGTGCATTGTGGGTGCATTATTAGCACTAAATGGAAGCATAAGTTTCGGAATAATTGTCGCTTTTATGGTCTATATCAGACTTTTCACCCAACCTTTAGGACAAATTGCGCAGTCAATGCAAAACCTTCAATCAGGCACAGCAGCAGCGGAGAGGGTATTTGAATTTTTAGATGAAAAAGAAATGACGGAAGAAAGTGCTAAGTCTAAAAATTTGGATAATGCTGAAGGAAATGTTGAATTTAAAAACGTAAGATTTGGCTATGAAGAAGACAAAATCATCATAAATGGCTTCAGTGCAAAGGCGAAAAAAGGGCAAAAAATTGCCATAGTTGGCCCAACAGGAGCGGGGAAAACGACCATGGTAAACTTGCTTATGCGGTTTTATGAGATTAATTCAGGCGACATTTTGATAGATGGAGTGTCAATCAATGACGTAAAGCGTGAAGATGTACACTCAAAATTCAGCATGGTGCTTCAAGATACTTGGATTTTTGAGGGCACATTGCGTGAAAATTTGATTTATGCAACAGAAAATGTCAGCGAAGAAAAGCTACGAGAAGCAACAAAAGCGGTTGGATTGCACCATTTTGTCAAAACTTTGGAGCAGGGCTTTGATACCATATTAAATGATAAGCTCGAATTGTCCCAAGGTCAAAGGCAACAAATCACAATCGCAAGGGCGATGATCGCCGACAAGCCTATGCTGATTTTGGACGAAGCGACCTCCTCAATCGACACTCGAACAGAGCTTCAAATCCAAAAAGCGATGGATACACTCATGGAAAATCGAACCTCGTTCGTCATCGCACACAGGCTTTCTACTATTAAAAACTCTGATTTAATCTTGGTCATGAAAGACGGTGACGTTATCGAAACTGGAAATCATGAGGAACTACTAGTAAAAAATGGGTTTTATGCAGAGCTTTATAATTCGCAGTTTGACAAATAGGTGCTATAAAAATGGAATTTTTGCGAAGCAAAAATTCCATTTTTGTTTTCAAAATACTAGCATATTTTGAAAAACTGTTAATATTTTTTAATAAAGAGTAAATTAATTTGTAAATTATTTGTTACTATTGAAAAACTATACTATAATATGTTATAATACTAATTTAGAAAACACTGCCAAGCGATGGAGTTTCCATTTTTGAAATGCGATTTAGCCCAATTAGCACGTGCTCATAATTGCCATAAGCCTGATCACTTTCGTCGATTATTTCGCTCAAAAGCTCGTAAAATGAGTCAGTAACGGTGTCAATTTCTGTGTGCCTGAGGGCGACATAGGTATAGTTTCCGAAATTACTCCAAATTTCAAGAGCGTCACGGAGCTCAGCTTCTGCCGAATTTATATCACCGGAAGCGAAGGAAATTTCAGAGTTTTTGACAAGAGTACAGAGTTCGTTCGTGGTGTTTTTTATGAAATAAATGTTGAATGCTACCGCAAGGCAGAGCAAAAGCAAGGCGAGTGCGGCGACTAATTCCTTTTTCATTTTTTCTTCTCCTTTGCGAGAAAATAAATTTGCTTTGCGTCATTGACTGTCATTATAAAAACCTCTTTTGGCGATAAGTTTCCACGCTTTTTAAGCTCTAAATTAAGCCAATTTTTGTCAAGATTTAGAAGTTTTAGATTATTTTCGATGACATTTCCGTCGTTGATAATTATGGTTTGATAGCCTGTGTCAGGCACGGAAATTCCCATTTGTGAGGGCGTAATTGGCTGTTCAGCTGGAAATAAAATGGCGTTTAACACACCGTCGGTTTCTAAAACGGCGTACTTAATTTTGCTAATATCTGTAATACCTTGGTTTCTAAGCTCTTCGGCGAGCTCGTCTATTGTGAAGCGATTGCTTCGCATTTCAGATTGAATTATTTCACCGTTTTTTATCAAAATACTAGGTTTTCCGCACATTAATGCGCGAAATTTGATGCTTTTCATGATAAAACCCGAAATTATAATTTCACAGCAAATGAGTGCGAAAACTGGAACTAAACCATTTAAAAGCGGTATGCCCGTATCTTGCAGAGGGTTTGCGGCGAGGTCTGAAACCAGAAACGCAACTACCAATTCTGACAGTTCGAGCTCACCAATTTGTCGCTTGCCCATCAGGCGAAGCGATACGGTTATTGTTACAAAAACTATGATTGTTCTTATGAGAATGATTGCCACTATAAATCACCCCTATTTTTTAGTAGTTTTCCCTTTTTTAAAGGAAAAATTCGGAGGAATTACAATGAAATTTACAAAAATGCACGGAATAGGCAACGATTATGTCTATGTAAACTGCTTTGAAGAGCAAGTTTTAGACGCTCCAAATCTTGCGATTAAACTCTCTAAAAGACACTTTGGTGTTTGCTCTGATGGCTTGATTTTAATTTGTCCGTCTGACGTCGCTGACTTCAGAATGGAGATGTATAACGCTGACGGATCTCGTGGAAAAATGTGTGGAAACGGCATTCGTTGTGTTGGAAAATATGTCTATGACAAGGGATTGACCGACAAAACGATTGTAAAAATCGAGACCGATAGCGGCATTAAAACGCTTGAACTTATGCTTGAAAACAATCTTGTTAAAAGTGTGAAAGTTAACATGGGTTCGCCTGAATTATTGCCCGAAAAAATTCCTGTTTCCTTAAATGGCGAGCAAATTGTCAATCATTTACTGGAAATTGACGGCGAAAAATATCACATAACATGTGTGTCTATGGGCAATCCTCATGCTGTAATTTTTTGCGATAATGTTGACGATTTAGAGCTTGAAAAAATCGGACCAAAATTTGAAAAACATGAAATTTTCCCTGAACAAGTCAACACTGAATTTGTTCAAGTTATAGATAAAAATACCCTTAAAATGCGAGTTTGGGAACGTGGCTCAGGCGAAACTTTAGCCTGCGGTACAGGAGCGTGTGCAACTTTAGTTGCAGCTGTTTTGAACAAAAAGAGCGATGAAACCGCCAAAATTATACTAAAAGGTGGCGAACTTGAAATTTCTTGGGATAAAAAAGAAAATTTGATTTACATGACAGGCCCTGCGGAATTCGTCTTCGATGGGCAACTTTATATTTAGATAGGAGAATGAAAAAATGTGCGGAATAGTTGGATTTACAGGTAATGCGCAAGCAGCGCCAATACTAATTGATGGGCTTGAAAAGCTCGAATATCGTGGCTACGACTCAGCCGGTGTTGCGATTAATAACGGCTCGGGATTTGAAGTTTCGAAGGCTATGGGTAGACTACAAGCCCTAAAAAATTTGACAAATGACGGTGCAACTTTAAACGGTAGCGTTGGTATTGGTCACACTCGTTGGGCGACTCACGGAAAGCCTTCGGACGAGAATTCTCACCCTCATTTGAGTGATAATGGACGTGTTGCGATTGTCCATAACGGCATTATTGAAAATTATAAACCTCTTAAAGAAATGCTGATTAATCGTGGGAAAGTTTTTGTTTCAGAAACCGATACCGAAGTTGCGGCGCAATTAATTGACCTATATTACGAGGGCGATTTGCTAAAAGCTGTTTCAAGAGCGGTTCGCGAAATTCACGGAAGCTACGCCCTTGGTGTTATGTGTACTGACGACCCCGAAACTATCATCGGAGTGAAAAGTCACGCTCCTTTGATTGTCGCTTACGGCGATGATTTCAATATGTTTGCGTCTGATGCACTTGCGATTGCCTCATTAACAGATAAAATTACCTACCTCGACGACGACGAAATTGCAGTTGTTCGCCGTGATAGTGTTGAGTTTTATACTCCATTTTTGGACAAAATCGACAAGGAAATCAGAACAATTGACTGGGATGTTTCCGCTGCTGACAAGGGCGGTTATGAACATTTTATGTTCAAGGAAATTATGGAACAACCCGAAGCTGTTCGCAAAACTTGCGCACAATTTTTGGTAAATGGTGGGCTTGATATGAGTGCGGCTCTATCGCCTGAATTTATTAAAAAAATGAACAGAATTTTCATAATCGGTTGCGGTTCGGCTTATCACGTCGGCATGATTGCGAAGTACAACATAGAAAAACTGGCAAGAATTCCCGTCGAAGTTGTCCTTGCGAGTGAGTTTAGATATTGCGACCCAATTGTCGGCGAAGATGACCTTGTAATGTTAATCAGTCAGTCGGGCGAAACTGCCGACACACTCGAAGCATTAAACGAAGCAAAACGCAGAAAAGGCTACACTCTTTCTGTTGTAAATGTCGAAGGAAGTAGCATTGCAAACGCTTCTGATAGTGTAATTTATACAAAAGCAGGCCCTGAAATTGCTGTTGCGACCTCAAAAGGATACAGCACACAGCTTGCGGCTACGACTTTGCTTTCTATGTATTTTGCAAAAGTTCGTGGCACAATTGCAGACGATGAATATAATTCACTTATAAAAATGATGAACGAATTGCCAGAAAATATGCAAAAAATGCTGGATGATAAAGAGCATGTACAAAAAATTGCCTACCAATATTTCAACAGTGAGGACCTGTTTTTCATCGGAAGAAATATTGACTATGCTCTCTCTCTTGAAGGCTCGTTGAAATTGAAAGAAATTTCCTATATTCACTCCGAGGCATACGCTGCTGGTGAGCTAAAACACGGAACAATTTCGCTTGTTGTCGACGGGACTTTGGTTATTGCAGTTGCGACATATGAAAAACTTGTCGAAAAAACTGTAAGTAATGCCCAAGAAGTTAAAGCGAGAGGTGCTAAAATTCTAGCAATTACGACAAATAGAACTATTGATTGTGTTGGCGAAACAGCGGACGATATCATCAGTTTTGAAAGCACTCATGAGGCGATTATGCCCTCACTTGCGGCAATTCCTTTGCAACTTTTCTCATATTACATGGCACTATATCGTGGATGTGATATTGATAAACCAAGGAATTTGGCAAAATCTGTCACCGTAGAATAAGGATATTTTCAATAAGAAGTGGGGAGGAGCGTTTGCTCCTCCTTGTGTTTTTGTTTTGGGAAAAGAGATGTGTTCCGCAGGGGGAATTTATGCTTCGGCAAAAAGGAACAGGAGATTTTTCGTTGCGGTGAAAAGAAAGAGAGAATTTTCGCTTCGGCAAAAAGGAACAGGAGATTTTCGCTTCGGCGAAAAGAACGGGGGATTTTCGTTGCGACGAAAAGGAAACGCGCTCCGCTGGGGTAACTTTTTTTTCAAG